>CALUQQ010000001.1 GCA_944322955.1 Candidatus Gastranaerophilales bacterium
ATTTGAATAATGTTTACTTAGGCTCCGGTGCTTATGGTGTTGAAGGTGCCGCAAAGATTTATTTTAACAAACACATAAAAGATTGCACCTTGCCGGAATTGGCATTGATTGCAGGCTTGCCGCAGGCACCGTCTGTTTATTCGCCGTATAACAATCTTGATTTGGCAATCAAAAGACGCAATCAGGTTTTAACGAGAATGTATAAAATGCGTTATATTACAAAAGACGAATACGAAAAAGCAAAAGAGGCGAAAGTTGTCTTAAATGACATGCCGCAATTTTATACAACAAATAAGGCGCCGTATTTTTGTGATTACGTGATGAATGAATTGCAAAAACTTGGGTTTGATGAAACAGAAATTATTCATGGCGGCTATAAAATTATAACAACACTTGATTCAAAAGCTCAGAATGCTGCGAATGAAGCTGTTGTTCGTGATTTAAAGAATTGGGGTCTGGCAGGTGATGCAAAACAGGCTGCTGTATTTTCATTTAATCCGGTAAACGGTAAAATACTGGCTTATGTCGGCGGAAAAGATTATACAAAAAGCCAGTACGATAGAGTTACTCAAGCTATAAGGCCTCCCGGGTCAGCATTTAAACCTTTCGTATATGCCGCAGCGCTTGAAAAAGGTGTAAGTCCGAATGATTTTATTGAAGATATGCCTGTTACAATAGGAGGCTGGTCACCGAGAAATTACGGTAATAAATATCGTGGCAAAATACCTGTTTACAGTGCGTTAATGGTATCATCAAATGTTTGTGCGGCAAGAGTAATTCAGGAAGTCGGCGTGCGTTCTGTTATTCAAATTGCAAGAGTTCTGGGAATTGAAACACCTATAGAATATGACTATACAATTGCACTCGGGTCAAACGGCGTTAAATTATTTGAATTTACCAGAGCATACGGCGCGTTTGCAAACGGCGGATATGTTGTTCAGCCTTACGGTATAGAAAGAGTCGAAACCTCACGGGGCAAAGTTGTTTATGAAGCTTCCAAAACAAAAATTACGCATCAATTGAGCTTAAGAACTGCTGCTGAGATGACAGCTATGCTTAGAACCGTAATTACAAACGGGACGGGTGCCGCCGCAAATATCGGAAAACCGGCCGCCGGCAAAACAGGGACAACAGATGATAATAAGGATGCTTATTTTGTAGGTTATACTCCGAATATTGTAACCGGTGTCTGGGTCGGAAGCGACGATAATACCGTTATGAGCAAAGCTATTCAGGGCGGTACAGTTCCGGCAATTATTTGGAAAGATGTTATGAAAGTTGCAACTGAACCATACGGCAAGCTTGATTTTAATTATCCACAGGTCGTGCTTGAACCCTTTAAGCTTAATAGTGCAAATATAAAAATTATAAAACAGGGCGAAGAATTTGAAGAACAAAATACAGATGAAAATTCTGTTGAGGAAACAAATACAACCGGCGAGAAAAAGTTAATTAATCCAAAAGATGTTATAAACAGCGTAAAATCAAGTATAGGAGTACAGTCTTCTCCTATGCAGAATTTACCTGTTCCGACACCTCAGGCTGTAAATCCTGTTCAACAGCCTGTGCATAGTCCTGCGCCGTCACCTTTACCTATGGCAGTTCCGGAGAGTTTACGTTAATGCATATAGGAGTTGACGAATCAGGAAAAGGAGATTTTTTTGGACCGCTTTGTATAGCGGGTGTACTTGTTGACGAAAAAACAGAAAAGCTTTTTGTTGATTTGGGTATAAAAGACAGCAAAAAAATTTCTGATAAAAAAATCCTTGAGCTTGAAAAGTCAATTCGTGCGAATGCTGTGCATTCTGTTGTTGCAATTTCAAACGGACGGTATAACGAGCTTTATGCCAGTATAAAGAATTTAAACAGGCTTCTTGCCTGGGGCCATGCAAGGGTTATTGAAAATATTTGTGAAAATAATGTCTGCGAGTATGCTCTGTCGGATAAATTTGGAGATGAAAGCCTTATAAAATCAGCTTTAATGAAATACGGCAGAAATATTGAATTGAGGCAGATGGTCAGGGCAGAAAGCGATATAGCGGTTGCTGCGGCTTCTGTTCTTGCCCGCGCGACATATGTTCGTAAAATGGCGGAAATGGAAAAGGTTTATGGTGTAACATTTCCCAAAGGTTGTGCCGCTCAGGTTAAAGATGCTGCAAGGGAATTTATTTCCAAATATGGAAAAGACAGGCTAAAAGAGGTTTGCAAAACTCATTTTAAAACCTTTAACGAAGTGTGAGTTATATAAACATTATGAGGTACGGGGCATTATGTCAATATTTATAAAAGCGTTTTATGCGATAATTATTTGTATGTTGTGCTTTTAGTTTAATTGAAGAATATCGGTGGTAGAAAACTCAACCTACATTTTTTATTATTTATGTTACAATACAAATATGTTCACAGGTATAGTAGAAGAAACAGGGGTATTAAAAAGTATATCAGGTTCTGTAATAACTGTTGAGTGTAAGAAAGTTCTTGAATGCACAAAAATCGGCGACAGTATTGCGATTAACGGCTGCTGCCAGACGGTTACAGCATTGACGTCGGATACTTTTTCGGCTGATGTAAGTGAAGAAACTTTTAAAATTACCAATTTCAAAACTTTAAAATCTGGAGATATTGTAAACCTTGAACGTGCCCTGACACCTTCAACCAGAATGGGTGGGCATATTGTTCAAGGGCACGTTGACATGACAGCAAAATACCTTGGTAATATGACGTTTGAAGTCCCCGAAAGTAAATACATTGTCTATAAAGGTTCTATCACTGTAAACGGCGTCAGCCTGACTGTTTCAAAACTCGACGGGAATATATTTTCAGTTGCAATAATCCCGCATACGATTGAAAATACTAATCTGAAAAATTTGCGCTCCGGCGATTTGGTTAATATTGAAACAGACATTTTAGGACGGTATGTTGAAAAATTTTTATCAACGGAGCATAATAAAATTGATGAAAATTTTTTAATTAAAAACGGGTTTATGTAATATGGACGAATTCAGGTTTGACAGCATAGAAGATGCAATAAAAGATTTTAAAGCGGGTAAAATGCTTATTGTTGCGGACGATGAAGATCGTGAGAACGAAGGGGATTTGATTTGTTCCGGGCAAATGGTTACGCCAGAGATTATAAATTTTATGGCAAACGAGGCAAAGGGGCTTATTTGTCTTGCTATTTCACCTGAAATTGCTGAAAAACTTGATTTGCCGCAAATGGTTGAACAAAATAACGAAGGCATGAAAACAGCTTTTACGGTAAGTATTGATGCAGCTGAAAAATATGGAGTTACAACGGGGATTTCAGCCTTTGACAGGGCAAAGACAATAGAAGTTGCTTTAGCGCCGGATGCTGTGCCGTCTGATTTAAGACGTCCGGGACATCTTTTTCCGTGTGTTGCAAAACCTTGCGGAGTTTTACAAAGAACGGGACATACAGAGGCTGTTGTTGATCTCGCAAGTCTTTGCGGGCATATTCCGGCAGGCCCGATGTGCGAAATTATGAATTCTGACGGACATATGATGCGCCGCGATGATTTGAGAAAATTCGCCGATAAGCACGGTATAAAATTTATATCTGTTGCGGAACTTATTGCATACAGACTTAAAACAGAAAAAATAGTAACCCGTGAGGCAGAAGCATTTTTGCCGACCCAATACGGTGAATTTATGATTTACGGTTACAGAAACAACCTCACAGGCATGGAATATGCGGCACTTGTTAAAGACGACGGCAGCGATAAAATTCCCGCAATAAGAGTTCACAGCGAATGTTTAACAGGTGATATCTTTCATAGCCTTAAGTGTGACTGCAATTCACAGCTTCATGGCGCAATGAGCTATATCAACGACTACGGCAAAGGCGCCGTTATATATATGCGCGGTCATGAAGGCAGAGGAATCGGACTTGTGAATAAAATCAAAGCCTATAAACTTCAGGAATGCGGTCAGGATACTGTTGAGGCAAATCATTCGTTAGGTTTTAAATCAGATTTGAGAAACTACGGCGACGGTGCGCAGATTATTCTGGATTTAGGGTTTACAACATTTAATCTGATTACCAATAATCCGAAAAAAATAATCGCTCTCAAGGGCTATGGACTTAACGTTAATGACATAATAAAATTGACACCTGAAATTAATAAGTATAATAAAAGGTATATGGAAACTAAAAAAGATAAAATGCATCATATGCTGTAAGGATGGTTATGACGGAATACAGAGCAAAACTGTTATCAGAAGAAGATTATAAGGGCTTTGAGCCGGTTTATGAAGATTTCAGAACACGCGCAACTACTGACTATAATTTTGAATTGGAGCCTTTGTCTTTTGACGATTTTATAGATTCCGTAAAAAAAGAACTTATAAAATGTGTTATATTATTGGAAGACGGCATTCCTACAGCTTTTTTGGTTTATACGACAATGATTTCAGAAGCCGTTGAGCTTAATATAATCCATGCACTTAATATGGAGAATTTTTTGGTCAGAAGCAAGTATTTGATTGAGGAATTTTTAAACGAAACCCAAAAAGAGAGAAAAGATAAGGTTGTTTGTTATCCTATGCTTGGTGCACAAAAGACTTTAATAGGAGAGATTGCGCGTTTTGGTTTCAAATTTGTTGGTATAGCTGTTTTGCGTTTTTTGATGAGCGGTACAAATTCACGTGAGATTTTAAAAATGACGCAACTAAGGAATTTGCCGAGCTGTTACAGTGTTATTCCGTGGGATGAAAAATATTTTGATGAGGCAATACATATTGTGCAGGAGGCTTTTGAAACAAGCGCTGACGCGCTTTTTGACCCGAGATTTCAAACCCTTGACGGTACTTATGATATTTTAAATAAAATTACAAAAAATATTTATGGGGAATTTTTGCCTGAAGCGTCCAGTATTTTGATGTGTGACAACAACCCTGTGGGATTTTGTTTTATGAATTTAACCGGCGGTCAGATAGTTAATATTCCGATTGTCGGTATTAAAAAGGAACATCAGGGCAGGGGGTTGTCAAAGATGATGCTTAAATATTCAATGGATAAAATAATAGGCTGGGTTGAAAATGCCGAACGCCCGATAACCGAAATTAACACATGCACTGAAACAAATAATTTTCAGGCACTAAAAATGTATAGACATTTAGGCTTTAAAGAGGATTACAGCTACCCGCAGTCATATTTGCCGTCAAAAAGATAATTTCTTGCCAAAAACGTAAAAAAATGGTAAAAATAAAAAATGATAAAAAACCATAAAAAAAAGGAGAAAAAACGTATGAAAAACAACAAATTTAGTAACGTCGGGGGGGGGCGACCCTTTTAACCGTTCGTAGAGGGAGTTTTGGGGGTGCTGTTTGGCAGAAGTCTTAATCACACTCGGTATAATCGGCATTGTGGCAGCGATGACAATACCGACGCTTATTGCTGATTATCAGGAAAAAGTTACTGTTAATAAATTAACACAAACTTATTCAATTCTTTCAAATGCATATGGTTTAATAAAAGTAAATGAAGGGGCTATAAACACGTGGTTTAGTAAAGATACTTTAACGGGTACTGCCACGACCGATGACGATGGAAACACTATTTTTGATGCCGTTTTGATAAAAAATATGGATGCTTTCTGGGATAAATTTGTACCTTATTTGAAAGTGGCAAAAAGATGTAAATCAGAAGATTCTTTATGCAAAAAATATGATAAAATTTTATCGTTGGATGGAGCTGAGAAAAAAATGGATTTGGCACATATATCAACAATTACACTTACAAACGGTGTTACGTTACTTGGCGGTTTTATTAATGGAGCTTGTTTTAGTAATCCGGAGTCAGTCGTTTACTGTGTGGATTTTGCAGTTGATATAAATGGTATGAATGCCCAACCGAATACTTTGGGAAAAGACATTTTTTATTTTTATATTCCGTCTAACGGAAGCGGTATATTACCTTTGGGACGTGATTTTCGTGCGTTTGAAGACACTTGTAATCCTTCTGAAAGTAACATTAAAAGCGGTTATGGATGTGCAGCTTGGGTAATAGAAAATAAAAATCTTGATTATTTGAAGTGCTTTGATGAATTGTCATTTGACGGCAAGCATTCATGTGATGAATAAATCTTTATATCTTGCACAAATACCTTTTTTCTTTTATAATTGAAAAAAAAAGGAGAGAAAAATGGCACAGCAATTTAATCCGCAAAACATCAAAACAAGAACATCAGTTTTGGTTTTTATTAAAGGCTCAACAGCGCCTCTGATGTTGTATGTTGATAATCCGCTTGATTTATACAATGAATTGACACAGGCTATGAAGTCTTCAACAGCTACTTTTATTGAAAAAGAAACGGCAGGTCCTTTGAAAAAAGTTTGCTTTGTCTCCAACCAGATTGCAGCGCTTGCTATGCAAGAGGAGCAGTACGTTTAATGCATAAATCTTTATCAATAGAAGATCTTGAAGGCGCTAAAAACAAAACCCTTCACTGTAAAGTCGAGGAAAATATTGACGGTATTAATGCTGTAACACCTATTTCTGCAGATTTAACATTTTCATCACTCGGTGATTTCATAGAAGTTAAAGGAAATGTTAAGGGAATTGTTAAGCTTGAATGTGATTTGTGTCTTAAAGAATTTGAATATAAGTTGGATTTTGATATAGATGAACTTTATGCAAAACAGGCACTAATTGAAGGTTTTGACGAATCAGGACAGGAATTTGAGATTAAAGACGGACAATTTGTTACTGATTTGAACGGACAAGATGAGATTGATATTTATGACTTATTGTATCAATCTGTAATATTAAATTTACCAAATAAGAAAGTTTGTGGTATAAATTGTAATGGAGAGGATAAATTTTTGAAAGAAGAACAAATGTCCGATCCGAGAATGG
>CALUQQ010000002.1 GCA_944322955.1 Candidatus Gastranaerophilales bacterium
CGAGAGTTCGTCTTGCTGACAAAACTCAAGAAGCAAGTCAGGAATACATAAACGCGCTGAATACGACAAAACTGATGTATACGACCTACGACGCGCAAGGCAATGCATCTGAAGCTGAGTTGACGCCTGCGATTTTGTATGAATACAGTGATCTGAAAAATCAATACGGAATTTCAAACACCTCAGGGCAGCTTTTAGTATCATCAACAGATGCTGCACACTTTGAAAACAGCAATAATTTAAGCGCTTTTGTGGAATCATACGGAATAGATTTAGCGGAAAACCCAGAGTATACAGAAAAACTACAATTAATCTACGGTGAAGATTACACCTCTTTGTATAACGAAAATGATGTATACGAATGGTATGACGCAATTGAAAACATAACCGGAAGCGACCTTACATATATTAAAAGAAATATATGCAGCCAAAATCCTGAAAATTTAACGCAGGCCGACGCCGATTTAATAGGTCAAAAGGTCAATTCTTGGGCTGGCCAAATAACTTCATTACAAAACGGACTATTAAAAAATCATGCAGATTTAACAGGTGATTTCGGGGCATATCTAAGAGAACTTTTAACAGTACCGAATCTGGAATTTCCGGATAAAAACAGCGATATTTACGAAAATACGTCTGTCAATGAAGGTCTGGATAAAAAATTTGATATAGCCACAAAACCTTGCTATGAAAACGCCGTAATTGATAAAGATCCCAAATGCTACCTGCACGTTCTGGCACATATACTTGACTTAAAAGAAGAACATTTAGTGAGTTCAAATGGCAATAATACATCCGGTCAAGAAATTACACCTCCGGGCAATAATAATTCGACAGATAATACTAACCCCTCAATTACCCAACAGCAATCAACCAATACCACCTCAAACGGAGTTGACTCACCGTCAACGGATACTGGTGATTCCATAATTGATACTCCGGACAATCCTGCAGATAATGTCGGGAACATAGGCGGCCAAATTATCGGTAACGGAGGGGTCAATGACTCATACGGTGCAACCTATTCAACAACGGTGGATCCTGCACTGACTATAACAACAACACCATTTGATATTAACGGTTCGGCTATCTACTCAAACGGTTTGACCCCCTCAATGGTCGAAGTATCTGAAGTAATTTGCGATACAGTTGATATTTTATATGCAAAAGAAGACCCATCTGATACTACAACATACAATTCATCTGTTGCACAAAAATTAATAAGCAATTACAAATTTGTTTATAACTCTGAAACAGGGAATTATGACAAAGTATTAAAGACAATGAAAGAAAAAACCATTGACCTTTATTATGCAGTTGCAAACCGCGACGATCTGGGATTGGATTACGATAAAGACCTTGTCCCGATTTTGGAAAATTATCAAGCAGAAATATCCTCTTCACTTGAACCTGAATTTAACGAAACAAAATACCTTAATGACGTAAAATCATGGCAAAATGAGATACTTGCATGGGTTACGGGTATTGAGAATTTAAAACTTACTTATTCGGAACATCTGGACGAAATACCGGGAAAAACCATTCCTGATGAAACTAATTCAAAAACACAATGGTACATAAACCTTTGGCATCGTATGAACGGGCAAAGCGAAATGAAATCAACCGAAGGCAAAAACGGCACCTACTATAAGCAGCTTGATGACAACTTATTGACGAGCAATTCGTGGCTTAAATTCGCGCTTGAGCACGGAGCCGTGACTCTTGAAAAAGTTCAATATGTTGATGAGGCCGAAGATACAACCGGACTTGAAACCACAAAATGGACACCCGTTATATACAGCGCTTGCACAGATATTACAACCGTTGAAGATACCGTTGCAATCACAAGAGCAGAAGCTGCATATACGGAAAAACTTAACGAGATTGAAGCAAAAGATAATAAGTTGGAAAACGATATTAAAAAATTAGACACCGAACATAATGCTCTGCAAACTGAATATGAATCAGTAAAAAGCGTAATCGACAAAAACGTTGAAAGATCTTTTAAAGCGTTTTCATAATAATACTGTCAGGAATTTTGTTCCAAAACTTCTTTTGTGCATTCAAAAGCAACATCAACCACAAAATCCATATCCTGCTTCTCAATAATCAACGGCGGGTTAAAATAAATTACATTGCCGAGCGGACGTAAAAGCACACCTTTTTTCAAGGCTTTTTTATAAATTTGATACCCAATACGCAATCTGCTATCAAACGGCTCTTTTGTTTTTTTATTTTTAACCAGCTCTATTGCATTGATTAATCCGATTGAACGAACTTCACCGACATTTTCAAGCGAAAGAAATTTTTCTTTAATAATTCTGGTAAAATACTGCGATTTATTGTTTGCATTCAGAATAATTTTTTCATTTTCAAGAATATCCAAAACAGCACAAGCAGCAGAGGCTGCAAGCGGATTGCCGCTATATGTATGACTATGCATAAAGGCTTTTCCCTCATTATAATCCGCATAAAACGCGTCGTAAATTTTTTGTGTAGTTACAAAAACCGCCATAGGCATATATCCGCCTGTAAGGCCTTTGGAAAGACACATTATATCCGGCGAAATTCCGGCATGATCTACAGCAAACATCTTGCCAGTCCTGCCATAACCGGTTGCAATTTCATCCGCAATCAGATGGACATTATAGTCATCACAAATTTTACGCAATTTTTTCAAATATAAAGCCGGATAAATTTTCATACCCGCAGACCCCTGCAATAAAGGTTCAACAAGAATTGCAGCAGTTTGAGCGCCGTATTTTTTAAACATTTCCTGAGCATGTTCAAAACATTCACAGTCGCAATTCTCACGGCATTTGCCATACGGACACCTATAACAGTCCGGCCCCTGAATTCTTAATACATCCATCAAAATCGGCTTGTAAATTTCCGAATAAAGATCAACACCGCCAGTTGCAAGTGCCGCAATAGTTTCACCGTGATAAGCATCCGTTAAAGCCATAAAACGTTTCTTCTCCGGCGCGCCGGTTTGATGATGATACTGGAAACTTACCTTCATAGCCGCTTCAATAGCAGACGACCCGTTATCAGTAAAATTAAACTTGCAAAGCCCCTCAGGTAAAACTTTTGAAAGCTTTTCGCATAAATTTATAACAGGTTTATGAGTAAAATTCGCAAATATAACATGTTCAAGCGCGTCAATTTGTTTCTTGACCGCATTATTAATCTTTGGATTACAATGTCCTAAAAGATTACACCACCATGAACTCACGACATCCGCATAGCGGTTTCCCTCAATATCATAAAGATACACTCCCCTGCCGTAATCAACCACTATCGGCAAAAGTTCTTCGTAATCCTTCATCTGCGAACACGGATGCCAAATGTATTTTAAATCTTTTTTCTGCCACTCATTCATTTTATATCTCCTTAAAAACGCTTAGCAATACGTTTTTATCAATTTCAATATTGTCTGCGCCGGCCGGCAAAGCAGCAATAACCTTCACTCTCGTCAAATCTTCAATTGCCGCCATATTATCACTGTGCATATTATTATTTTCATCAAAATGATTAAGAATTATTCCTTTTGGCTCTATTGCATGATTTTTTGCATATTCTACGGTCAAAAGCGTTGAATTAATGGTACCGAGTGAAGCCGGCGCAACAATTAAAATATCCGCACCGAGCAGTTTTATAACCTCAGTCAAAAGGATCCGTCCGTCAGTTTCCAGCTTTAAAGGGCATGTAATTCCACCCGCACCCTCGATAACAATATAATCATAATGCTGCTTAATTCTTTCAAAATCCGACTTGATTTTACACAAATCAACCGGTTTTTTCTCAATTCTTGCCGCAAAATGCGGAGAAACCGCATTTTTATATACAAAACTAACCAAATCAAAAGGATTTGCATTAATTTTTGCTGTTTTTAAAACAAAATCAACATCGCCGGGAATGCCGTCATATTCATCCGTCCCGCTCAAAACAGGCTTATAATATCCGGCATTCAGCCCAATTTCTCTTAATTTTTTTACCAGAAGTCCCGAAATATATGTTTTGCCGGCATCTGTACCAACTGCCGTTATAAATACAGCTTTTGTCATTTAATCTCCTTAAAGATACGCGATAGCTTTTGGCTATCGCGTTATAGATTGATGAATATATATACTGGATGTTTATAGAGCTCCCGCTCCGTCTAAGAAATAATCATAATGTCTTACATCATCGTAATTATTAATGTATTCAGCTTCAACTTCCTTTTGCACCTGAGGTACAACTTTAGCGGCAATTGATCTGCTCTTTAATAATTTATCAATACTTGGCTCTAATGTCAACTCAAAATGGAAACGCCCGTATTTTCTATCGTGTTCATAAGCGTTGTTAACCAACGGATAGCCCCAATAGAGTCTTGCGCTCAAATCGCCGGGCAATTGAACTCTTAACCCCATACCGAGTGAAGCCAAGAAGTAACTTCCGTCATAATAATCTTGTCTTGCCGCAGGGAATATACCGGCATGATCCGCAAATACAACACCCTGAATATATTTGCCGATAAACGGAATTTTTTCACCTGATCTCGGACTTGTAATCTGACGCGGCAGCAACGGGAAAATTAACTCGGCACTGGTGAAGTAACCGTTTTTACCCAGAAGCAGACCTTCTGAATAACCTCTGACTGTTGCAAGACCACCGGCCTGGAACTGGTCAATATACGGAATATCTTTATTATTCGGGATTATCTGATAATTAGCCCTCAACTGACCGTATACACCGTGTGAAAAATCATGAATTCTGTACATACCGCCTGAATATTTAAAATAACTTGATCTGCTGTCAAATATCGGGAACGCCATTGACGCATTCTGGTTCAAATACCATATACCACGTGCAGTATCTTTTCTTATATTAAACCCGATGTCAGCGCTTGTAACCTCATCCAAAGACAATTCATTATCATATCCGAATAATCTCAAAGCATCCATCGCGCTGTATACACGTTTGTAATTCAAAGACCCGTAGCCTTTAAGTTCAAACCCCTGCGAACGTTTGATAGGCTGTGTATAATACAATGAATAGATATACGAACGGGTATTCAAGCCCAACGGAGCATAGTCACCCCATTTTACCTTAGCAAACGTAGAGGCATAAGAAAAACCTACACGTCCGTCGTGTTTGTTAACAGGAATATTATAATCAAAGAACGGGCTTGTTGCACCACCACTGAAAAATGCCCCCATGCTCATTCTGTCACGGTACCCGAAAAGGCTGTCAGCAATCAACATTGGACCGCCTCTTAATGAACCGGTTTGATAACGGCCAGCGTTATCCATAACACCTATAATATGGAACGGGAATTTTTCATCAGCAGACAATTCAATATCGGTTGTACCCGGTTTTTCGCCGGCTTTCAAATTCGCTGAAAGTTTTACGCCCTCATTATATCTATTGAAATCAAGAACATCTTTTTCCAATTTTACAATATCAAACAACTGGTGTTCATTATCGGGAATTCTGTCAAGAATATAATTTGATTTAGTCCAACGGTTTCCTTCTATTGTGACTTTTCCGATACGGCTTTCAATCAAATCAATATAAATAGCGCCGTTTTCAACCTGCTGTTCCGGAAGATATGCTTTTGCAGTTACGAAACCTTTTTTTGCGTACAATGAATTAATTTCATCAATCATTGCCTGAATATCGGTTATAAAAAGATTTTTACCGGCGTATTTAGAAATAATAGGTTCAATTTCTTCTCTTGTAAGAATTTCAGACGGCGCAACCTCAATTGAATTAACGAAAACGCCTTTGGTTTCCAGTTCTTCGACTTTTGCTCTTATAACATCGCCTGACCCTTCCGGAGCGCCTTTAATAACTGTCGAGCCTTTTGTTCCGCCTTCTTCACGTTCTTCAAGATATTTGTTATAGTCAGTATTGACTTCCTGCTTTTCCCGTCTTTCCTGCATCTGCTCAAATTCGTGCTGAATACTTCTTTGACCTGGTGCAGCCTGAATTGCATCATAATATTCCTGCGGCAAACCTTCATAAGTCGCAGCAAAAGAATTCTGGGGCACTATACAAAATAATGAAAATGCCATTACAGCACTTATGTATAATTTTTTTGTGATCACCTTTTTCATATTTTCAACTACTACCTCTTACGGTTATACTTTTATTTTCCTACTTTAAAACGCGAACATGAAGTTTTTTTATAGTTTTATTACAATTTAGTAACAAAAATTTATGTTTCAACCTAAAAAGTCATAAACCTGATATTATTATAGAGTATATTTATGAACTTGTAAATATTGTGACGGAAAGTTAAGATATTTGTTTTAGGAAAAAGTAAAAAATAGTATATTTAATGGAGGCACAATGAAAATCAAAGCATTAGTAATTTTATCGGCAGCAGTATTAACTCTGGGCGTAAGCTCTGCAATAGCATCGGAAGTTGCGACGGTTGATGTTGCAAAAGTAGTAAATTCATCACCGAAAGTTCAGGCACTCAAAAAAGAGCAGGAAGCAAAAGCAAAAGATCTTGTTACATTTGTCAAAAAAGCACAAAAAGATGTCGCAAATGTAAACGACGTTAAGAAAAAACAAGATTTAGAAATGAAATACAACAAGCAATATGCTGAAAAAAGAGAAGCCATTGCAAAGGATTACGATTCAAAACGCCAAAAAATAGAAGATGAAATCTCAAAAATCATTGCGGAACAAGCAAAAGCAAAAGGTTATGACATGGTTATCCCCAAAAATGTTGCGTTATACAGTACAACTGATATAACTGACGAAGTTGTCAAGGCAGTTTCCGCAGCACAAAAGAAGAAATAGGGATCTTAAAATCTATATTAAAAAAAATATCTCCGCCGGGGAGATATTTTTTTTGCTACTTTTAATATCTGAATCCGTCTTTTTTCATACGATCAATGACTTCCTGCAATTGTTCATCAGAGCATACATAAGACAACCTGAAGAATCCTTCGCCGCACTTGCCGAAAGCATTACCGGGCACAACAACAATACCGGAGGTTTTTAACAAATCTTCACAAAATTCAAATGAAGTTTTGTATTTTCTCGGAATAGGCAGCCAGAGATAAAATGTTGTGTGGGGAACATGTGACATATCCCAGCCAAGCTCTGTGAAACCTTTGACCATAATCTCCTGCTTGCGTTTATAACCTAAATTACCTTCTTTTATGTAATCATCACCTTCTTTGGAATTCAAAATCTCAGCACAAGCTTTTTGAAGCGCTTTAAAAATTCCGTTATCTACTGTAGATTTGCCTTTGCCAAGACGCTGAACGGCAAATTCATTTCCGCAAACCCAACCCAGACGCCATCCTGTGACAGCATAAGGTTTTGAAAAGCTGTGGAATTCAACGGCTACATCTTTTGCGCCCTCAATTTCAAACACACTGAAAGGCTTTTCATCTTCACTGAAATACAAATCCGAATATGCCAAGTCCGATATCAAAAGGATTTTGTGTTTTTTGCAAAAATCGACAGCAGATTTTACGTAATCCCTTGTGGCGCTGACACCGAGTGGATTATTAGGATAATTTATAATAAGTGCTTTTAAATTTTCGGGATTGCAGCCGTCTTTTATAAATTTTTCCCAAACCTCATCAAAATCAGGCATGTAATTATTTTCCACCGTCAAAGGAATAGAGTAAGCCTTGCCGCCTGCACATTGAATAAACTGTAAATATGAAGCGTAACAAGGATCCGGCACCATTATAATATCTTTATCTGTATCTTTTTGAGTTATCAAAAATCTTATCAAATTCGCAATACCTTCTTTTGAGCCGACAAGCGAATAGATTTCCTTATCAGGATCAAGTTCAACGCCAAAGCGATTTTTCATTCTCTGTGCAACTGCTTTTCTGTAATAATCTTCGCCTTTAGGGGTTGAATAGGTATGAATTCCGTCCTCATCAAGGATTTGTTTAAGTCTTTCAACAAGTGCTTTCGGAGGATTTGCAGTCGGTGCCCCCATTGAAAGTGAAATCGGAGCCCTGTTTTTGGCGGTCAATTCCGGTTTCAAACGCGCTGTTTCTTCTTTCAGCTTAAACATAATATACGTATCAAGTGACATTACATCTTTGTTAAACAAATTTTCTTTAAAATTATTCATCAATTACCCTCCGTCATTTTCATAGGTCCCTCTAAAGACGCCGTAACGAACTGTTTTGTATAATCATTGTCCTGCCGGAGCATATCGTCAGGCGTACCTTCAAAAACTATTTTACCATTATACAACATCAAAACCCTATCAGCAGCCCTCCTTATTGTAGACATCTGGTGGGTTACCACGATAGATGCTGCGCTGGTTTCCTCTTTTAATCTCACAATATAATTTTCAATTAAAGTGGAAGATATCGGATCCAAGCCAGCTGTAGGTTCATCATAAAGAATTGTATTAGGTTCCGTAACAATTGCACGCGCAAAGCTGACACGCTTTTGCATACCGCCGGAAAGCTCTGAAGGATAAAGGTTTTCAATCCCTTTTAACCCTACAAGCTCAAGCTTTTGTGCAACTATTTCTTTTATTTCGTCTTCTGAATATTTTTTTCTTAAATCCCGCCTTTCATGAAGCGCAAACGCAATGTTATCAGCAACATTCAAAGAATCAAACAACGCGGAATACTGAAAAACCATTGCAATATCACCTTTTGAGGTGATAATTTCACCGGAATCCTTTTCCAGCAATCCTGAAATCAGCTTTAAAACAGTACTTTTACCCGAACCTGAAAAGCCGACAATGGCAAGCGTTTCCCTGTCGTTAACCTTAAAAGAAACATTGTCAATTACTGTTTTATCACCAAATTTTTTTACCAGATTTTTAACTTCTATACTCATTTTTTTTTACCTTTTAAAAGAAAAACGCCACTGCAAAAATCAAATCCCAGATAACAATTGCAACAAACGACCAGACAACGGCTTTTGTCGTAGCGAGTCCGACGCCTTTGGCCCCGCCGGAGGCATAATATCCGGAGGAACAGCTTATAAGTGCGATAGTTCCGCCGAAAAACACAGCTTTAAGCATGCTTACCCACAAATCCTTCATATAAATTCCGAGCCAAGCCGAATCAAAATATGCTCTGTAGCTTAACCCCGCAAACAAATCAGACGTGACCGCACCGGCCATTATTCCGACTGCTGCCGCAATTATGGTTACAAAAGGCATCATTATTATTCCTGATAATACTCGGGGAACAAATAAATAACGTATAGGGTCAACTTTTAAGACAGAAATTGCATCAATTTGTTCGGTAACACGCATAGTGGCGATTTCGGAAGCTATTGACGAACCTATCATGGAAATTATTGCAAAACCTGACATTATAACCGCAACTTCTCTCACTATCAAAATTGACATCATCATGCCGATAAAATTACCACCGCCCTGCTTAACCATCTCAAGCGCAACCTGTGACGCGACAATAACTGATGTCATCCCGACAATCGTAAGCGTTATAGGGAGCGAACTGACGCCGAAACGTGAACATTGATAGATAAGTTCTTTTTTATCAATTCCGCCCTTCAAAAGTGCTTGTATAAGCTGAAAACTGTTTTGCGTTATTTTCCCCAAAGTATCCACAAAATCATAAAAGGTGTCGTAAACCCCGGTAAAAATCTTATAAGTTGCGGATTGTTTGAGATATTTTTGTAATGTCCCCATACAATGAATTATACTAAAAAATCGACGCCGTTGTCAATTTTCTTCCTGAAAAGCAACATTTTATCACAAAAAAAGCTCCCTTGAGGGAGCCTTTTTATATACTTAATTTTTCTAGCTTAAAGCCATCAAAGCTTTTACTGAACGTGCATTTTCTCTGACTTCTTCATCGGAGTGCATTTCAATAGTATCAGATAAAATCTTAATAGCTTCATCTTTATTATCAAGAGCCAAAAGCTCGTTTATAGTGCTCATTGCAACGACTGTTGACATATCATTGATGCCTTTGCCTTTGTTTGTAATAGTAACTGCGAGAGAGTCGTGGTTATTTTTTCTGACAAGTGCACGGGCTGTTAATTCTCTAATTTCATCGTCAGCCGAATTTGTGCCCATTTCTTCCAATACTCTGATTGAATCAGCGTCTGCGTGCAAGCATAAAGCTTCAATAATATTTCTGATTTTTCTATTTTTATTATCTCTCATTTTTTCTCCTCCTCTATGCCGCAACGTTTAATCCTGATAACTCTTTCCACATTGCTTCAAGTGATGCCACATCTTGTTTTTTGAGTTTTTGTACGCTGTAATTGTCAGCCATTGAAGCAAAGCCTGATTTGATGGCACGGCCAGCACCTGCAAAATCTATTGAAATCTCCATTGAGCCGATTTCGTTAATTTTATTAATTGCGGATGAAAATCCTTCTTTCATTCTGCTGCCGAATGCAACGACTGATTCAATACCTTTACGGAAAGTCGGGAATGCATCACCGATTGAACCAACAAATGCGCTTAATTTTAATTTGTCTTTCAATGACGGTTTTGCCGCTTTTGTTTCAAATACGTCCGCAGTTAAAACATTACCTTTGAATGTAGATGCCGCAAACGGATTTGATGAATGTTTTACTGTCTTTCCGATGGTTATTGGGGTGTTTAAAACCTGACCAATCTTTGCAATTATTGCCATAAATGTATACCTCTCTCTTCACTGTTTACATATTAAGAATAACATACTAACCGGATATGAAATCCACCTTTTGATGTAATTTTCAAAAAAGAATATAAACTTTAGTAGGAGTTTGTGATAAGATTTGAATATGGGATATGAAAATTTGGAAGAATTAATAGAGGTTATAAGACGGTTAAGGGCGCCTGACGGATGCAGATGGGACAGAGAACAAACTCACAAAACCCTTCGCCCGAATATGCTTGAAGAAGCCTATGAGGCTGTTGACGCTATTAACGATAATGATATGACTCACTTAAAAGAGGAGCTGGGCGACGTGTTACTGCAAGTTGTTCTGCACGCCCAAATTGCCTCTGAAAAAAATGAGTTCACAATAGACGACGTTGCAAAAGGGATTAAAAATAAATTAATCCACCGCCATCCTCACGTTTTTGGAAACACAAAAGTAAATTCGACCGATGAAATTCTTGATAATTGGGATAAATTAAAAGCAGAAGAAAAACCACACCGGAAATCAGCTATGGACGGAATTTCCAAAGCACAATCCGCCTTGATGAGCGCTCAAAAAATCAGTAAACGCGCTGTAAAACAAGGTTTTGAATGGCCTGACGAAAAATCACTTTATGAATGCATATTCTCTGAATTTGACGAATTTAAAGCAGCCTGCCAAAGCAAAGACACAGACCATATGGAAGACGAACTCGGCGACATTTTATTTGCTGTTGTAAACCTTGCCCGCTGGAACAAAATTGACGCAGAACAGGCGCTTTTAAGAGCAAATAAAAAATTTGAAATGCGTTTCCGCAAAATGGAAAAACTCGCCGAAAAACCTTTATGTGAATATTCATTTGAAGAATTTGACGCCCTTTGGAAACTGGCAAAAAAATAATCATAACTGATCGTCTTTTAGCCGCTCCCAAAAAGTAAGAGCGGCTAATTATTAACAAATGTTACGACATCTGCAAGAAAAAAAGCAATTTTCAAAGAAAAAAACTCTTTATATAAATATACAGGTTGGAAAAGAGGATAACTCAAATGAAAGAACAAGAATTAAATACAATGATGTCAGTGGTGTCAGATCCGATTAATAATGTTTATAAAATAAATTCCAGAAAAGATTTGGAAGAAATTCAACGTATTATTCGTATTTTTAATATAGCTGAAGAACAGCATAACAAACACGCTATGCTTTCTATCAAAAATTTAGCGACATTCAGATTAGTGTTGAGCAATAATTAGGAAAATAAAGTAAATGTGATTTTAAAAAGTCTTGAAGAAAATTCAAGACTTTTTTGTTGATTAGTAAAACCGACCTGAGGCCTCAATCATCGGACTCAAATCTTTTTATTTTTTTCCGATGACCTATTTTATTAATGCTGGAATAAACAACAACAGCCCAACAGCAACCGCCACAAATGTCGTAAACATAACCGCTCCGGCTGATATATCCTTTGCCATTCCAACCAGTTTGGAATATTTATTGTGAAATACAGCATCCAACGCAAATTCTATTGCTGAATTCACCATCTCCGCACAGATTACAGCGGAAATCGTCAGCAATAATACACATATTTTTGTTGCCGAAAATCCCAATAGCGCGGCAAAAAACAGAATTAAAAGTGCCGCACAAAAATGAATTCTTATATTAATTTCGCTTTTCAAAACGAGTCTTAAACCCTTTCTGGCATTTTTAAAAGTATTTGCAAACCCCTGAGCCTTATATTTTGTCATACAAACCTTCCAGCACTTTATTCTGTAATTCCACAACAAAATTATAATCCTCATCCGTCTGATGGTCAAATCCCAAAAGATGCATTATCCCATGACTGATTAAAAAAGCAAGTTCCCGCTCAAACGTCCTGCCTTTTTTCAAAGCTTCTTCCTGAACCTTGTCAAGCGCAATAATAATTTCCCCGAGATTTATTTCACCGTCAAAAATAAATTTATCATCGCTGTCCGCAAAAATCGCAAAAGTAATTATATCGGCCGGATAGTCCTTATTCCTGTATTCACGGTTAATTTCAAGGGTTTTATCGCTATTACAATACAAGATATCAAAAGAAATAGTCTTGAATTCATACCCTGAAAGACAGGATTTTTCAAAAATTTCCGACAAATAAAATTTCAACACTTTTTTTGCAATATTAATGAATTTTTTTTCATTAATTTCAAATTTTTCATCTATATTTTCAGTAAAAACATTAATTTTCATCTTTTTTGTCGTCAATATTGTCATCAGAGCGGTTTTCGAGCTGTTTAATCTTATTTTCCAAATCTTCATCAAGGATTTTGTTAGGCATAACAATTTTATTTTTTCCGAATTCTTCCGCGAGATTTTCCTGATATTTAATTCTGTTATGCTGCATGCCTCTTAAAATTCTGCTAAAAGTAGCAGCGATAACCTTCAAATCGTGCAGCGTCAGGGGGCTGTCCGCGAGCTGAGTATCATTAAGCCTTTCAACAATAATTTTGTCGATAATACTTTCGATTTCTTCAGGTGTCGGATTTTTTAAGGAACGCACAGCTGATTCAACCGCATCTGCAATCATAAGAATTGCGGTTTCTTTTGTATTGGGTTTGGGGCCAGTATAGCGGAATTGTTCTTCCTTAACATTTTCAATCCCTTCTTCCTGCACTGCCTGATTATAAAAATAACTTGCAAGACCTTCTCCGTGGTGCTGCAAAATAAAATTATGAATAATCGGCGGAAGCCCGTATTCTTTTGCAAGTTCCACCCCGTCTTTGGGATGAGCCGTAATAACCATCTTGCTTAATCTGGGATTAAGCTTGGTGTGCGGATTTTCAATTCCGAAATAAGATTGGTTTTCCACAAAAAACAGCGGACGTTTCAATTTACCGATATCATGATAAAACGCGCCGACACGTGCGAGAATAGGATTCGCGCCAATAGCTTCTGCGGCAGCCTCACAAAGATTTGACACCATAAGACTGTGATGGTAAGTTCCGGGAGCTTCAAACTGCAAACGTTTCAATAACGGTTGGTTATGATCGGCAAGTTCCGCTAATCCGTACGGCGTTATTATCTTAAATCCGCTTTCAAATATCGGAAAAAGGCCAAGTGCTATTATTGAGCTTAATATACCGTTAAAAAACAGAAATATACAGTTTTGTACAATTAAAATATTGCTTACGTCAATCAGACATTTTTCAAGCAAATATATACTCAAAACTATAACAAGACCCGCAATAGATATATAAAACCCCGTTTTAATAAGGTCAAAACGTCTTGAGTATCTTATTTTTGAAATAGCAATCATAGACACAACAGAAAGCAAAACAAACGTTATAAGCCATCTGATATCATATTGAGCACCTGCTGCAAGAACAGTGGCCAAAATTACCGTCGCAACACAGGCAACTCTTGGGTTCAAAAATATAGACATCATTATCATATACGCCGGCAAAGGCAATATATATGGCGAAAATCCCGTAGGCATAACAGCTGCTATCAAAGCCACAATAATTGATAATACGGCGGATATTGAAAGATAACTTTTTTCGAGAAATTTTTTTTCGAAAAATTTCATATACCCCAAAAACATCATTGTTGCTAAAAATACCAGAATATAAATCGCTGAAAGTCCCTGCCAATTGAGTTCATAGACATTATATCCGGCCTGTCTTAATGCGTCACGCTTCAAACGGGTGACCGGTTCGCCTTCAAAAAGAATTTTATCACCTTTCTGAAAAGTAATTTCATAAGGTTTTACCGAATTCATGGCATTTTTACGGGCAATTTCCGTAGCAAATTCGTCCACCACGAGATTAGGCACAATAATTTGTTCCAACAGCGCACTTATAATTGATATCTGACGTCGCGAAACATTAGATACCATATTATTTGCCACAAGAGTGTGGATATCATTATTTTCATAATCACTTTCAGTAATTCCTGCGCGCAAAATTTTATCAAGTGTTATATTCGCCTTGTCAAAAACTTCATGCAAGCTTGCGTCATCAGCTTTTAACAAAAATGAAATTATAAATTCTTTTTTGGGATTACCTGACAAATCCAGAAGAATATTCAACTCCTCAAGCTTAACCTGATCGGTTGTATCTTTTTTTCTTATCTGCACAATGGAATTTTCCATAGTGATAAGATTTGTTTTTATAAATTCATCTTCTGCCGCAGCCAATACAGGTTCAACCTTTGACGCCACCTCTTTTCTGTGCTGCTCCGTTCTTTTTACGTCAACAACGGTCAAAGTCTTTTGCGCAATTATATCACGCTTGCTTATACCGTTTTCTATTATATTCTGGAAAAAATAATTCTGAGAAGAAATTACCGCCGTCATTAAAAATGTAAAGCCAATTAATGCTGAAATCTTGATTGTTTCCGGCGATGTTATAAAATTCTTTAACGCACTTATTATTTTATTCATATACATACCCTTTTTATATATTTTATAACTTCCTGTTTTTTTTGCAAGCTTGACATTTTACTTGAAGTTATATAATAAAAATATAACCGGCATCGGGGATATTACGTATTCTGCTTGATTAATAATAACCATACCGAAATTATTTTTCAATTTACAAAACTTAATATTTCAAGCCGAAGATAGCAATTTAAAACATGTCCGGTACTCTATATATATAGAAGGTGTAGGCAGATGAAAGTAGAAAAGATTAACAATTATACGGTTCAAAACGCGAAAAGACGCTTTGATTCGCCGAATTTTACGGGAGGCATGGGAACTGTAGCCCAAGAGATAACGAATTCCCTCCCCGCCAAAAATATACTAAAAAAACTGCAAAGTTTTGAATGGCTGAAAGGCGAAATGGGAAGTATCTTAATAACTGCATTGGGCACAGGTTTAGTCGCGCCGATATTCATAGCATTTAACCCGTTTGTACGTCCCAAAAAAGATGCGACAAAAGAACAAAAAGAGGATGTTAAAAATACAAAAATCTATACGGCAATGCGCCAGCCGATATCCGCGATCCTTGCGATACTGTTTCAGGTAAGCGCATTGAAACCTATAGATAAGGCACTTGATGCAATGCTGAACAATCCGGCATATTCCAAAAATTTCAGCCTTCACGTTGACCAAGCGGCTCTTAACAGCAAATCTTATTTAAAAACAAAAATCAAAAAAGAGCTTAAACAATCAGGTATTAAAAAACCTTCAATATTCAAATATTTTTCAGAAAATTATTCAAAAGTAAAAGAAGAACGACGCCATTATGACAAAATGCTTAACGATAAAGTTACAAAAAAACAGGAACAGCAGATTCAGCTGCTTGCCGAAAGATTCCAGCAAACAGGCAAAATCAAAATAGGCGAACGTTACCTTGACAATCCGACTCTCGCGGAATTGATTAACAAACAAATAGATCAATACATATCAGATGCAAAACACCTTTACACCCCGCAAGACGGCATTGAATTCTACAGAAAAAGAGCAAATATACTAATAAATAATGAAGAACATCTTAAAGAAATTTTTAAGGATGTTCCGGTGAAAGAAACATTTATGACAAAAGACCCTGATGCTCTTAAACAACTTTATAAACAAACCAACAGTATTCTTGAATCAGCGCTTTCAAAAGAAACAAACGAAGATGTCAAAATGCTGATCCGCGAAATTCTCGACAAACCCGAAGACATTCGTGCAAGCAGGGTATCAAGGACACTTGAACGTATAAAAAGTATAAAATCAGCCTGCGGCGGAAACTATTCGGAACAAGCTTACATTAATCATATGAATATGAAAAATACAGAGCTTGAAAAAATAATTAACAAACTGAAATTGAAAAAAATAGATGAAGTTGCATCCGCAACAGACAATACTATTTCGGAAACACTTAAAAAATTAATTGAAAGCTGCAAATTTGATAAAGAAGATAAACTAATCAATTCAATATTGCATGACACCAAAACATTCGGAACAAACGAAGAAAAATTAGCTCAAAAAATCCACAAAGATATAATAAAATTATACAAAAAATTTGTGGAAAAGAAATACACGGCGCCGAACCAGATAACAAAAATTCTGATAAGCGTATGTATAACATTACCGATAACCTGTAACGCACTTAACTGGGTATATCCGAGGGTTATGGAAAAATTATTCCCACGTATATCAGGTGTAAAGAAGGAAGGAGGCAGCGATGGCAGTAAATAAGATAATGTCTGCAGCTTCCTGGCTGATAGGTAAAGGAGAAAAAAGCAGACCGGTACAGTGGGCGGAAAGAAAATTCAACACAATACCCGAAAAAGCTCTTGGAGTTTCAGCTGTTTTATCAATCGTAGCGAAAGACGGTATCGGTTGTTACAAATATGTAACACAGAGCTTACATAACGATAAAATTCCGGACGAAAAAAGAAAGTTTGTTGCAGCACTAGACTTAACAAACGGACTTTTGATGATACTTGCACAAATCGGCATGTATATGTTGATGAGGAAATACAGTGCACCTTTATTCAAAAAATTATTCAAAAACTCATTTAATCCCGAAACAGCTAAAAATATAGCCTCAAAAGTACGTATGAAACAAAAGCAGGAACATCTGCCCATGATACGTAAATCTGATTTTGAAAATGAATTTAAAGAAGTTGAAAATAAAGGCTTAAGCGTATTCAAGTTTGTAGTGGACATTGCGGCTGCAACGATTATCGGCAAACGTGTAATTGTACCGTTCATCGCAACTCCTCTTGCTGCGCAAGTTAAGAAAAAAATGGATGTATACGAACAAAATCACAATCCGCAAAAAGCAGCTAAAAATGACCAAGCTGACAATCAGCCTGTGCCGGAAGCTTTCGGAGACAAACTTGACATATCAACTCACGACACAAACCTTTTGAAAAGATATTACAATTATCACAAATAAATTTAAAAAGGTTTAGTCTGATTTAATTTCAATCTCAAATCTCTGAAACGAGCTATATCTTCCTGAGTTTTGCCTGAATCTTTGAACACAGCCTGACTGGCAGGGTGAACCATCAGCACGTAATCCATATGAATTTCCAAAAAATTATAACGTCTGGGGGACTGATTAGCATTTCGAGGATAGATTTCCGCATTAGTGACCGCGAGGAACCTTCTTTCTCTGTCATTTAATAAATCAGTCAATTCACGATTTGTGTTGGTATATTTTGAAACGTGCACAACACCCTTAATATCATGGTCTGCGGTTAAAATACAAACCTCTATTGGAACAGTATCAATATTTTTAGCCATAAAACTTCCTCTTAATGATATAAGTATAGTATATTTTTTAAAAATTGTCCAGATGTTAATTAAAGTTACTAAGTTATGCTGGCCGAATTTATAAATCCGAAAGCAAATTCTTAATCTGAAGGTTGCATATAACTAACAAGAGAACTTTTATCTGACTTTTCTCAAATATTCTTCAATAAACCCGTCGATGTCACCATCCATAACCGCATCGACATTTCCGACTTCAAAATTCGTTCTGTGATCTTTAACCATTTTATAGGGATGAAAAACATAAGAGCGAATTTGAGAGCCAAAATTAATATCCATACTTTCGCCTTTAATTTCCGCGAGTTTTTTCTCGTGTTCAGCCTGGCGCATAGCAAGGAGTTTTGCGGCAAGCATTTGCATAGCGTTTTCTTTATTTTGTAATTGAGAACGCTCCTGCTGGCATTTAACGACAATACCGGTGGGTTTATGGAGGATTCTGACTGCAGTTTCGACCTTATTAACATTTTGGCCGCCCGCACCGCCTGAGCGCATTGTATCAATTTCCAAATCTTCAGGCGGAATTTGAATTGTTTTTTCGTAATCTTGAATAATAGGCATAACTTCTAACGATGCAAAACTTGTCTGACGCTTGCCGTTAGCGTTAAATGGTGAAATTCTGACAAGTCTGTGCACGCCTTTTTCAGCTTTTGCATAACCGAAAGCGTATTTGCCGATAATTTTAATTGTAGCAGATTTAATTCCGGCCTCTTCGCCGTCAAGCTTATCAAGAAGTTCGACTTTCCAGCCGCGCTTTTCAGCCCACCTTGTATACATCCTTAAAAGCATACTTGCCCAATCCTGAGCATCTGTTCCGCCGGCACCTGAGTTGATTGTCAAAATCGCATCCGCCTCATCGTATTCACCCGAAAGCATCTGCCTTAATTCAAAACTGTCAATCTCTTTTGCCAAAGCGTTCAAAGCAGTTTCACTTTCCAATGTCAATTCGCCGTCTTGAATTTCGAGCGCAGCTTCCGCATCATCAAGAATACTTGCCCAGCGCTTAAGCATATCCAGATTATCCTTGATTTCCTTAATTTCGCCGCCCAATTTTGAAGAAAGATTTTTATCCGACCATACTTCAGGCGACTGCATTTTTTCTTCAAGCCGGGATAATTTTTTCTCTAACCCTGCCGGGTCAAAGACACTCCTTTATCTTGCCAATTCTCGGGCGCAAACTGTTCAATTGCTGTCTTAATTCAATTTCCATAATTTAATCTTACAATAAAGTTTTTTCTATTGCAATTCCGCCCAAAAAATGTTATGCTAAAAACAAAAAGGAGCTTTATAATGTTAGGAATCAAAGACGCGATAAAAAAATTATACACAGGTGAAGAGATAATTATAAAACACATAATGTTATTTGTACTTGCGGGAGTGCCGGTTATGCTTTCCAATCCGCTTAACGAAATCAGCAAAAGGGTTGGACTTTCCGCAACGGATGTTTTCATGTCGCTATTGGCGCTTATTGTAATGGCGGTCATCTCAATTTATCTCGGCGGGTACATTTACGGAATTATTCACAATTCTTTTGACGAAACAAAACAGGGAATTTTACCGGATTTTAACAAAAGCTGGTTCAAAATATTTTTTCAAGCTCTGCCTGTGCAGATTGTATGGATTTTATACATAATTCTTGTATTTATTCTTGCATTTATCTGTAAAATTTTATTAGCCATAGTTATCGGCCCAAAAGCCGCTGCTATGACGATATTCACTCTATTCACGATATTTGCGGCAATTGTATTTATGATGATACCGTTTATTTTTACGGAATTTTCAAAAGAATACAAACGCGACGGACTATATAATTTTATGTTAATATTCACATATTTGCGCAAAACCTTCAAAAGTGTTTTGTGGTTAATGGTGAAACTTCTGCCGATATTTATAATTGTTGCAATAGTTAATATTTTCGGACGCGGAAATGATGTTGTATCGTACATTTGTACTGCACTAGGCGCTTATTTGACAACGATAATGCAGTATATTGCAAGCTACTGCTATGTACAGATTTATAAAGAAAAGTTATCGGGGCAGAATTTACTATAAGTCGGATAATTCGGCTGATTTTCCGGGTTCCTAAAACAAGTGCAGGATGTCAGTCTATGGGCATAACTGCCCAAGAAAAATGAATAAGTTGTGTCTAAAATCAATCTGAGCGGATTTTTCCAAGATTGCTTTTTATATAACACTTATTCACTTATTTACACTAGTATCTTAGTAACCAAAAAAAACACCCCGCGGGGTGTTTTTTTAATAATATAATAATCATCTACTGCTGATTATCTTCTGCTTGAAGCTGTTTTTTCATCATGTTGTGCATAACCGCATCAACCAAAAGCTCATAAGACTTCATACTCTCAATATTCGGGAATTCAGCCTTGAGCTGCTCTCTGACCATCGCTTCCAGCTTTTGTGCGTCAGACATTGACTGCAGTTCAACCCCGCTTACCATTTGAATATAATCAGAGGAGGTTTTATCTGCACTTTTATTAGAAAACTTCAGCCACCGTAATTTAGGACTGATTTCTTCTTTTAATTTTTTTACTATCTTTAAATTCTGGAATCGGTTAAACATCACTACCTCACCTTTGTACTATTTTAAAGTATCCTGAAAAAAATTATTTACTGTTTTTACACCATTGTTTACAAAATTTAATATTTTTTTTCAAAAACCGCTTACAACCTGCTAAAATCCGCCAGAACCGCATATTTACGTTTCAGTAATGTTAAAAGCGAGAGCCTGTTTTTCTTGACATTTTCATCAGGGTCATTTACCAAAACATCATTGAAAAACCTCTCGACAACAGGATTTATGGCAATCAAAGCATCAAGATAAGCTCCGTATTTAAAATTTTCGTTAACTGAATTTACCGCCTCGAAAAGCATGCTCTCCGCCTGTTCTTTAAATAACTTTGAATCAACAGGGGCGGGGTTTTCTTCTTTCAAAATCCTAATAACCCTGTTAGCGCTTTCCAGCATTTCCGGTGAATTCAGCTCTGATACTATTTTAACCCTTTGAATGTAATCATTCAAATCCAAAAGCGGATTACGCGATGCGGCGCACGCTTCCAGGACATTTCTTTTAAATTTATCGGAAAGCATAATAATCAAACGCTGGACAAAAAATTCGTTAACCTCATCCGAGCAATCTTTTTGAACCGGAAGCAATTTAACAGCTTTATCAATATATTTTGCGATATTAACTTTCAATCCGGAGTCAAGAACAGTTCTCATAACGCCCAAAGCAGCACGTCTAACGCCTAATGGGTCAGAGGAGCCTGTCGGTTTTTTGCCGTCAGCGAACACAGCGCAAATCGTATCCAATTTATCAGCTATACCGACAATTTGGCCTTCAATACTTTTAGCGGTTTCACTTTCAGCATTAAGCGGGAAATAGTGTTCCTTAATACCTTCTGCAACACGCTCATCTTCTTTTGAGACCCTTGCATAATCAGCCCCTATAAAGCCTTGCAGTTCCGTAAATTCAAACACAAGACTTGTAGTCAAATCCGCTTTGCACAAAAGAGCAGTCCGCCCGATTGTCGGTGCATTTTCGCCCAAATCAGACGCAATATCTTTTGAAAGCGCAATAATTCTTTGAGTTTTATCAAAAACAGACCCCATGCCTTTTTGGAAAGTAACGCCTTTCAAGTCTTCAACATATTCAACAAGCGGCTTTTTAGTATCTTCAGTAAAGAAAAATACAGCATCATCAAGTCTAGCCTTGATTACGCGGACGTTACCGGCTTTTATATTTGCGAATTCATCGCCAATATAGTTTGTCATGGTAATAAATTTGTTAATCAATTTTCCGTTTTTATAGAGAGCGAAATATCTTTGATGAACGGCCATTACGGTTACAGTGACCTCTTCTGGGATTTGAAGGTATTTAGGATCAAATTCACAAACAACCGCAACCGGATATTCTGTAATATATGTAACCTCATCCAACAGATCATCGGAATAGCGAACGGCTGCACCTAGTTTGTCGGCTTCTTTTTTAGCTTTTTCAATAATAAGCTGTTTTCTTTCGTTCTGGTCAACAATAACACAGGCATTGCGCATGGTTTCCACGTAATCATCAGGATGACCTATCATAACTTTTTGCTGTGCAAATCTGTGGCCGCGTGAATAAATTGACGATTCTTTATCAATAATTTTTATTTTAACCTCATCCCTGTCTAAAACAGACACAATCCAGCGGATAGGACGGGAGAATTTTTCGTCGTTATAGCCCCAGCGCATAAAATGAGATCCTTGAAGTTTCATCACGATTGCCGGAACATTTTCCTTTAAAAGGTCAACAATGGGTTTTCCTTTTATGGTAATTTTTGCGTGGATGTAATTGTCTTCAATAAAGATATCCGAGGGTTTAAGCCCGTTTTTATTCAAAAATCCTTCGCCTGCTTTAGTGAGATTGCCGTTTTCGTCATAGGCAACTTTTTTTATAGGTCCTTTAACAATTTTTTCTTCATCAGGACTTTTAAGATCAAGTCCGCTCACAATAACCGCCAGACGGCGCGGGGTTGCATAAACGTCAATTTTATCAAACCCGACTTTATTTGTATTTAAAAAGTTTTCAAAACCCGTCCTTAACTGCTCAATTGCAGACGGTATAAACCTGTATGGTAATTCTTCAGTTCCGATTTCCAATAAATATTTGCTCATTTTATGTCCTTTATTTTGATTAATAAGGTAATAAATAATAAGTTTTATCAGTTATTTGAGCAAAAAATGTACAATATTCATTTTTATATAACACTTATTCTATTACCTTATTCACTATCATACCTCAAACAAAAAGCGTTGTAAACAAGGAAAACACCGCAGAAAATATTTTCTGCGGTGTTGCAAACATCCGGGGGGATGTTTAGTAAAGAAATTTTTCAAGCTTATCCAATCTTGCCTTAAGTTCGGCATTTTCTTTTCGTAACTGTTGAATTTCTTCATCATGGCCGTCAAGCCTTGATATGAGGGTTTTGACATCCTCTGCAAGATTTTGGACGATTTTGTCAAGTTCTTTGACGGCATTTATAACACCATAGAACATCTCATCCCAGCGTATTTTCAAATAACCGTCATCGCCTTTGGTTACTGAATTTGGAAAGATTTTTTCCAAGTCCTGCGCCATCACGCCCACGTAAGGAATTTTGGCTTTGTCTTTTTTAAAGGTATAATCAAACACTTTAA
>CALUQQ010000003.1 GCA_944322955.1 Candidatus Gastranaerophilales bacterium
AGGCAGGACACTATATTTAACATTGGTCAAATTTTACACGTCATCCCGCATTTATTGCGGGATCTAAAAGATAAAAAAAGATCCCGGAACAAGTCCGGGATGACGGCAGTAAATTGTCATCCAGAGGCGATAGCTGAAGGATCTCAAAAAAATTCTTAGTGCCTTACTGTCTTAATAACTTAGTATCTTTTAAAAAAGCCGCCTTTACCCTCGCAGAAGTCTTGATAACACTTGGCATAATCGGCATTGTGGCTTCCATGACTATACCGACTCTTGTTCAAAGTTATAAGAAAAAAGTCGTTGAAAGTAAATTGGTCAAAGTTACTTCTTTAATGAATCAGGCGATAAAGATGTCAACTATTGAAAACGGTGATACAACTACGTGGGATACATTGCAAAGCAATACCGATTATGACCGTGCAGAAACATGGTTTAATAAATATCTTGCTGATTATCTGAAGGTACAAAAAGTTGAAAATGTTGAATGGGGTGGAAAATCTCATCTGGGTGTTTATCTGTTGGACAGTTCAGTTCTTTTGTTTGATTTGTATATATATGATGTAAAATATTTTATTGACATTAAAAGTTTAAAAAAAACAGACTACCAGTTAGGCAAAGATGTATTTGTATTTAGATTTTCCCCCAAGCTGATGGGAACAAGTTCGTCATGGAAATATGCTGTCAATACCGGGTTTGTACCGTACGCATATAATTGGGACGGTACATATGAAGGTGCAAAGCATTCTTCGTTGAGGTACGGTTGTTTTGATTCAAGTATTAGTGAAGTTTCACAGCCAGGTGCGCTTTGTACTAAATTAATTGAGATGAACGGCTGGAAGATACCGGAAGATTATCCGTTTAAATTTTAATGTAAATATTTTATAAAGATGTGTTTTTACGGTGTTTATGTTGTATAATTATTTCAAAGAGGAAAATATTATGCAGGAAACACTTGAAAGAAAGCAGATAAAAAATATAGATTTCAATTGCGATTTGGCGCAGAGTTTCGGCGTTTATAAAAACGGCTCCGAATACAGATTGCTGGATTACGTAAGCTCCGTGAATATATCTTGCGGATTTCATGCCGGCGATCCGATGAGTATTAAAGAAGCCTTATTGTATGCAAAGGAAAACAATGTTGTAGTTGGTGCTCATATAGGTTTTGATGATATTCAAGGATTTGGATACAGGCCTATGAAGCTTTCTGATGATGAAATTGAAGCGCTTGTTATTTATCAGGTGGGAGCTTTGATGTCATTTGCAAAATCTTACGGCCTGGAAATTGAGCATGTAAGACCACATGGGGCAATGTATAAAATGGCTGCGGAAGATTTCGGGTTTGCATGTGCTGTCGCAAAAGCCGTTAAAAAATGTTCCGAATGGCTGATTTATTACGGCGCATCAGGTGATGTTACCGCAAAAGTCGGTGAATACGTGAACATTCCTGTCGCACATGAGATTTTGCTGGAAAAATCTTATAATGTTGACGGAACAATTGATTTTTCCGCAAATGATATAGCAAATACCAATGTTTCAATAGGCAGATTAAAAGAATTATTGAATAATTCTCAGGTGATGAACAATGAATGCGGCAGAACAATCGTTCAGGCCGATACAATACATTTTACGAACAGAATACCAAATGCGCTTGAATTAATTACGCAGGCAAGAGAAATTGTAACACCGGTCCCGGTTAATTACAAAAACGCTTGTGCGTCAGGCTGGGTTGAGTAAAGAAGGTTAATGATAATGAAAAAATTCAAAGCAAATGTAAGAATACCGAAAGATGCGGGGTGGCTGATACCTGGATTGCAGGTAAAAAGGTGGTTTGCTCTAATCTTATTCGGTGCCGTTTTAATGACTGTCGGTATTTTGATTTTGATTGACATAAAACCGATATTCTATACTATGGAATTTATAAGAAGGATAGCAAATACCGTATCAACAGAATGGCTTGCGTTTGCCATTTGTATGTTTGGTGCGGCAATATTTTTTAAAGGCTGGCAAAAAACCAATCTTTCAATAATGGATTTGGGCGATGAAAAGGGCGATAATTCAATATTAGAACATTTATACAGAAGAAGAAAACTGAATAGAGGCCCGAAAATTGTTGCTGTAGGCGGCGGAACAGGTCTTTCCATGCTTTTGAAGGGCATAAAACATATAACAAATAATATTACGGCAGTCGTAACAGTGGGCGATGACGGCGGAAGTTCCGGCAGGCTACGTGAAGAAATGGGTGTACTGCCTCCCGGAGATATAAGAAACTGTATTGCGGCACTTGCAGATGACGAAGATTTGGTTACCAAGCTTTTTCAATATAGGTTTAAAACAGGTGAGGGTTTGGAAGGCCATAGTTTTGGTAATTTGTTTTTGACGGCATTGTGCGCCATTACTGGCGATATGGTGCGGGCTGTTAAGGAATCATCAAATGTTTTATCCATTAGGGGTCGTGTTTTGCCTGCAACGCTTGATGATATGAAGCTTGCCGCAGAAATGGAAGACGGTCGGATTATAAACGGCGAATCCAATATTCCTGAGGCGCATGGCCGTATTAAAAGACTTTTTACTGACCCTAAACACTGTAAAGCATTGGAAGATGTTATTGCGGCTATCAAATCTGCCGACCTGATAATTTTAGGGCCTGGAAGTTTATATACAAGTGTTATTCCGAATTTGCTTGTGGATGAAATCGCTCAGGAAATTGTTAAATCAAAAGCTAAGAAAATTTATGTATGCAACATTATGACACAACCCGGAGAAACTGACGGTTACTCTGTGTCTGACCATGTTAAGGCTCTAATGCAGCATGCAAACAGCAGAAGAATTATTGATGCTGTGCTTGTTAATAATTGTCTGCCTATGAATGTGGATGAAAAATATGAACAGGCCGGTTCTTACCCAGTAAAGCTTGATTGTGAAAAACTTAAAAAACTCGGTGTAACTCTTTGTTGTAAAAAATTAATAGAAGACAGCAAAGAAGGACTCGTTCGTCATAGCTCCCATCGCGTAGCAAGGGCTATTCTTTATTGGTATAAAAAAGTTCAGCGTGACGGCTGCGGATATTTTTCAATTGTTTGTGACGATGAAAAACAGGAATGTAATGTGTAATGAATAAAAAAGTTTCTGTAAATACAATTCAAAAAATTAAAAACAACGGTGAAAAATTCTCTGTTTTGACGGCTTATGACTATTCAACCGCAAAATATCTTGACGAAGCCGGAATTGATATAATTTTAATCGGCGATAGCCTTGCTATGGTTGCGCTTGGGTATGACACAACCCATAAAATCGGGGTTGACGAGATGTCGATTTTTACAAAAGCGGTTGCTCGAGGTGTAAGCCGTGCAATGGTTGTAGCTGATATGCCTTTTATGAGTTACAATATTGATATTGAATCAGCCCTTACAAATGTTTGCAATATGGTTAAATATGGTGCTAATGCCGTGAAAATTGAGGGCTGCAGTGATTATATATTAAATGTTATAAAAAGATGCGTTGAATCCGGTGTACCGGTTATGGGGCATTTAGGTTTTACTCCGCAGTTTTTGAATACAATAGGCGGGTATAATATTCAGGGCAAATCTTTTGATGCTACATTGAAAATTCTTGAACAGGCTAAAAAACTTGAACAGGCCGGCGTATTTTCAATAGTTTTGGAAATGGTTCCGGAAGAAAGCGCACAGTATATTACGGAAAATTTAACTGTTCCGACAATTTCATGCGGCGCAGGACGGTATTGTACCGGCCAGGTTATGGTATCTGATGATATGTTCGGAAAATTTTCAGAATTCAAACCTAAATTCGTCCGCAAGTACGGCGATATGAAAAGTTTGATTTTAGAGTGCGTAAAACAATACGATTATGACGTAAAACACGGGCTTTATCCGTCGGATGAAGAGGTATTTAAGCTTGCTGAAGATGAGCTTAAACAGTTAGATTTACACAGAGGGGCAAAATGTTAGTTCACACAATAAGGGATGTAAGAGAACAGATTAAAAGATGGAAAAAAGAGGGTTTGACAATAGGTCTGGTGCCGACAATGGGCGCGCTTCACGCCGGACATAAAAGTTTAATTGAAAAATCCGTTGAAAAATGCGATCGAACTGTGGTGTCTGTTTTCGTAAATCCTATACAGTTTTGTCCGGGTGAGGATTTGCAAAAGTATCCCAGAACACTTGATGCGGATAGCAAACTTTGTGACGAAATCGGTGCGGATATAGTTTTTGCACCAAATCCTAAAGAAATGTATGGTGAAGGGCATATTTTGTCAAATGATTTTTTAACCTATGTAATTCCGCCTTATTTTTACGTCAATAAATTGTGCGGCAAATCCCGTGTCGGACATTTTGACGGGGTTTGTACGGTTGTGAATAAATTGTTTAATATAGTTCAGCCGGATTTTGCGTTTTTTGGACAAAAGGACGCACAGCAGCTTATCATAATCAAAAAAATGGTTAAAGATTTAAATATTCCGGTTGAAATTGTTCCGTGTCCGATTGTCAGGGAAAAGTCCGGTCTTGCCTTGAGCTCAAGAAATAAATATTTGTCTGACGCGGCAAAAGAGGATGCGTTAGCTTTGAGCAAGATTTTGTTTAATATAAAAGCCTGCTATGATAAAGGTATAAAAGATATTGAAGCTTTGAAAGAAACAGCTTATTCTTATTTGAATGAGCACCATAATTTGGAATATTTGGAATTTTTGGATGCTGATACATTAGATGAAAAGTCCAAAGCCGATGACAACACAAGAGTTTTTATCGCGGTCAAAATCGGCAATGTAAGGTTGATTGATAATATTATGCTCGAATAATTCATCATGTATTTTTTATTAAAATTACCAAAAAAAAGACTTCTTTTGAAAGAAGCCTCTCGGAATTGTGTTGTTAATTCCTCGTGTAAAAGGTTAGTAGGTAGAAGGTAGTGTGTATAGAAAATTTTAATTATATATTTCTTATATATTATTAAAATATAATGGATATAGTAAATTGCAAGAATGGATATTTATTGTAACAAAAATTAACAAAGACTTTGTTTTTTTGGGTTATAATAATTTTGCGGAAAGGGCAAGATATGAAAATAGCAATATATCCCGGGAGTTTTGATCCTATAACGAACGGCCATCTGGACGTTTTAAAGACCAGTGCCGGAATTTTTGACAAAGTTATTATAGCGGTGGCAAGAAATTCTGAAAAAAACGCTTTTTTGACTGTAGACGAACGTGTAAAACTTATAAAAGACAGTGTCGGACATATAGGAAATGTAGAAGTTGATTCATTTGACGGATTGACAATTGAATATGCAAAGAAAAAAGGCGCGGAAGTTTTGATAAGAGGCTTGCGTGCGGTATCCGATTTTGAATATGAAATGCAGCTTTCTCAGACTAATAGTGCGCTGGCACCTGACATTCAGACTGTTTTTTTGATTACAAAGCCCGAATATAACTTTATATCATCAAGCACTGTGCGCGAAATTCTTCTGAATAACGGCGATATTTCAAAATTTGTTCCCAAACCGGTGTTTGAATATTTGATTAATCGTTAATTATGTTAAAATATATGTTTTAAATTTTCTTGAATTATTTGACAAGTACTATGCACTCGGGTTAAAATTCATGTTATAGAAAGGTACATGGGGAGAAAATGCAGCAAAACGGAGTATACGATTTACTGAAAATGTTAGAAATTTCTCTGGAAGAAGGTTTTCCGATTATCCCGAGAAAATATACAATTGTAAAAACACGTGAAATTGAAACATTAATAGATAGAATATATGCGTCGCTTCCTGTTGAAGTTCAAGAAGCACGAGCATTTTTGCGCAGAAGAGATGAACTTCAAATTGAAGCTCAGCAAAAAGCTGAAAAAATTATAAGCGATGCCCAAAAAGAAGCTGACAGAAAATTGTCAGAGGCTGACTTTATAAAGGCACTTGAGCGTGAAGGCAACAGAATAAGAGCTCAAGTACAGGAAGAATGCGAAGAAATTAAACGTAAAGCATTTGAAGAAGCGGAAAGTGTTCGTCATCAGGCACGAGAAGAGGCTATGAAAACCCGTGAAGGCGCTGAGCTTTACGTAGAACAAGTTTTAACAAATCTTGAAGGCAATCTTTCACAGTTGCAGCAAGTTGTTAAAAACGGTCAGGTCTATATGGAAAAATTACGTACAGACTCTCTGGGCGGTTATGACATTCCTCCGTCTAAGCTGTCCGGTGACAGAAGACCGGTTGAATTCTAAAATTTTGTAGTTTTGCCGGCGCAAGCCGGTTTTTTTTTATGATTTGTTACAATTCGTTTGCTTTTTATTTTTTTTGCGTTATTATAAAATCATAAGCCGAAAAATAGAATGTGGAATTCTCTCACATTCTATTTTTAAAAGGTCAAAAATTAGATAATAAAAGGAATATAAACAATGGGTATCAAAGGAAAAAACGACAGAATGGTAGTTCTTGCATGTGAAGATTGCAAAGAAAGAAACTACACAACAGTAAAAAACAAAAAAAATACGAAAGATAGATTGGAACTTTCTAAATACTGTCCGACTTGTAAAAAACACACCAATCATAAAGAAACAAAATAAGTCGGGCTGAGGACGCCGATTATCACGGAGTCTATGGGGAAATTTTCCCCTATAAGCGTCCTTAGTTCAGTTGGTAGAACGTCGGTCTCCAAAACCGGATGTCGAGGGTTCGAGTCCTTCAGGGCGCGATTTAACTAAAAAGGAAATACAAAATGGATAAATTTATTAACTCTTTACAAACATATTTCAGAGGTGTAAAAAC
>CALUQQ010000004.1 GCA_944322955.1 Candidatus Gastranaerophilales bacterium
GAAAAAGAAGAAATGCTTCACGTTGTTGAAAGCCTTTCAGAAGCTAACCCGATGATGGGTCTTCGCGGATGCCGTTTAGGTTTGACTTACCCTGAAATCAATGAAATGCAAGTAAGAGCAATCTTTGAGGCATGCTGCGATTTGAAAAAAGAAGGCGTAAACGTTAAACCTTGGGTAATGGTTCCGTTAATCGGTCATGTAAACGAGCTTAAAGTCGCAAAAGACGTTTTAGTTCGTGTTGCAAAAGACGTTATGTCTGAAAAAGGTGTTGAAGTTGATTACAAATTCGGTACTATGATTGAAATCCCGCGTGCTGCATTGACTTCTGACGAAATTGCAGAATACGCTGAATTCTTCTCATTCGGTACTAATGACTTGACACAGATGACATTCGGCTATTCACGTGACGATGCTGAAGGTAAATTCCTCAACCGTTACGTTGAACAAAAAATCTTGCCGGCTAACCCGTTTGACACATTAGATCAAAAAGGCGTAGGTCAATTGATTGAAATGTCTATGGAACGCGGCAAAAAGACTAACCCGAGCCTTGTCGGCGGTATCTGCGGTGAACACGGCGGAGATCCGGATTCTGTTAAATTTGCTCACAGAATCGGTCTTGATTATGTTTCTTGCTCACCGTTCAGAATTCCTCAAGCAAGACTTGCAGCAGCTCAGGCAGTTGTTGAAGCTAAACAAGCCGTTGCTTGCTAGGTTAGGATAATTATTCTAAAAAAAAGCGGTTCAGAAATGAGCCGCTTTTTTCTTATGCTATAATTAGATTATAAGGAGAAAATTTATGATTATAGTAATGGAGCCGTCGGCTTCAAAAGAGAATATAAAAAGAGTAGTTGACGTTTTAACCGAACATGAATTCAGGGTTATTGTAAATCAGGGTGAAATCCATACGGTTATTGATGCATTCGGTGATAAAACATCTATTACACCCGGCAGAATCAGCGCGCTTGAAGGAGTAAAAGAGGTTAAGATAATCCGTGAGCCCTTCCGGCTTGCATCCCGCGACAGAAAACCTGAAGATACAGTTATAGAATTTGAAAACGGAGTGAAAATAGGCGGTGCTAATAAGCCGGTTATGATTGTCGGCCCATGTTCGGTTGAAAGTGAATATGAAGGCCTGCAAAAGGTTGCTTTTGCGGCTAAAGAGCTGGGCTGTGAATTTTTAAGAGGCGGCGCATTTAAGCCGAGAACTTCTCCTTATGATTTTCAAGGATATGAAGAAAAGGCTTTAAAGTTTTTAAAAAGAGCAAGTGAAGAAACAGGATTGTTGACTGTGACTGAAGTTATGGATTCTGCGGATTTAGATATGATTTGCGATTATGTCGATGTTGTCCAAATCGGCGCGCGTAACATGCAGAATTTCAAACTTTTAAAATCTGTCGGTAAATGCAATAAGCCGGTAATTTTAAAGCGTGGTCTTGCAAGTACCATAAGGGAATTTTTGCTTGCCGCAGAGCATATTATGTATAACGGCAACGAACGGGTTATTTTGTGCGAACGCGGAATCAGAAGTTTTGATAGTACATTTACGAGAAACGTTATGGATATAGCGTCAATTCCCGTTATCAAAAAATATTCGCATTTGCCCGTGATTGCTGATCCGAGTCATGGAACAGGCCAGAGATATTTGATTGAACCTATGACAAAAGCCGGTTTAATTGTCGGCGCTGACGGGATTATGATAGAAGTTCACCATGATCCGGAGAATGCTCTGTCTGACGGAAAACAAAGTCTGCCAATCCCGATGTTCAAAGATATGATGGGACGCGTAAATTCTATGATTGAGCATTTACATTACGAAAAGAATTGTCTGTCGGCAAATGTGGATTAAGCTTTAAAAAATTATGCCTGACGCTGGAAAAATGCAGCGATTTCTTTGTGAGGAATTATATGCGAAATTGGTCTGCCGTGCGGGCATGTGTAAGGCATTTTTGTTGTACGCCATTTTTTAATAATCTCCTGCATCTGCCACAGGGAAAGTTTTTGACCGGCTTTGACAGAGGCTTTACAGGCCGTTGTTATAAGAATTTTTTCTTCCAGTCTGTCAATATCACCTTCAATATTTTCTAAGATATCTGCGATTATTTCTTGCGGATTGACTTTTGCAATCATCATCGGAACTTTTCGGAAAATAACTTCATTGTCATTTAAAATTTCAATTCCAAATCCATAGTGTTCAAATTTATCCATGTTTTCTTTTATTATGGCTGTATCTGTTGATGAAACTGAAACCACATCAGATATAAAAAGCATTTGTGAGGCGATTTGTTTCTCGGATTTAAGTTTTTCGTAAATAAATCTTTCTTCTGCTATGTGCTGATCTACAATTTCAAGCCCCTCATCTTTTTCAATTAAAATATAGGTATTTTTGTACTGGCCGATGATATTTTCTTCGGGTTCAGTTTCTTGTATTGCTGTTTGGATTATTGTTTGCTGCTTAATTTCTTTTGGAGAAGCAATTTCTTCTTGAATTTTTTGCATCAGACTATCCGAAACATACATTGTATCATTTTCATTATCAATTCTTAAATCATTGCGTGATACGGGCTGAAAATCTACAATATTGTTTTGCTGAGGCGGTATCGGATGGTATTCTTTTTCAACATAATTGGAAAGTCCTGCCTCAACTGATGTCCTTACAAAATTAAAAATCTGATTCGGGTTTTTGTACCTGACTTCTTTTTTAGTAGGGTGGACATTAACATCCACATCCTGTGCAGGGAGTTCTAAATTCAAAACAACAAACGGATATTTATTGTTTGCAATAAGCGTCTTATATACATTATCAACAGCTTTTTGTATAACAGGACATTTTACGGAGCGTGAATTTATATAGAGATGATAATTTTTTTTGCTTGATCTGGTATAATCCGGTTTGCTGACCATACCTGTAATTTTTAGATGTGAGAGTTCATCGGTTTTCAAAACAGGTTTCAAATTTTCTACAACATCTGATGAATAAACCTCTTTTAAAGTTTGTGCCAAATCTCCCTGACCTGTTGTCTTTAAAACGGTTTTCCCGTTACGTTTTAGTTCAAAGGCCACTTTTGTATTGATTATTGCAAGTGATTGAACAATTTCTTGAATATAGGAAAATTCAGTATTGGGATTGCGTAAAAATTTAAGCCTAACAGGAAGATTATAAAATAAATCTTTAACCTCCATAATAGTGCCTACAGCACAGCCGGTTTCAACCTTTTTGACTTCTGAATTTTCGCATTTGACTTTTGTCCCTGTGTCAAAGTCATTTGTTCTAGTTGTACAGGTCAATTTTGAAATTGAAATTATACTTGAAAGAGCTTCGCCTCTGAATCCGAGAGTATGAATATCAAATAAATCCTCGTCATTTTGGATTTTACTTGTGGCATGTTTTGAAAATGCAAGCATAATATCATCCGGATGAATTCCTGAGCCGTTATCGGCAACTCTTATATTACGGCAGTCATTTGTAATTTCTATACTTATTTTTGAGGCGTTTGCATCTATGGAATTTTCGGTTAATTCTTTTACAACTGACGCCGGACGTTCAATTACTTCGCCCGCTGCAATCTGATTAATTAAATGTTTTGACAATTGTTTTATTCTTGCCATTTTTGCCCTCTACATATTAATAAAATACATTAAGAAGAAATCTTTTACAACATGGAATTTTGTAAGGATAAGCACTGCGAGCAATGAAACAATCATCCCGAATGTTACTTTTGCAAGGTCTTTTAAAATGTGTTTGTACATCTTTTTCGGAGATTCAAAACGCAATCTGTGATAAAGTGCGATTTCACGGCCTGCAAGAAGTCCTAAAAATACCCATGTTGTTGACATCGGAATATTGTTTAACTGGATAAAATACAATAATAATGATGCATAAATCAGGTCAATAATTGTTGCTGATCTGGGGTCTTGAACATTTGTTTTCATTTTAACAATATTTTGGATTTCTCCGCCCCTGTTGTATGCAATATAACCTAAAAATATAGTACATGATACCAGAACAAATATTAATTCGCCCAAAGAGGCTTTTCTTGGAAGGTACACAAATAAATTCGCAGCATCCTGCATAATCCATTGCGACCATAAAAATGCTGTTGAGCACCATTTTGCGACCATCCACCATTTTGAAATATTTTTTGAATGTTTTTTTTGGGTGTAATAAAAGTACCTTTCAATCGGCCGAGCAATAATATTATAAATAACAAGCGCGCATATAAATGCCACTGCATACCCTAAAAAAGATTTGGTCAGCATTAACCCGATAACGTGTATATCGTTAACCGAGAATAAACTCAATATTAAAAACGCTGTGGCAACAGGTATGCCATAGCGTGTCAAAACTAATAATATAATAGGAGGTAGTACATGTATTATGGTAAATGTATGAGCAACCGGAATTCTATCTAGTCGCCCGAACGACATGTCGCCGTCGTTTACCACCCAGCCGATACCTATTGTTAATATCAAAACAATACTTGTAAATGCCCAAATATAAAGAGAATTTGTCTTTTTATTGGCGCTTAAAAAAGTTCCCAGTGTTTGAATAATATCATTAGAAACACATGAGAACATCGCAAGGAGAAAGCCGGTAATCATAAAAAAGGTGTTTAACGTAAATCCGTTCTCTAATAACATACTTCCTCCATTCAATTTTAATCTACTACAAACACAAATTCATCTAAACGTTTGATTACAAATTTGAAACATTTCTATAAAATTATCTTATATCAATTAATCGGGGGAAGAGAATTGGCAAGATTAAAGACTAATACTAAATTAAGGCCGGCTAAAAAAACTGATTTGCAGGTCGTAAAAGAGGTAAAAACCACCAAATACAGCGACATAAATTTGAATGCGTGGAAAGATTACCCCCATATCAAAACTGATACCTTGTGGGAATTTCCTTCAAGATTAAAAGAACACGGTCACTCCAATGAATATCACGGAAATTATATTCCTCAAATTGCACAGCAATTGTATGAAAGATTTACAAGGAAAAATGAAGTTGTTCTTGATTTGTTTTTCGGTTCAGGAACTTCCGGTATTGAAGCTATCAATATGAACAGACGCTGTATCGGTGTTGAATTGAAGGATGATTTAGCGGAAAAGGTTTCTGAAAAATTTACACCAAAACAGCTTGTCACAGATGTAAATATTATTTGCGCGGATTCCGCATCAGAACTTGCAAAAGAAAAAGTTAAAGCAAGACTTGATATTATGGGTGAAGATTTCGCACAATTTTTAATTCTTCACCCGCCTTATGACGATATTATTAAATTTTCCGACAAAAAAGAGGACTTATCAAACTGCGCAACTACAGAGGAATTTTACAATTTGTTTGAAAAAGTAGCCAAAAACGGATATGACTTGCTTGAAAAAGGCAGATTTGCCGCATTGATTATCGGCGACAGCTACAAAAATTCCGAAGTTCAACCGCTGGGCTTTGAATGCATGGCAAGAATGCAGAAATTAGGATTTGCCCTAAAAGCAATTATTGTAAAAGACATGCAGGGCAACGAACGTGCAAAAGGCAAAACCGCAAACCTCTGGCGTTACAGAGCGCTTGCGGGCGGATTTTATATCTTTAAACACGAATACGTAATGGTATTCCAAAAACGTTAATAAAATTTCTTCATACAATCCCCGAAAACCTGAGAGCGCAATTGCGCTCTCTTTTGCAATCCTGCTACTTAAACAAATCTATAAATTCTATATCAAAATAATTGGAAATTAATATTATTTTATCAAGC
>CALUQQ010000005.1 GCA_944322955.1 Candidatus Gastranaerophilales bacterium
CAATATTTCGTGCTTGGTTTACAAGATAGTGGGACAATTCAGAGCTTGAAATATCCGGATGTTCCTTTAGTTTGTCCTGTAAAAGTACAATTAATCCGTCACGTCTTAAGCCCAGTTTTAATCTTCCTCCGCCAAGTCCCGATTGTGTTACACCGTCAGAACAAAAAATAAGTCTGTCACCAAGTTTTAAATCTATTTTGTAAATCTTCATTTTGCGGTTTTTGAAAGTTTTTGATTGTATTGTTTCAAAATTCGGTTTCAAAACTTCGTTGTTTCTTATCCAGATGAATTCAGGGTTGCCTTCTTCGACTATTTTGGCATGTCCGTCATCATTAACATCAATTGCAGAAAATGTTGAATAGCTTATGTGGCGGACTTTGCATACAGGAAGCGCATTCATTACAATTTCGGCTGCTTTGCGGATTGAAATTTGTTGATTTTCTATGAATTGTAAAAGCATAGTTGCCGTCATACAAGACAAAATGTTTGCTTTAATCCCGCTGCCTAATCCGTCGGATAAAACAGCTATAAGGCGAGCTTCATCCGGATATCTTTTTGATACAAAATAATCTCCGAAGGCATTTTGATCATATTTTTTCATTTGACTGCAATCAATGTCAATGAACACTTACGTCCTCCGTAGTTTCATCCTTATCGTCAAAATCGTTTGCAATTGAACTTAAAAGTGTTTCGGTTTCTACCATGTGTTCACCTAAAAGGCAGGCTATTTCTTGAACTATTGAAATATTTTTTGAGATAACTTCATGTGCCTTTTGTGAAATTTTTTCACGATTTGTTTCTGTTTGAGTTACATCGGTTATAATTGCACCTACAATTTCGTTTTCTTCAATTGTAAACGCACTTATATCAAGCAGACGGTTTTTAACAGGATAGCGTTCTTTATGAAGATCTTTGCCGGTTTTTAATATGGTTTTGAAAATATCAGCAAAATCTACAATTCTGTCAATTGCGGCGCCTGTCATTCCATCAGGTCTTGCTTTGAAAATTTCATACATATCTCCTGTAAACATTTTCATAAAGCTGTCATTGGCTTCCAGAATGTTCATATTTTTATCCACCATAACAACTGCTGCCGGCATACATCTAAACAGTGCCGCAGCTTTTCTGACTGCAATTTTTCTCATATATGATACGCACATGGAAGTTTCTGCATCCCCGTTTAAAAGTGCTACAGCCATATCACGACATGTAGGATAACCGCATCCTCCGCAGTTTAATTCATCATCAACCGAATGCTTACCAATCCTTTTTAGTGCTTCTAAAATATCTTCCAAAGGATAAGTTTTATGTTTAACTTTTGATGAGGTGTAATCAATATCTACAACAACTGTAGGTTTTTTGGGTACTACCAGACGATGTTTTACGTTTGAAAGTACATCTGATACAACGCTTATACCGGCCTTGTCGGTTGAAATACACGGTCCTGCTACACATCCGCCCTCGCATGATAAGCCTTCTATAAAAATGACTTTATCAAGTTTTCCGGGTTTTAAATTTGTTAAAGCTCTCTCAAAATTTGGCAGTCCGCATATATCAATTAATTGTATATTTTCTTTTATTCCGACTTTTTTTATTGTTTCGTTCATACCTCCGTCTATGGGGTATAATGCACCTTCGTGGGCAGAGTGAGGAACAAATTTGTTTTTATTGTCTGACGAAACATTTGAAATATCGCCGATATCCTCATTTATCCACATTTTTAATTCTTCAAATGTCAGTGCAACATCTATTAATTCTCCATGGTCGGATTCATTTTTTTTGCCGATACAGGGACCTATAAATACGATTGAAATCTCTTCGCCAAATTTTTCTTTAAGCATTTTGGCATGTGTCATCGCAGGTGAACCTATTGGCGTAATATTATTAGTGAATTCCGGATGATAATGTCTTATAAAATCAACTATGACAGGACATGCACTAGATATAAATAGACCTTTTTCGGCGTTATTCAATAATTCTGCCGTCTTTATTGAAACTTCTTCAGCGCCTAATGCGGTTTCGGAAACATCTTTGAACCCCAAACGTTTTAGTACGGATATAATTTTTTCTTCAGACATTTCAAAAACACCGCTCCAGGATGGTGCAAGTGATACATACACATCTTTTTTAGACAGCAAAAGTTTTTTTGCTTTATCAATATCAGTTCTGACGCGTTTTGCACCGGCAGGGCAGGCTTTTACGCATGCACCGCAGGCAATGCATTTGTCAGGAATTACTGATGCATGACCGTCTTCTATTTTAATAGCTTTTACATGACATTCACGAACGCATTTGTAACAATCATGACATTCATTAATGAGCGTATAAACCGGATTTTGTTTGTCCATTTATTCTCCTTGTCAGACGTTTTTTTCTAAAATTTCTTTTAATTTATCTATATCAACGTTGTTATATTCTTGACCGTTAATGTAGATATTGGGACCTGATGCACATTTATTTTCGCATCTTGTACCTTCAAGTTCTATATTTGCATTAATTCCATGTTCTTTTATATAATCTTCAAGAAAAGCTAAATTTTCCTGATTTCCGCGCGCAAAGCATGAACTTCCCATGCATACAGTTATATTTAATTTTGTCATACTGTCCTCTCAATGTATATTTTAGCTTATGTTCCAAAATAGAGCAAGTTTTTTATAAAATTCTTGCATAAATTGTATCAATATTCTGCAGGAAGGCTTTTTTGTCAAAAATTGTTTTAAGTTCTTGCGGAGTAATCAAATTCATTACATCTTTATCATTTAAAAGGTTTTCTTTAAAATCTTCATGATTATTAAATGCATCCAGTGCATTTCTTTGTACAATTGAGTAGGCATCTTCGCGACTCAAGCCTTTTGATACAAGCGTCAAAAGAATTTTTTGAGAAAAAACAATCCCTCCGAACTTTTCAGTGTTTTTAAGCATGTTATCTTTGTGAACTACAAGATTTTTAACAATTCCGTTGAATCTGTTAAGCATAAAATCTAAAAGAATTAAGCTATCTGGGAAAATAATTCTTTCAGCGGAACTGTGTGAGATATCTCTTTCATGCCACAGCGGAATATTTTCTAATGCAACAAGTGAATTTGCCCTTATAACTCGTGCAAGGCCGCATAAATTTTCGGATAAAACGGGGTTTTTCTTATGGGGCATTGCGGACGACCCTTTTTGATGATCGCCGAAACCTTCTTCAACTTCCAGAACTTCTGTTCTTTGAAGGTGTCTGATTTCTGTCGCAAATTGTTCAATTACACTTGCAATCAAAGCTAAAGATTGCATAAAGTATGCGTGGTAATCTCTTGCAATGACTTGGGTTGAAATTCTTGCAGGTTTTAGCCCTAAGTGTTTGCATGTAATTTGTTCAACTTCAGGCGAGATGTTGCTGTAAGTCCCGACAGGACCGGAAATTTGACCTACACGGATTTGTTCAAGTGCGTGTTCAAAATTTTCTTTCTGACGTTCAAGAATATCTACCCAGCTGCAAAGTTTTACGCCAAATGTCATTATTTCTGCGTGTATTCCGTGAGAGCGTCCTATGCAGATTGTATTTTTGTGTTTTTTAGCAAGATTTTTAATTGAATTGATGGTTTTATTTAAATCTTCAAGGATAATTTTACCGCTGGCTTGAATTTGCAGAGCAAAAGCCGTATCAATTACGTCGGAACTTGTGAGTCCGACATGCATATATCTTCCCAAATCGCCCAGACTTTCATTGACATTGGTTAAAAATGCGATTACGTCGTGTCTAACTTCACGTTCGATTTCGTCAATGCGTTTGACGTCAAATCTTGCGCGCTGTTTGAGGATTAGAACATCTTCTTTTGGAATTTCGCCGAGTTCTGCATAAGCTTCGCAAACTGCTATTTCTACATTAAGATAATATTGAAATTTGGATTCCAGAGTCCAAATTTTTGCCATTTCTTCGCGTGAATATCTTTCTATCATGGTTTTATTTTAGCATAAATAAATATTTACATAATTTATATTATCGGAAGCCTTTTTCACTCTTTCTTTTTATAGCGATGTAAAGAGGATTGCGAGCAGAGGCTGGAGCAACGCGCGCAGGCTCGGAGCTGTTACGCAGCATTAATACCTTGATAGCTGTAGGTCGGATTTACTAATCTGACAGTCACTTCTTAATGCCTTACTGTCTTAGTATCTTAGTAACTTTATCAAGAACAGATAATATGCATTATGTAATAAAACTTAACAAAAAAGGCAATTTTGGCGCTTTTATATACTTTATATATAAAAGAGGATAACATAAAGGACAGCTATGGGCAGAATAGATCAGACAAATGGGATTTTAACCGAACAGCAATTTAATAAGTCACCGTTTAAAACTATTATGTCTTATTCTGACTATCTGGATAAGGCTCTTAAATTTGGTTCGGCTTTTACATTTACAAGAGCTTTAAACTTGCAAAAAACAGAGGATTTGGCCGAAGGTATAAAGGATTCAGTTAAGTGCTGGGCACTTGAAAAAGAAGTAAAAAAAGATGAGGCAGAAGCGCGATATTATGCGGCTTTAGCTCAATATGATTTAATGAAAAATGCTAAGGATGAAGCATATAAAAATTTGCGATATGCAACGAATATATTTGGCGAAAATTCTTCCAAATACAATGATGCCTTTAAAAAATATAATTTGTCCGCAAAATCTTTATTTGATGCGGATGTTGACTTAGGCTGTGCAAGAGATCAGTTTAATTTTGCAAATACATCTGCATTTAAGGCTTATCTTACGTCCAGGAATTTAGCTTAATTATATTTAACATCCTGAGTTTAAGGTATTGCAATTTTTTTTTGATATATTAAAATTGCCTTTGTAGAGTGCTTACGCCAATATGTCACTCAACAATAAAGGAAAAACAATATGTCAATTAACTTGAAAAACAAAAAAGAAATCGTGAAAAAATACGGTGCAAACGAAAAAGACACAGGTTCTGCTGCCGTTCAAATCGCGATGATGAGCAAAAAAATCGCTGAACTTACAGAGCATTTAAAAAATAATCAAAAAGATTTCGCAACAAAGAGAGGTCTTTTGATGCTTGTAGGTAAAAGAAAAAGATTGCTTGCTTATGTTAAAAATCAAAATCTTGATGAATACAGAGATTTGATTAAAAAGTTAAAAATCAGAGGTTAATTCTTTAAAAATGCCGGCAGTTGCCGGCATTTTTATTTTCAATAGGGCTTAAAGTTTTAGCGGTAAGTGTTAATTGACCTGTGGTCAGGGAATATTGAAGAAAAATTATAACCCTTATGTTTGATGTAAATTTACATAGACTGTCTTAATAATAAAGATATTAGAAATGAATATGGGTGACGACTTTAAACTTATAGAAGAATCAATTATTTCATTTTGCCGAGTGTTTTGGAAATTTTTGAATGTAATTGGTTAGCTTGATATAAATATTCCGTAAGTTTTTCATAATTGTCATTTTTTTCTCCGTATGGAACTTTCATTTCAATCAGTGCGTCAACACTTTTATTTATTTCAGATAGTTTTGCAAGTGAATCTCCTAAAAATACAATTGAATTGAATTTTTTTGAAACTTTTGCGAGTATTTTTCTTGAAAAAAATGTTTGCGCTTTTTTTATAAATGGCAGCTCAATTACTTCGCCAGAAAGAGTTTTAATTTTTTGGGCAGAGTTTGCCTGTTCGCGGTTTAGTTCAGATAATTCCTGCTCAATACGCTGCTTGCGGACACGCAGACTTAAAACTTCAGTTTGTGTTCCGTATAATTCCGCGTTTTTAATCTTTCCGTTTATATCCGTTAAAGCCTTTTGTTTTTCAGAAATTTTGTATTCAAGTTTGAGCTTTTCATTGTCACCTTGAGGTAATGTTTTGTCGTTTAAAATGGTTGAATCGTACCCGTTAAGCCTGTTTTGCATAGGATTTGATATCGTTGATTTCATATCCTCTAAAATGTTATCGTTAAAAGGATTTTGCTTCACGGAATTTATAGGGCTTACATTAAAAAAGTTACGATTATTATCCATATAAATATTCTACGATAAAAAAGAGGAATTTTTTACCTGCAAAAAGAGGAATTTATTCAATAGTATAGACTTTTTTGTAATACAACAAAGCGCCCCATATTGTTAGAATTATATTTGGCATCCAGGCCGCCAAAAACGGCTCAAGTTTTCCTGATTCACCAAATGATATGGAAAGCGCTCTTATTAAATAATAGACAAATATGATAAGTATGCTGAATAAAAAGCCTCTGTTATAACGTACTCTTGGCGGTGTGATTGCAAGCGGCACCCCGATTAAAACAAGAACAACGGTTGTAACAGGCAGTGCAATTTTGTCAAAAAGTTCAATTACAAGAACTCTTTTTTGTTCCGCTTCAATTTTTGTTGTTGCCAGATATTTAACAAGTTTCGGAAAATTCATTTCTTTTGCTACGTTTTTATTCAACTCTCTTGACATATCCACACCGAATTGAGCGTTTAAATCATCGAAAAGGGTTGTATTTAAAACTTTTCCTTCTCTGTCAACCGTATAAATTGCACCTTTTTCAAAATTCCAGCCTTTTGGTGATGTTTTGCCCTCTCTTGCCTGTAGAACCTGTATAGTACCTTCTTTTGATGTGTCAAGAACTGTTATATTATGTAAAATTTTATCGTCGCAGTACCCGACATAAAACAGTCTTTTTAAAAAACCGTTGTCATTGAGTTCTTTAAATACAAAGTTTTGCTTACCGTCAGGAATGTTTTTTTGCCCCAAAGCCCACAGAGCAAGGTCTTTTGACTGTTTTGTCATAACAGGAACAATGCTTTCATTAATAAAAAAGCTGAAAATCGACATTACAATTGCAAATATAAAAATCGGTTTTGCAATTCTGTTCAATCCTATGCCGCAGGCTCGCATAACTGTGATTTCGGATTTTAGACTTAAATCGTTAAGTGTCATAACAGTTGCCAAAAGAACACCCATTGGGATTGTCATAACAACAACAGACGGGAGATTAAGTATAATCATCATCAGCGCTACCTTAAACGGAATTCCGAATAGCGATATTTGTTTTATAAGCGTAATAAATGTGTCTGATGCAAATATAATTGATGTGAATACGCAAACCCCCATCAAAAACATTTCAATAACCTGTTTGAGTATGTATTTGTCAAGCAGAGTTATGTTTTTTAATTTATGTATCAGTTTATCAAACATATATTTATTTTATGCTAAAAAATTGATTTACGCAAATCAAAATTTCAATAATACTTTTAAAGTATCTTTTTGTTTATTTTTTTCAAACGCTGCAATCACATTATCAACCGGATAAATTTCAGAAATGAGTGGGGAAAAATCAATTTTTTCAGATTTCAAAAGTCTTAATGCTGCGCCGAACTGTCCACAGCGTGAGCCTAAAACAGTTATTTCATCAATTACAATAGGTGCAAGGTTGAATTCTTTAGACGCGGCAACAGTACTTTTTAAAACAAGAGTTCCACGTGGTTTGGTAAGTGCAAGCGCAGTTTCAAATCCGGAAATTGATCCTGTTGCTTCAACTACAACATCATATTTTTTTTCAATGGTAAAATCATTTAACAGATGAGTTTCAACTCCTTGATTTTTTGCGATATCAAGTTTATTTTGGTGTTTTCCGATTAAGATTACGTCAATATTTTGAGCATTAAGTGTAAGTGCGGTTATAAGTCCTAATTTGCCGTCGCCGAGCACCACAACTTTTTCAAAAGGTTTTATATGTAGTTGTTCAGTGATTTCACAGGCTGCAGCAAGTGGTTCCACAAAAACAGCCTGTTCATCGGGAACATTATCCGGTACTTCAAAAAGAACTTCCAAAGGCATGGTGAAATATTCAGCAAAACAGCCGTCTTTTCTCCAAATCCCGAGGGTATGACGTTCAGGACAGTGACGGTAAAGTTTTTCCGCACAATAGGGGCAGTCAGTTTTTTTACACCCGTAGCTGATTTCTGATACAACACGTTTTCCTAAAAGTGATTGGTCAGGATCATTGATTTTTTCAACAATTCCTACCGCTTCGTGCCCTAAAACTCCGACATAGCCCATATAGCCTTTTGTTATTTCGTAATCGGTATTACAAATTCCGCCTAAAGACACGCGGATTAAAGCTTCACCCTTTTGCGGCACTGGTTTTTTATAATTTTTTACCAGTTTTAATTCTTTATTAAATACTACAGCTTTCATAATCTTTACTCCTTATGGAGTAAATTTTAGCATAAAAAAATTTTCAAAAAGAAAGTTTTCTAATCACTGCATTCGTGTTTGCCGTTCCAGGAAAGATCGTCGCAATGCAGATAATCCATGTTTTTATTGTATATAACCCATGCCGCACAGCTCATTCCTGCATCGTCGCTGTCTCCGTTAATGTTACATCGGCTTTCAAATGTTCTTGATTGAATAGGCTCATTTGCCTTTCCAAACGGAATTATCGAATTTTTGTATATCCAAAAATAGAATTTATCTTTTCCATAAGCATTAGGTGGTGTTTTCCAACCATTAATATCTATTGAAAAATCTCCGCAATATTCATTGTCAGAACAATTATATCTTGCTATCCAGCCTCCGCTTAAAGTGGTTCCGTCAGCGAGTTCTATTAAAGCGACTTGTTTTGGATCTGTGTTACCGCCGGAAATTGTGTATGCCTCATAATTTGATATATAACCCTGTTCATCATAATTACTATAAATGGCTTTAGATATTTTAAGATAAGGTATTATTTTATTCCAAAATATTTCAGCATTTAAAAAAGCTTTTTCGTCATATATTACGTTGCCGTCTGGATCTTCACTAGTGTTGGAATTCCCTGTAAAGCCCCAAGAGGATAATTCACCGTTTTCAACTTTGGCCATTTGATAAGCGTTGCTGATTGTGGCATAAGCTTTAGTAAGTCTTGATACAGTTTGTTTTTCCTGATAATTTGCAATGAGCGTCGGAATAGTCATCGCTGCCACCACGCCGATTATACCGAGGGTTATCAAAACCTCAGCCAAAGTAAATGCAGGTTTAAAATCCTTTTTCACAGCTTATTTCTCCTAGAACTTATATATTCTCATTTATAGATATTACAAGTTACCAGAATAAATATGTCAATATAGTAAAATAAGAATAATATGTATAGTGGCAACGAGTTATTGAAACAATTGGGCAGAAACATTAAGGCAGAACGTGTACGAAAAGGTTACACACAGGAATCTTTTGCTGAAAAGGCCGGTGTTTCACGCGAATATATAAGCAGAATTGAACGCGGTCAGGAAAACATGTCTATCTTAAAAATTTTAAATATGGCAGAAATTTTGGATACGGATATAAAAAATTTGTTATTATTTTAATCTACAGCCCGACAGTTCTAAAAATCATGTAGTATCTGTGCGCACCCCAATAGACTACAAGTGACAGAAAATTGTTGTCAAGGTCAGTCAATTCAAGGTAAGTTTGGGGAGCGGGTTTTCGTTTTGAATTTTGAAAATGTTTTCCGACAAAATCCAAAAAATTAAGATGAACTTTTTGCGACCATGTTAATTGTGGTTTCGGAAGATTTTCGTCATAGAAAAATTCCGGTGTAATGTCTCGTTCGTAAACCGGTATTATGTATTTTATCTTGCCTTGTACTTTAAAAAGCATATACCATTTGCCCTCGTGTTCTCTGGGGGTTAAAAGGTAGTATCCGGGTTCTATTGTAATGGTTTTGAAAAATAAAGGTCCTGTAAGACGGAATAAAGGATAAGGCGACCATGAGGTATCTTTCATGTCATAATATTCTCCGGGATCAATATTATGGACGTATTTGTGTTCAGGAACGGGTAAATCTCTGTAGATTTGTTCATAATCCACTTCTTTTGCAGTTGCACACAAGGCAAAAATCATTAAAAATAAAGTTATGAATAATTTTTTCATAACCTTATTTTAATAAATTTTTCCCTAAAATCAATCAGCTAAAAAACGTAAAAGTTTATCCGTATATAACAATATAATCTTTTTCAATTTCTTTTTGAAAAGATTCAGGTAATTGTTTTAATTCGTGAATATCAACAAAGAACGGTATATTGCTTTCGCCGATAAGGGCTTTTAAATCATAAATATTTTTATCGTTTCCGTGAAAATCTTTTACTGCCAGATCCAAATCACTGCCCGAATGAGCTTTATTTTTTATTCTGCTTCCGTAAGCCCAGATTTCTGCGTCAGGGCAATAACTGTCAAAAATATCCGTCAGCATTTTCAGATATTCAGGTTTTATAAATAATTCAGCCATTACTTATAATATCCTTAAGATGATAGACATCTTTCAAAAAAGCTTCCATAAGAGTCAAAGTTTCTTCCGCAAATGCTTTGCCGTAATCGTGGGCGGTGTTATTGCGGTTGTCGCGGTATTTCATCCAGCGGATAACTTCATCTTCCGTCAAAAGGGAATGTTTATTTGCTTCTCTGAATAAATCTTTAAAAGTCAGTGTATCAACAGCTTTTTTGCTCGCAAAAAAAGGTGTAAGGCGTTTTTTCAAAAGTTTTCCGCTTTGTTCAAGCGTAATCTCAAAACTTTTTACCAGAGAATTGCGGTACATTTCATAATCAATTGTTCCTTCCTGTACGGTTTTAATCAATTGATATGATTTTTTAAGCGTTTCAATACATCTTTCAAGATATTCAGTATTAATAGTCATTAAATACCCCGTTATATATTAGCTAATTTTGTATAGTAATCATTTGCTTGTTCAAATTTGTGCGCTGCATTGAACAATTTAGCTTCCTGCAATTGTGGTGCAAGGATTTGCAAACCTATCGGCATACCGTCTGTGTCAAATCCTGCGGGAACGCTCAATCCCGGAATACCTGCGAGGTTCGCGCTGATTGTTGCAATGTCAGTCAAATACATTGCTAACGGGTCATTTGATTTTGCGCCGAGTTCAAATGCAGTGTTCGGGCATGTTGGTGAAATTAACACATCAGCTTTTTTGAACGCTTCTACAAAATCCTGCGTTACTAATGCTCTCATCTGCTGGGCTTTTTTATAATAAGCGTCATAGTAGCCTGAGCTTAGAGCATAAGTTCCAAGCATTATACGGCGTTTAACCTCCGGGCCGAAACCTTCCGCGCGGGTTTTTGTGTACATTTCCATAAGATTTTTAGCATCAGGTGTTCTGTAACCATATCTTACACCGTCAAAACGCGCAAGATTTGAGGAGCATTCAGCTGTCGCAAGAATATAATAAATTCCAATTGAATGTTTCAAATTCGGTAGAGAAATTTCAACGATTTCGGCGCCGAGTTTTTTGTAGCATTCAATTGCGTTTTCAATAGCTTTTTGAACATCATCTGACAGACCTTCTGACATTAATTCTTTTATAACACCGACTCTTAAGCCTTTGATATCGTTATTCAGACTTGAGGCGTAGTGTTCAACGGGTAAGTTTAAAGAAGTTGAATCTTTCGGGTCGTGACCTGAGATAACTTCAAGAAGATTTGCTGCATCTTCAACAGTTCTTGCAAAAGGTCCGATCTGATCAAGAGATGAAGCAAACGCTATAAGTCCGTATCTTGAAACGCGGCCGTAAGTCGGTTTCATACCTACAATTCCGCAGAATGATGCCGGTAATCTGATTGATCCGCCAGTATCTGATCCCAGTGATAATGTAACTTCACACGAGGCAACACTTGCAGCAGAACCGCCTGAGGAGCCGCCGGGAACTTTGTTTAAATCCCACGGGTTATGAACTTTTTTGAATGCGGAGTTTTCATTTGAAGAACCCATAGCGAATTCGTCCAAGTTAGCCTTTCCTAAAATAGGAACGAGATTATCCAGTAATTTTTGGGTAATTGTTGCATTGAACGGCGATACAAAATTTTCCAAAATTTTGCTTGAAGCGGTTGTCTTTGAGCCGATTAAATTCATGTTATCTTTCAACGCGAGAGGAATACCTGCCAGAAGCGGTAATTCTTCTCCGCGCGCAATTTTTTCGTCAACTTTTTTAGCTGTTTCAAGCGCAGTTTCTTCTGTTAATGAATTAAAAGCACCTAATTTTTCATCAATTTCTTTTATTCTGTTCAATGCGGCCTGTGTAAGTTCTACAGCTGAAATTTCTTTATTTTTCAAGGCTTTGGCTTGTTCTGAAGCCGGTTTTCTTAAAAGCTCGTTCATATTTTCTCCTTAAAAGCTATTTTTATAATTAAATTTTATGATAAAAAGATTATAAATACAATCTTTAACTTTCAATAAGCATACTTGCGCCTATGACACCTGCGGTATTTCCGAGTTGCGCAGGTACAATTTCCACAGCAGAGCCGGCAACTGACATTGAACGTTTTTTAATAGTTTCTCTGATAGGTTGAATAAGAATATCACCGGCATCTGCCACCCCGCCGCCTATGATAATTTTTTCAGGATTTAAGAGATTCACAACGCTTGAAAGCCCAAACCCAATGTATTCTCCGATACGCGTAAAAATTCTTTTTGCAACGGGGTCTCCCTGTTTTGCCGCTTCTGCAACCAGAAAAGGTGTAATTTCACCTCTGTTTGCCATCTCTCGGTACTTGGTCGATTTTCCGCCTTTTATATATTCTTCTGCCATTGCAACTATAGACGGGCCTGAGGCAAATGCTTCCAGACAGCCGAAATCTCCACAGCCGCAAAGAGGGCCTTCATGCATTTGTAATTTTATATGTCCGAGTTCTCCTGCTGCATTTGACGCGCCGCGTACGAGTTTTCCGTTAATTACAATACCTGAACCTATTCCTGTTCCGACGGTCATGCAGATAAAGTTTTCACAATTCTTTCCTGCGCCGAAATTAAGTTCACCAAGTGCTGCACAGTGAACGTCATTATCAATTCTTGTCGGGATTTTGAATTCATCTTCAATAATTTTTGCAATAGGAATATTAACCCAGCCCGGAATATTCGGAGCAAGCCTTACAATCCCGTTTTTATAGTCAATTTGACCCGGAAAATCAAAACCTATACCTTCAATATGTGAAACTTTTGTTTCTGCAATCAAATCTCTGATTGCCTGTTTAATGTTGTTTACGGTATATTCATAACCCATTTCCGCACGGGTCGGCACTGAATTTGAATATAAAATGCTTCCTTTATCGTCAACAAGCGCGATTTTAACATTCGTTCCGCCGACATCTATTCCTATTCTGTTTTTTGTCATAATTCCCTCTTAAAAATTGTATATTTTTATTGTACGACAAAAATGGAAATATGGAAGAAATAATTTAAGTATTTTTCGTGTCATTCTGAGCGTCAGCGAAGAATCTCTGATAAAGTTACTAAGATACTAAACAGTAAGGCACTGAGAAGTTACTGTTGGGCGGAAAGCCACCCACCCTAACCCTCCCACCTACACTACGCTCCGGAAACAGGGTCGCACAACTTGTACCTCGTTGGCTCCCTTTGTTCCTCAAGGGGGAGGGAAACTGGATACCGGAATGAGTCCGGTATGATGGATTATTATCGGGCTGAAAGCCCGACCTACACGCTAAAATTTAAAAGGATAATTATCAGGAACTTTCCAGCCGTTTAATTTTATAACTGCACCGCATACGTAGCCTAATCCTTTGGACGAACAACCCGATTTTGATCCATCAGAAAGTATAAAATTGGGATTCAGCAGGTCATCAACTGTCACGCCATTCGTATCTCCATAAAGATTAAAGCCGTATTGCTTTTCAAATGTAATTCCTGTGTCAATAAAATTTCCGTCATCATCAGTTGTTCCCCATGTCAAACCGGGATTGTTTGGAGAAAAAAACATTACAAATATATCTTTTCCGAGCATATTAGGTTTAGCTTTACCGTTTAAATCAGCATATACCCATACATGCGGGAAGAAGTCATCATTGCCAGCCCATGTATAAATTGATGTTCCATCCGGTAATATAAATGCGCCGCGTCTGTCAAATATTGCTAAACTGCTACCGTTAGAAAAAGTCATATCTGTAGGCAGACATTCTTCTGATGCCGGAAAGCATTTTTTTGATACTTTTAAATACGGAAATATGTAAGTTTCCCAAAAATAAATTGTTCTTTGACCGTTGGCTGCAGGCATATTATTCCAATACCAGGTTTCATAATCGCCGTGGTCAACTTTAGACATTTCAAAAGCATTTTTTAATGTCGCATAAACTTTTTGTAATTTGGTAACAGTTTGTTTTTCTTTATAATTGCTTATTAATGTCGGGATTGTCATAGCAGCCACAATGCCGATTATGCCGAGGGTAATCAAAACTTCCGCCAAAGTAAACGCAACACGACGAATGTTGTCTGACATGTCTACGTGTCTTGGATTGTGCACAGCTCGCAAAAGCGTGGTTTTGCTCGCAGGGACGAACTCGCTGCGCTCCGTTCTTGTGCAAATCCGCTGCGTAGCACCCTCGGCGAGGGTGAAGGC
>CALUQQ010000006.1 GCA_944322955.1 Candidatus Gastranaerophilales bacterium
TCCGACGTAATTGATACGGCTTTTGCCCTGCAAATTCAAGACAGCGGCAAAATTATCCTTGAAGATTTGAATAAAACCATTAATTCAATTAAAAAATTAGCCGAAAAACACAAAAATACAATTTGCATAGGACGTTCGCACGGAATACATGCGGAAATTATGACCTTTGGCGTAAAATTATGCAGCTGGATAGATATCCTTGAACGCCAGAAAAATAACTTTGAACATGCACTCGAGCAAATCCGCGTCGGACAAATTTCGGGTCCTGTAGGAACTTACAGCAACATTTCACCTGAAGTTGAACAGATTACCTGCAAGCATTTAGGTCTAAAACCAGCGAGAATTTCAACTCAGGTCATTGCAAGAGATTACCACGCATACTTTATGCAGTCTTTGGCTTTGATTGCAAGTGTAATTGAACAGTTTGCAACAGAAATCAGACATCTTCAACGGACAGAAGTTCTGGAGGTTGAAGAAGGCTTCGGGGAACATCAAAAAGGGTCTTCCGCAATGCCGCATAAAAAAAATCCCGTTTTATCCGAAAATTTATGCGGACTTGCAAGAGTTGTAAGAGCAAATTCACTTGTTGCATTGGAAAATATTCCGCTGTGGCATGAAAGAGATATTTCCCATAGCTCCGCGGAAAGAATAATTTTCCCTGACAGCTTAACCCTTGTAGATTTTATGCTGAACAGATTCAACGGGATTGTTGACAATCTTGTTGTTCACGAAGACAATATGCTTAAAAATACTGATAAATTTGGCGGAATTGTCTTTTCGCAAAAAGTCCTTTTAACCCTCGTATCAAAAGGTTTAAGCCGTGAAGATGCCTACTCAATTGTACAAAGAAATGCACTGGATGCATTTAATAATCACGGGAATTTTAAAGAAAATCTTCTGCACGACGCAGATATTATGAAACTTATAACACCTGACGAACTTGAAAATATTTTTGACAAACAAGCATTCCTGCAAAATATTAATAAAATCTACGAACGAATTTTATAAAATAGTTGCCCTATTAAGAGTTATAAGCTAAAATATACATTGAGAGGACAGTATGACAAAATTAAATATAACTGTATGCATGGGAAGTTCATGCTTTGCGCGCGGGAATCAAGAAAATCTGGCATTTCTTGAAGATTACATACAACAAAACGGAATTGATGCAAATATAGAGCTGGAAGGCACAAGATGTGAAAATAAATGTGCATCCGGACCTAATATTTACATTAACGGTAAAGAATATAACAGCGTCGACATAGACAAATTAAAAAAAATATTAGAAGAAAACGCATAACAAGGAGAATAAATGGACAAACAAAATCCGGTTTATACGCTTGTAAACGAATGCCACGACTGCTACAAATGTGTTCGTGAATGCCATGTAAAAGCAATCAAGATAGAAGACGGCCACGCATCGGTTATTCCTGAAAAATGCATAGCATGCGGTTCATGTGTCAAAGCCTGCCCTGCAGGCGCAAAACGCGTCAGAACAGACATTGATAAAACAAAAAAACTTTTACTTTCAAAAAAAGATGTCTATGTATCGCTTGCCCCTTCATGGAGCGGTGTATTTGAGATGCCTGAAGAAAAAATAGTTTCAATTCTTAAACGATTAGGTTTCAAAGATGTTTCCGAAACCGCGCTCGGTGCAGAAGAAGTTTCAATAAAGACTGCCGAATTATTGAATAACGCTGATAAAGGACTTTTTATTTCAAGCGCGTGTCCAGTCATAGTTGATTTTATAAGGCATTATCATCCGGAATTTACCAATAATATTACACCTATCGGTTCTCCTGCAATGACACATGCCAAAATGCTAAAAGAAAAATTTGGCGAAGATATATCAATTGTATTTATAGGCCCGTGTATAGGCAAAAAAAATGAATCCGATCACGGAGAATTAATAGATGCTGCACTTACATTTGAAGAATTAAAAATGTGGATAAATGATGATATAGGTGACATTTCAAAGGTATCGGCAGACAATAAAAACAAGTTTGTTCCGCACTCTGCACACGAAGGCGCCCTGTACCCGATAGACGGGGGGATGAACGAAACTATAAAAAGAGTCGGAATAAAAGAACATATACAATTAATTGATGTATGCGGACTTTCAAATTTTGAAAGAGCTTTAGCAAATCTAAAACCTGAAAAACTGGATAAAGTCATTTTTGTAGAAGGTTTATCATGCGAGGGGGGATGTATTGCAGGACCGTGTATATCCACAGATAAAGCAGGCATAAGCGTTGTATCTGACGTACTTTCGAACGTAAAACATCGCCTGGTTATACCCAAAAAACCTGCCATTGTTGTTGATATTGATTATACCTCCTCAAAAGTTAAACATAAAACTTACCCTTTGGAAGATATTTTAGAAGCACTAAAAAGAATCGGTAAACATTCAGTCGATGACGAGTTAAACTGCGGCGGCTGCGGTTATCCTACATGCCGGGATATGGCAGTTGCTCTTTTAAACGGTGATGCAGAAACATCCATGTGCGTATCTTATATGAGGAAAATAGCGGTCCGAAAAGCGGCTGCCATGTTTAGATGTATGCCTGCAGCAGTTGTTATGGTCGACAAAAATATGAATATTTTAGAAGCAAATGACAGCTTTATGAAGATGTTCACAGGTGATATGTACGAAATTTTCAAAACAAGACCTGATGGCATGACAGGTGCCGCTATTGACAGGATTGTCGACTTTGCTGATATTTTCAAAACAATATTAAAAACCGGAAAAGACTTACATAAAGAACGCTACCCCGTCAAGAACCGCCTGCTTGATATAAGCGCGTTTACAATTGAAGAAAACGAAATTGTAGGTGCTATTATAACAGACGTAACCCAAACAGAAACAAACCGTGAAAAAATTTCGCAAAAAGCCCACGAAGTTATTTCAAAAAATATCTCTATCGTACAAGAAATCGCCTGCCTTTTAGGTGAACACATGGTAGAAACAGAAACTCTTTTAAGCTCAATTGCAAACGATTTTGAAGATAAGGATGAAACTTCGGAGGACATAAGTGTTCATTGACATTGATTGCAGTCAAATGAAAAAATATGACCAAAATGCCTTCGGGGATTATTTTGTATCAAAAAGATACCCTGATGAAGCCCGTCTTATAGCGGTTTTATCCGACGGACTCGGCAGCGGAATAAAAGCAAATATTCTGTCTTGTATGACAGCCACAATGCTTTTACAATTTATTGAAAACCAACAAATATCAATCCGGAAAGCAGCTGAAATTATAATGAATGCCCTTCCGATATGTAAAGTCCGCCACATAAGCTATTCAACTTTTTCCGCTATTGACGTTAATGATGACGGACACGCCAAAATAGTTGAAGAAGGCAACCCTGAATTTATCTGGATAAGGAATAATGAAGTTCTAAAACCGAAATTTGAAACTATTCAGTCTAAAACATTTAAAAACCGCAAAATGAAGATTTACAAAATAGATTTAAAACTTGGGGACAGACTCATTTTTTGTTCTGACGGAGTAACACAGGCAGGGCTTGGCGGAGGAAGATTAAAACTGGGTTTAAGACGTGACGGTTTGATTGTACTTTTACAGGACAAATTAAAAGAACACCCTGATATTTCAAGTTCAGAGTTATCACACTATCTTGTTAATCAGGCACGAAATATTGAAACCGACAGACGGCCGAAAGACGATATATCCGCGTGCGTTTTATATTTCCGTGACCCGAGAGAATCTTTAATTTTTACCGGACCACCTTATCACCAGTCCAAAGATGCTGAATACGCCAGAATGTTTGATAATTTCAAAGGCAAAAAAGCAATCTGCGGCGGCACAACCGCTAACTTGATATCAAGAGAACTGAATAAACCCATAACAATGGACACCACAATCAGTATAGGTAAACTTCCTTCTTGTTCCTATATGGATGGGGTGGATTTAGTAACCGAAGGCGTTTTAACCTTAACAAAAACATTAGAATATCTTGAAGCCGGTACATCAGATATTGACAACGCGGCAGGAAAGCTGGTAAACTTTTTATTGGATAGTGATTGCATAAACTTTATGGTTGGAGCAAAACTAAACCAGGCGCATTATGATCCGGCACTTCCGGTTGAAATAGAAATTCGTAAAAACATAATCAAAAAGATTGCAGAAGTACTGCAAAGTAAATATTTTAAAAAAGTAAGCATACAGTATATATAAACGAGAGGATAGAAGTATGGACAAAAAAGTTAGTGTTAAGGTGTGTTTAGGAACAACATGTTTCGTAATGGGTTCAGCAAATTTACAGGAATTGATTGAACTTGTTCCTAAAAAATATGGTGACAGAGTAGATGTATCAGGCGTTCCGTGTCTTGGCTTATGCTCAATCGACTGGGAATTTTCAAAAGCACCGTATGTAAAAGTTGATGACGATATTATAAAAGAAGCAACCGTTGAAAAAGTTTTAGCAGCAATTGAAAAAAAATTAAGTTAGTAAGGAAAAAGAAATATGAGTATGAATAGTGCCCCGAAACAAACTTCACACCTGAAGCGTGAAATTTTAGTAAGATTAATAAAAGCATACTTAAGCGACGATTTCCCGGAAAACACGCGCTTAATCCCTTATGCAATGCGTCCGAAAGGGAGTGAAGTTCCGTACAGATGCTGTATCCACAAAGAACGCGCAATATTACGCGACAGAGCCGTTGCAGGGCTTGGAATGGCAATTGAAGAAGCTGATGACAGCATTGAATTATCAACACTTGCAAAAGAATCTTTAGAGCGTACAGAGCCTGAAAAAAATCCTCTGACAGTACTTACAACAGCTTGCAAAGGATGTGTACCTTCAAGGATTTACGTAACCGATCTTTGTCAGGGTTGTGTTGCAAGACCTTGCGTAAACACCTGCAAATTCGGAGCAATAAGCATACAAAACGGTAAATCGGTAATTGATCCGGAAAAATGCAAAAACTGCGGAATGTGCGTTCAAGTTTGTCCATACCATGCAATAACCAAAATTATTGTTCCCTGCGAAAACGCATGTCCTGTAGGAGCAATAGCCAAGGGCGAAGACGGTCATGCAAAAATCGACTTTGAAAAATGTATTTCATGCGGCAAATGCGTTGCAGCATGTCCTTTTGGAGCAGTACATGAAAAAAGCCAGATTATTGATATATTAAAAAATATTAAATCCGGCAAAAAAGTTATCGCAATGGTAGCACCTGCCATTATGGGGCAATTACCTTGTACACCGGCACAATTAAAAGAAGCTATAATGAAATTAGGATTTGCGGATGTATATGAAGTAGCTCAGGGTGCTGATGTTACAACAAAAACAGAGGCAAAAGAATTTGAAGAAAGACTTGAAGCAGGCGCTGAATTTATGACAACTTCATGTTGTGCGGGTTACAATGAACTTGTTGAAAAACATATTCCTGAGATGAAACCTTTCAGATCAGACACAAAAACCCCGCTTTACTACACGGCAGAAATTGTTAAAAAAGAACATCCTGATGCTGTGACGGTATTTTTCAGC
>CALUQQ010000007.1 GCA_944322955.1 Candidatus Gastranaerophilales bacterium
TGTTGGTTAAATTTATATAAATTTTGCCGTCTAATAAGTATGCAAGAGTGTTTGACATGTCGTCCCTTCTAATACTTATATTATTGCACGTCAAAATATTTTTACAAGGAGATTTTTGCTGGACACAACCTTAATTTTTATGTTATAAATGAATCTGAGGAGAAAAATTTATGAATTATTTTACAGGATCATATATAGTAACAGCGGCTGGGCTTATAGGCGCATATTTTTGGGGCGAGCATGTTCATCCCGGAACAGGCTGGCTGTGCGTTTTTATCGCTGTGATTTTAGGTATACTTGAAGTCAGTTTGTCTTTTGATAACGCTGTTGTGAATGCCATGAAGCTTGAAAAAATGACTCCTGTCTGGCGTCACAGGTTTTTGACATGGGGTATTGCAATTGCTGTTTTTGGTATGAGGTTTTTGTTCCCCATATTAGTTGTTGCGATTTTTGCTAAATTAAGTATGCTGGAAGTTACGAAGATCGCGCTGACTAATGTTGATAAATATGCCTATTATCTTCATCAAACCCACGCGCCTATTGTAGCATTTGGCGGAATGTTCTTGATGATGCTGTTTTTACATTATTTCTTCAACCATAAAAAAGATGTCCACTGGATTAAAAAAATTGAGGAACCGCTTGCACATTTGGATCATGTAAAAAGTATTGAAACTATTTTATCTATGTTAATTTTACTGATTTTATACGATGTTGTTCCTGCAGAACAAAAGTTGAGTGTTGTCATTTCGGGTTTGTCGGGAATTTTGGTTTATCTCATAATCGACGGGCTTACTCATTATCTGGAGCATCATGAGCAAATTCGCCTTGCTAAATGCGCTGATGGGGCTAAATGTACTGGATTGGTCAGTTTCATTTACCTTGAATTGATCGATGCATCATTTTCTTTAGACGGGGTTTTAGGGGCGTTTGCATTGAGTAAAGATATCATAATTATTACAATAGGGCTTGCTATAGGGGCAATGTTTGTAAGGTCATTAACTATTATGCTTGTTGAAAAGAAAACGCTTGCTCGGTTTATTTATCTTGAGCACGGTGCTCACTGGGCAATCGGAGCTTTGGCTCTTATAATGTTTATTTCAACAGTAAAAGAAGTCCCGGAAGTCGTGACAGGTTTAATAGGGTTTGGATTTATTGCAGCGGCATTTATTTCATCTGTTATTTATAATAAAAAGCTGGAAAATAGGATTGCAAATGAATAAATTAATTCAATTTAAGTCTTATAATAGCATTGGATCCCTGAGATGATACGAATAGTGTTCCGTTAGTAATATACAGTCCGTAAGGCTTTAAAATATTTTCAATTAGTATACTAACCTGGCCTGTGGGTGTAACTTTTAAAACATTGTCAGCATTGTAGTTTGCTATATATAAATTTTCAGCCGTATCGCTTACCAATCCTATCGGTCCGTTCAAACGTTTGTCTTTTAAAAATATAATCCTTTCTCCTGATGGAGTGATTTTGAAAATAATGTTATCTGAAAAACCTGCGACATAGAGATTCCCGGAATTGTCTGCTGCAATACCTGTAGGACTCGGTATGTTTTCGTATACTCCGTTGGTTTGCGGCTGAGTTGGTTGTTCTTTGTTGTTTTGTTGAAGTGTTTGTAAATCAGTGTTAAGTTCACGCGCAAGCTGTTGTGCCTTTGGATTTACATAAGAACCTGACGGAATAATTGCAAGAAAAGATTTTGCCTTATCAATTTGTCCAAGTTTTTTGCTTAATGCTGCAGCTTTGTATACAGCATCATAATCAGTAGGTTTTCGTACAACAATTTGTTTGAATACAGTTAGCGCAGCCTCATCCTGTCCCAGATATTCAAGTATTGAGCCCAGATTATAATATGCATCAATATATTCAGGATCAAGGTCGATTGCTTTTCGGAAAGCTTCCATTGATCTGTCGTACTGGCCTATTTTATAAAAATCAATGCCTTTATTATATTGAAGTTTTGCCTCTGTCATATTATCCGCAATCGCTGTTGTGGTGGAAAGTAATAATAATGCGGCTAATAGTATATAAAAAGTCTTAAATTTCACTTAATTCCTCAATAAGTTGTGCATTTTGATTTGCAAAGTCACTTCCTCTTGATATTATGGCCTGTTTTAAGATTTCCGGCAAGTCAATCGGCGTTAATTCTTTGAAGTTATCCGGTATCCTTAAGCTCCAGTTCGCATCCCCTGATGTGCCGGGTCTGTTATAAACATCGTCGATTTGGAAGAAATCAGTAAAGAAAATTTGAATATTTTCTGCTTTTGAAGCAAATATTTCAACTAATTTTGTTTGTTTCAAAAATTCTGCATCATCGGTAAGACGTGTAATAATCTCATCTTTATTTGTTGACTCTGTATACAAATCTTCCACAAGGTTTTTGGCATGCAGATAGCCTTCGTGAGTATGTATCATTGATTTTGCCCATTTAGAAATCGGCTCGTTATCGTGTGTACCCACCATTGCCCAGCAGTCTTCATCAATATTGCGGCATCTATACGGGTGTTTGGGTTCTTCCGGTACAACAAATTGGGTTAACCTCATTCCTAAAAGTCCGTATTTTTTCATAACAGCTGCAACAGGGTTTGTTAAGGTTCCTAAATCTTCGCAGACAATGGCGTTTTTATCAAGTCCTTCTTCTTCTGCAGAGGCAATAACGATTTTTTCTATTAATGAGCCATACTTTTGTATCTGTTCATCAGTTAAAGTCTTTACGCGTTTTTCTTTGTCTGCTTCAAGTGTTGTATCTAAATCTTCCATCTTTGCAATGGCAAATTTTGATAAGAATTCATGTTCGGGAGAAGAATATAATCTTCCTGCACCTTCTTCAATTTTTGGTTTGCAGCCTGATTTGTACACCCAAGGGTCAATAAGCCCTACTATGTGATCAATTCTTACACCACCCGGATTTTCGCGAAACATTTTTCTGTAAAGATTTTTTAATAACACTCCGCCTTTATCCAGTGTTCCGTCATCTTTGAACATTCTTTCAGGATCTAACACAGGGAACCCCCATGCTTGACCGTCCTTTGAAAAATAATCCGGCGGGCAGCCAAGCAGCCAGCCTTTTAAAAATAATGACTGATATGCCCAGATATCTCTATCAGAAAACGCTACCTGGCGGTCTGCTATCATTTTAATGTCTTTTGATTTTGCATAATCTTTTGTTTCGACATTTTGACGGCTTAATACAAACTGGATAAATTTGTATTTGTCTATGTCATAAGCATATTTTTTAGATACTTCAACAAGTCTTTTGCCGTGTTCAAGTCTTTGTTCAATAGTTTCAGGTGCAAAAAGTTTTTTATCAATATCAGACTGCCACAACGGCCAGTAATCATTTTGATGCTCTATGCTTAATGCTTCATAAATACTGTCACGATCAAGCCAACGGTTATATGTCTGTTTGTATTTTGCAAATTCTTTTTTTAATTCTTCATCGCCTTTTTTAAGAAAATTTTTGTATGCTTCATCAAGCGCATCTGCATAAGCTTTATATGCATAAGAATAAGCTGTTTTATTTTCGTATTTTTTAGGATTTTCGTTGACTATTTTATTAAAGGTTTCATCTGATAAAATATTATCCCATTTGGCTGTAGTAAGTTCTTTTAAATCAACAAAAAGCGGATTTGTAGAAAAAATTGTTCCTGTATAAGGTGATGAATCGCAGCTTTTGGTCTTTCCGGCAGGCCCCAGCTGAATAGCATTAAAAATTCCAGAAATATAATCAATCAATTCCTTCCCGCCGTTTGTATTCATCGAACCAAAGCCGGTGTTTTCATTTTCAGCAGAAGGAAAACTACTGCCATGAACTATCAGCGCAAAGTTTTTTTTGCCTAAAGCGTGTAGTGCCTTTTGTATAATTTCCCGTTGTTTTGTATTAAAGCTCATTTCCTTCTCCTAATTTTCTAAAATTGGGCCCGGTGGGACTCGAACCCACGACCAATTGATTAAGAGTCAACTGCTCTACCAACTGAGCTACAAGCCCTTTTTATCCGGCAGAATTTATTATTCCTGCCAAATTTATTATATCAGAATGATTTTTTTTTGACAATAACAAAATTTTTAATAATAATAATTTTGATGAGTACTTTATTGTTAAAAAAAATTAAATCGAATGATTTTGAACGCATTTACGAGGATATGCAGCGGCAATTCCCTGAAAACGAGTTGAAATCTTTTGAAAGTTTTGTAAGATTATTGTCGGAGAAAAAATTGGTTTGTGAAGAAGCATTTGACGGTGATCGCGGTATAGGTTATATTTTATATGCGATGTTGGATAGCGGCAAAATGTGGCTTGACTATATAGCAGTAAAAAAAGAATATCATTCAATGGGTTACGGCAGAAAAATTATTTCTTTGTTGGATAATTGTTACCTGGAAGTAGAGAAACCAGATTCTGCAATACCTGATACTATCAGACGTATTAAGTTTTATACATCTCTCGGTGCTAAAAAATTGGATATAAATTATATTTACCCTAATGATAAAGGAGGACTGGAGATGGATTTGTATTATTTAGGTGGTATATATCCCGAAAAGACGGATATTTTAAATGATATTAAGTTGATTTTTAATAAATTACACTTTGATGTTAAAGATATTATGCAGATATATAAACGTATTTTGATTGCATAAAAGATTTTTTCATGTAGAATTTAAGAATGGAAAAAACAAATTTAAAAGCAATGGTTATGTCTGCAGGTTTAGGGTCTCGATTGGAACCTTTAACATTACAGGTGCCAAAACCGCTTGTTACTATTGTCAATCGTCCTATTATGGATATTTTATTTGAAAATCTTTTAGATATCGGTATAAAAGATGTTATTTGTAATACATATTATCTTGCAGATCAGATAATTAATCGTTATGAATCAAATAGAGTCGGATTGAATTTTAATTATATAAAAGAAGATGCATTATCAGGTACGGCAGGCGGATTAAAGAAATGTCAGTTTTTCTTTAATAAAGGTGAGGATTTTGTGGTATTATCTGCAGACGGACTGACTAATGCAGATATTTTAAAAGGAATTGATATTCATAAAAAATCTGGTGCGATAGCGACCATTGGCGTTAAAAGAGTTAAGCATGAAGAAGTTGCGCATTTCGGCGTTGTTGTAACGGATGATGAAGGGTATATAATTGAATTTCAAGAAAAACCTATTTTGGCAGAGGCAAAAAGTGACTGTATAAATACTGGTATTTACATATTTAATTACAAAATTTTCGATTATATTCCGGAGAATACTTTTTATGATTTTGCGAAAAATGTTTTTCCAAAACTTTTGTTGGAACGACAAATCAATACATTTGTAATTAATGATTATTGGAGTGATGTAGGGACATTAGAACAGTACAGGTTATCTGTAAATGATGTGTTTGACGGTAATTGTCATTTTAAGCACGATGAAATAATAAAAACTTCTAACGGTGAATATATATCCGGCTCAATAATTCCTGATGACACTGTATTATCAGGCAGGTCTGTCATTGGTAAGAATTGTGATATAGGCCAAAATGTTATAATAGAAAACAGCATTTTGTGGGATAATATTAAAATTGTCGATAATGTAAAAATAAAAAATTGTATAATAGCAAGCGATGAAATTGTAACAAGAGATATTGAAAATATGATTATAGGACATAGAAAAGCCATTTCGGTATAAGTTCTTGACATTGCAGAATATTAATGTTAATTTAGTTATCGCGAGGTTGACTTATTGCCAAAGAAAACTGTAGCAACCATGAAAATGAAATAATGACAAAACTTTAGGGTTAAAGTTTTAAGCTTTTTTTTACAAAAAGTGTGGCCTGTGGCACTCTGCCGACGAGAACGATTGAGTATCGTTCGAGGAGAGGGGTAGCGCAGATTAAAAAAA
>CALUQQ010000008.1 GCA_944322955.1 Candidatus Gastranaerophilales bacterium
CAAAACTCGGCGGAATTGATTCTCTGCGTAGTGATCAGGGGTTTTACATATACAGGAATGACCGCCTTATAATTTACGGAAAATGGTTTCGTCTTTCATCAACCGGCGTGTTGCCGGAAATTCTGAAATATGGGCGCATAAAAGTTGACATCCCGAATTCTCTTGATGACATATGGGATATCGATATCAAAAAACAGAACGCTACAATTCCCAGACAAGTGATGAATCAACTGAAAAAAGTTGTTTCGGATGTATGCGCGCGGTCAAAAGACAAAACAACCAAAAGAGTTCGACTGAGTTTGGAACGTGACGACAATAAAATCTGGAATAAATCTCTTAATAAGCAAAAGAAAGAATGTTTTTATATAAACAAAGAATCTGCTTTTATAAGACGTTTCCTGGATGATTTTGATGATAAAGACAGGAATAAAATTCTGAATTTTATTGATGCCATTTCCGTCTCGATTCCTTATGACGACATATACAACTCAATCTGCAATAAAAATAATGCTACAGAGCCGGAAGAAGATCAAATTGATGCTATAGTAATGGAAGGAGTGGTACAATTTAAAAAAACGAAACAGATTGTGCAGAAATGCAACGAAGAAGTTTTGGCTATAGTGACGAAGTATGAGCCGTTCAATCATCCGATGATAGCCCAAAGAATAATGGAGATCGTAGAAAATGAGAACGCGTGAGGAAGTATTTGATATATATTTGGATCAGTATTCAAATGATCTGCGGGTAAAGAAAATATCCAACCCGTTTTATATACCTGACGAAAAAAGTATAGTTGATTCTATGCAAAAAGCTCAGGAAATGTATAGCCATGAATTACCTGAAATTGTATTGTCCGATTCTGAGCGGCTGCTCGTTATTAACAAAATAAAAGCAGTTCATTCGGTTTACCAGGAAGAAGGCGACGTTCTTCTCGGTGATTATGATCATGATTACAAGTGGTACGATAATTTTCTGGAAGAAGGTCACGATGAATACTATTGGACAAGATATAAAAATTATCTTGCTGCCCAAAAGCATTTTCCGCCGGAAGTAATCAAACGGTTGGAAGAGACAACGCTTCGGAGAATTATGTCCTACCTTGGCAATCCGAATGAATCCGACAGCGTGTTTTCTGTCCGAGGTCTTGTCATGGGAGATGTTCAGTCCGGCAAAACATCAAATTATCTGGGCTTGGTAACAAAGGCCGCCGATGCCGGTTATAAAGTTATATTTATACTGACAGGAACGATAGAAAACCTTCGCAAACAAACACAGGAACGCGTTGAAGAAGGCTTTGTGGGATATGATGTGACAACCGCGGCAGATGTCGGGGTCGGGCGTGGAGATAGGATGCCGCGGCTGTTTACAAGTCGCGCAAAGGATTTTGTCGCCGATGACGACCAGAACACCAACATCAGGATAAGCACATATCCCAGCGAGCCAATGGTGTTTGTTATCAAAAAAAATGTAAGTGTTCTGAAGAAGGTGTTCCTGTCTTTTAAAAATATCAATACGACACGGCAATACCAAAGAATTAATGTTCCTATGCTGATGATCGATGACGAAGCTGACAATGCGAGTATCAACACGCATAAACAAGATGATGATCCGACTAAAATCAATAATTATATACGCAAAATCCTTGCACTTTTCACAAGAAGTTGTTATGTCGGATTTACCGCCACGCCTTTTGCCAATGTCTTTATAAATTATGACAGCGACGACGAAATGCTGCGCGATGATTTATTTCCCAGAGACTTTATCTACTCGTTAAAAGCTCCTTCAAATTATTATGGTCCCCGGAAATATTTCTTCGAGGAAAATGAAAATGTGCGGGAGATAAAAGACGGGAACGAAAATATCTTCCCGATGAAACATAAAAAAGACTGGCACGGAGATAAATTATTTAACTCGGTTTATTATGCTGTGAATGCATTTTTACTGGCAAATGCAATACGCGATATACGCGATGGCGGCAGCAGCATACGAACCAACCGGTCAATGCTTATCAACATGACGCGCTTTACCAAAGTGCAGCTCGTTATAAAGAATATAATTACTGATTATTTCCTTACCGTTAAAAATGCCTTAAAGCAGACGTATAAACTTGATGTGGAATATGCTTTGACAAATCCTTTGGTATCCTCATTACATGAGACTTTTAACAAAGAGTATGGGAACATAATCTCAGACGGTACTACATTGACTTGGGCTAAGGTGTTCCCAAGAATATACGATTCAATAAAAAACATCCAGATTGTTGTTGTCAACTCATCCAAACAATCAGCAAAAATTGATTATGAAGCACATAAAGATACGGGTTTACGCGTTATTGCAATCGGAGGTTTAGCTTTATCAAGAGGGCTTACTCTTGAAGGATTGTGTGTCAGTTATTTTTATCGGAATACAGCAACATTTGATGTTCTGATGCAAATGGGCAGATGGTTTGGCTATCGTGAAGGATATGCTGATTTGTGTAAAATATTTATAACTAAAGACTCTGCAAAATATTATCGCTATATCTGCAGTTCAATTGAGGACTTGCGGAAAGATATTGAAGTTATGGGGAAACAAGGTAAAAGACCTGAAGAATATGGTATACGCGTAAGGAACGATTCCATTGAACTTGGTATTACGGCAGCCAATAAAAGCAGAAACACCAAGAAACAAAGATATTACAAATCTTTTTATGGCAATATCTTTGAAACCCCTTACCTTCATCGTGATCTCGGAATTATTGAACAGAATATCAATGCTGCAAAAAATTTCCTGAGCGGGATAGATGTCACAACAAAGGATTCGTCTGTAAGACATCCGTATTTCAGAGATATTCCTAAGGATAGAATTCTGAAATTGCTTGGTGAGATAACGGTACATAAACTGAACGGAAACTTTGATATACACCAGATAACGGATTTTCTGCGCAGAACTGATTCCGAGCTGGATTATTTTGACGTACTTGTTATCGGAGGAGAAAAAGACAACGAACACAGGTTTATTTTCCCTGCTTTGCACATTGATAATCCTTTGGTGCGCAGAAATTATGATGTCCCCGATGAGGATCCGACGGTAATCCGAATCAGTAGACAAAGGGCACGCTTGGGCGGGCGCGCCGATGCAAAAAACGGACTTGACAAATCGCAGTGCCCTAAAGGAGATGATATACGGGCACAACGATATATGATTAATGGGCGAAATCCGCTTTTCATTATTTACTTTATTGATCCGGATAACAGTGATCTGGAAAATGAGGAGATTTTTACTGGAGTATCGGCTAGTGAAAATATTAAAGTCAGAAGAGAATTGCAGACAAGGCGCTATAATTACTTGATCGGTTTTGCAATCGCTTTTCCTGAAAAGGAAAATGCCGTCAGTGAAAGTATTATGTATACGGTCAATAAGTCCGTCAACTATTTTGATAAAGACCATGATGACGAGGGGGATGACTGCAATGAATAAGAACGACGTCAGGCAAAAACTGTCGCTCATTCTCAATAACTCAGAATATATCCGCGTTTCTGAAACGCATCCTTTGGAATTATATCTGGGTAAAAACGAAAAAGGAAATCCGACTCTGCGGTATAACGGATTGTTTCAACCTGTGAAAATTACCGGAAACAACCTGTTGGAGATAAAACAGATCAAGACGCCGGATTATTATTCATTGTTGTTCTCTTTCAACTCCGCTGAAAATTTGTCTTTATTCTGTAATTTCTGTGAAGATATTATTACGCAGACTGAAAATTATACCGGCGATAACGGATATATTGAAATCGTGAACCGATATAATCAATGGAAAAAGATGTTTTACAGCTCATCAAAGCTGTTGAATGAGAATGAGATCATCGGTTTACTCGGGGAGCTTTTGTTCTTCAAAAATTATGCCGCAAAAAAGTATGGAACAACGATGGGGGTAAACGGATGGAGTGGTCCGGTGCCTACGCATAAAGATTTTTCCTACGGCGATGATTGGTTTGAAATTAAAACCATTAATTCTTTCAGGAATTCTGTTTTTATATCTTCTTTGGAACAACTGGACAGCGAAAATGAAGGACATCTGATTGTGTATCGGCTGGAAAAAATGAGTCCCAGCTTTAATGGTATTTCTTTGAATCCCCTTGTAGCTGAAATCATGTCGGAGCTGAAGTTGGACACAGACAGAGATATTTTTGCAGAGAAACTTAAACAAGTCGGATATGCATACAGCGAAGTGTATGATAATTATGTCTATAATCTGGTCTCGGTGGATAATTATTCGGTAAAGGATGATTTTCCACGGCTGAAAGCAGCATTGCTGCCAGCCGGAGTTGCTAAAGTGCAATATGAAATCATGCTGACACTTATAGAAAAGTTCAAGGAGAAGCTGGTATGAATATGGCTTTTGAAGAATACAAAAAAGAATATCTTGATGACATACGGATCAACGCTCAGATAGAGAGTGTTTTGCCTGACGAATATTTTCTTGAAGACGCGTTGGACAAACTGACTGCGATGGGAGAATTGACAGATCCCGTTATAAGACCTATACAAAAGCGCTGTCGGAATAATAAAATTATGGCGTTTGATGCATATGGATTTGATGCATCAGATAAATCGTTTGTGCTTATATCAAATGACTTCAAAGATACAGCTGATGCCACTTTGACAAGAACCGAACTGGACACGATTCGAACCAGGATGCTGAATTTTATCCAAGAGGCGTTTGATGAGCGGTTGCAGGAATATTTTGATCTTACCGATGAAATGCTTCCGGTAGGACGAAATATTGCGCGAAGAATGAAAAAAGATTACGTTGATCTTGATAATGATGATTCCATCGATCAGATTAAACTGTATATCATTACCAATAAAACACTCAGCGATAAAGTAACTTCTTTGAGGTGTGATGATTTTCTTGATAAACGAGTTGAGCTGAATGTCTGGAGCATCAAGCGTTTTTATGATCTGTATCAATCAGGAAAAGACAGGGAGCCTATATTGATTGAAACCGACAAATACGGCATAAAGGGTATTCCGTATATCAAGGCAGAGATGTCCGGCAATCTTGACTATGACGCTTATCTTGCAATTGTTCCCGGGTATTTCTTGCATAGCATTTATTATGACCACGGTTCGAGGTTGCTGGAAGGGAATGTCCGAGCTTTTTTGAGCAACCGAGGGAAAATAAATAAGGGCATTCGTGAAACGATAAGAAAAGAGCCGACCAAATTTTTTGCATATAACAACGGTATTGCATGCACGGCTGCGAAGATTACATTATCTGATGATAAGAGATTTATAACTTCAATGGAAGATCTGCAGATTATTAACGGCGGACAAACTACAGCTTCCCTTACATCAGCTGTGATTAAAGACAAGTTGCCATTGGACAATATTTTTGTTCCGATGAAACTGACTGTTGTTAAGAATGATGATTATGATATGATGATACAGAATATCTCCAGGTACGCAAACAGTCAGAATTCTGTAAAAAACTCCGACTTTTTCTCTAATCATCCGTTTCACAGAGTCTTTGAAGCTTTGTCCAAAAAGATTCCTGCCCCTGTTTCTGGTGATAATGTCAACAATACTTTCTGGTATTATGAGCGTTCACGCGGAAAATATGACCAGGAGCAATTCAAAATCACCCGAAAGAGTGAAAAAGAGGCATTTGCTCGGAGATATCCCAAAAGTCAGCTTATCAAAAAGGAAGATCTTGCTAAGTTTTTTACTTGCGCAGAACTTCTTCGTCCGGACGTAGTGAGCAAAGGCGGCGAAAAGTGCATGTCGTTTTTTGCCGAATACATAGACAGTCAGTATCAGAAAACACCGGAATATTTTAATGATGAGTTTTTCAAACTTGCAATCTGTTATGCTATATTATTCAAAGCTACAGATAAAATTGTGAAGAACTCAACTTGGTATATATCAGCAAGCTATATAAAGCCGTTTATCGTTCCATATACAATATCAAAAATCATCGTAAATCTGCCCAAAGGTTATTGTCTTGATTATGATTTGATATGGAGAAAGCAGACTTTATATCCGTCATTGAGCTGCCAGATAGAAAAAGTAGCCCATGCCACTAATGAGTTCATCCGCAACTCTGTCGGATCGGCAAGAGAATATTGTTCTAAAGAAGAAACATGGAAAAGGTATAAAGAGGTGCCTTTGTCATTGGATCCTCAGTTTGTGAACGATCTCATATCCAAAGAAGTTATGGACGAGAGAATACAAGGAGAGATTAAAGAAAAAAAGCTTGAAAAAAATGTTAATTGGCTGGTCGAAATTTATAATCTTGGTAACAGCTACTGGACTGATCTGCTTAAGGAGGGCATGAAACGCCATATTCTTTCTCCTATGGAGACAGACCTGCTTAATTTAGCGATTGCATTTACTGCCGGTAAAAAAGTGCCGTCAGAAAAGCAAGCAAAACTAATATGGAAAATAAGAAACAAACTGGATCAGGCTGGCGTGCTTATTTGATCGGCGGAGAAAAATGAAAAAAGAATACAATATAGTAGAGCTTTTCAGCGGGATTGGCAGTCAGGCCCGCGCATTAAAAAACATCGGCATAAGAATTAATGTGCAAGCAACATGTGAATGGGATATACACGCATTCATAGCTTATGATGCTATACATGAAAGCTGCTTTAATCTTCCTGAAGTTGAACGACAGAACAAGCAGGAGCTCCTTGATAAACTCAAAAATTATACATTGAGTAATGATGGCAAAGAAGCTATGAACTATCAGACTTTGCGCTGTTACAGCGAAGAAGTTCTGAAGCGTATACTTTCCGCAATCAAACGTACAAATAATCTGGTTGATATCAGCAGCGTAACAGGAGCGCAAATGCCGGATGATACTGACATTCTTACCTATTCTTTTCCGTGCCAAGATTTGTCTAATGTGGGAGCTTTTCATGGATATAATAAGGGAATAGATAAGTATTCCGGAAGCAGATCGAGCCTTTTGTGGCAGGTTGGAAGAATTTTATCGGAAATGAAGGATAATGGCAAGGAAATGCCACGATATCTTGTGCTCGAAAATGTACCAACATTATTGTCCGCAAGACATATCGGGAACTTTAATTTGTGGATAAACGAACTTGAAAAACTGGGCTACATAAGCAAATATTTTCAACTGAACGCAAAGGATTTTGGCATTCCACAAAATAGACCTCGTTTGTTGATGCTAAGTGTGTTTATTGGCAACGATAAACATAGAAAAGAGGTAGTTAATAAATACTTTGAAAACCTTACTTCTAGGCAAATAGTCGAAATGTACAAAAAATCAAGATATTATAAGGAAAAGAGGATTTTAGATTTGCTTAGAATTCCGCAAGGGAAAGATGATACGTTGTGGGATGAGGCAGTTGCGTGTACGCCTAACGATACGAAATCACGAAAGAAAATTTGGATGGAAAATCCTAAAATTTTAGATGAAAAAGGTAATTTGACAAGCGAGGAATATATTAGAACGATTACCACAAAGCAGGATAGGAATCCAAACTCAGGGAATATATGTTTTGATTCTGGCATAGTTGGTAAAGGAAAGTTTAGGTATCTTACCCCGCGCGAATGCCTACTTTTCATGGGTTTTAGAGATAAGGATTATGAAAATATTGTAAAAAACAATCCTAAGGTTAGGAATGGCGCGGTGCTTTTTCCAAGAGACAAGATAATACGTATGGCAGGGAATAGTATCCCTGTAAAGTTGCTAGAAGGGTTCTTCTATCAATTTTATCATTTAGAGAGAATCATAGAATGACGGTCAAGAGATAATGATGCGGTTTTCTATAAAAATAGAAAAGCCTCATGTCTTGTACGATCATGTGTAGTTGATTGTATAAAGTTGATGCATAATGTAAAAGCCGCAGCACTGCGGCTTTTACATAGGTCTGCAAGGTTAGTAGTTGATTGATGTCGCTAGCTCTATCGGTTTAAAGGATATGCCGATTTGCAAGTCGCTTTCGATTTTTCGGGCGAGCAGCTTTGCGATGTCAAATGCTGATAATTCAAGCAATTCATCTATTGTATCGCAATTAGATACTTCAAGAAGAGAAGATTCTTCTTCATCGAACGCAAAGCGCACAATGAATTCGATTTCGTCTTTCATCGACGGAGAGAGTTCTTTTGAGGCGGTCATAAGGAAAAGAGAGCCGTTGATTGTCAACGCAATTATGTTGGGATTAGAAAGATTTAAGGTTTGAGTTGTCATATGTTTTACCTCCGATAATTCAATTATAAATGTTATCGAAAAGTTGTCAACAGACGATGAGTAACAATCAATAAAAACAATAAAGGTTGCCTTACAGGGAGCGCCGAAAGGGGACACCGCGGAGCGGTGCGCGAGCGTGCAGCGCACGGAAACGACGGAGTCGTTTGTGCGGGTTCTAGGTCCCGCATTGGCACAGAAAAAAGCCCAAGCAAGTCAGCTCGGGCTTTTGGTGCCGAAAGCGGGACTTGTAAGGAGCGAAGCGACGGAATAGCGAACGCCGGAAGGGGACGGCTTGACATAATATGTCAAGGCGCGTGAGCGTCACAATTTCGGACGATCCCGCCTTCGCACAAGGGAGGAAGCGAGCCAAAAAGCAAAAAATACGAGGCAGTAAAACAGCCTCG
>CALUQQ010000009.1 GCA_944322955.1 Candidatus Gastranaerophilales bacterium
TGTTGGTCGGGTTTTCTAATCCGACTGTTACTTCTTAGTGCCTTACTGCCATAGTATCTTAATATCTTTTTCCAATAGATACCTCCGAAATGCCCGCTACGCGCGGTTAAAAGGGTCGCCCCCCCCCCGAGATTCTTGATGGAATTTTTCTTTTTCATATGTATCCTCCTTATAAAATAATTATATACCAAATTTTAAAATAATGCAAATACAGTTTTTTATGCTAAACTTAATGAGAGGGATATTATGAAAAAATTATTTTTAATTATTATGATATTATTTAGTCTTATAATACCTGCGTCAGCGGAGAAAAATGAGATTCTTCCGGCGGAAAAAGGGATTGTCGAAAACATTGAATATATTGATATGGAGAATTTTGAAGGCAGTGACCAAAATCAAATTAAGCAAGATGTTACGGTTAAAATTCTGACCGGAAAATTCAAAGGCAGTACAATAGAACTTGATAACATGCTGACCGGCAATCCGGCGTATGACATTATGCTGTCAAAAGGTGACCGAGTAATTCTACATCTTGAGCCGAAAGTTGAATTTATTCAAGACATTACGGATGTAGATTTTTTCATATCAGATATTGAGAGAGTACACGCTACATACATTTTTACAGGAATATTTTTTCTAATGCTGATTGTAATAGGACGAAAAAAGGGGATTTTGAGCTTTGTATCAATCATTGCGACAGTTGCATTAATATTTTTTGCGCTGACGCCTATGATTTTACAGGAAGTATCACCAATTTTGGCGTCATTAATTGTATGTGTGCTTGCAACAATCATCACAATATACTTGGTCGGCGGGTTCAATTACAAAAGCACCTCTGCGATTTTAGGTTCAATCGTAAGCGTGGGATTTGCGGCAGCACTATCAATTCTAAGTATAAAACTTGCTACCCTCACAGGTTTTGCGGGAGAAGAAACGATGTTTTTATATACGGCAAGACCTGATTTAGATTTTACAGGGATATTGTCCGCGTCAATAATGCTTGCGGCGCTAGGTGCGGTTATGGATACGGCTGTTTCAATTGCAAGCACTATTAACGAAATCTTCCTTACAAATACCGATTTAACCATAAAAGACCTTTTTAAATCCGGTATGAATGTGGGACGTGATATAATCGGCACAATGTCAAATACGCTTATTTTAGTGTATCTTGGAAGCTCCTTGCCGCTTGTGCTTTTGTCAAACAACATTGACCTGAATAAATTTTTCAACCTTAATCAGGTTGCGACAGAAATTACATCAGCACTTATCGGCAGTATTGCAATACTTGCCTGCGTACCGATTACAGCAATTATAAGCGCATATTTAATTAAGACTAAACACACGGAAGAATTTGAAATATAGTTGTCCTGAACAAAATCCGTTCAGATTAATTTCTGGGACAACTTATTCACATATAAAAGAAGGTTGTGGTAGTACCCCAAACCTTCTTTTTTTTTAGCTGAAAACGCTCTAACATGTTAAAAAAACATAATGCTGCACTGTATATAATTAGACGGGTAAAAACCCGCCCTGAATTTATTCTTAGCAGCTTGCGCAGGATAGCGATTGAGATTTCAAGGCGTCAGCCTTGTCAACTCTTTCCCACGGAACATCAATATCAGTACGTCCCATATGACCATAAGCAGCCAATAACTGATAAAATTTGCCGCCGTTTTTAGCCGGCAAACCGCGCAAATCAAACTGCTTGATAATTGCGGCAGGTCTTAAATCAAAATTTTTGTAGACCAAATCTGAAATTTCATCGTCAGAGATTTTTCCTGTACCGAAAGTATCAACCATAATAGAAACAGGTTCAGCAACGCCGATTGCATAAGCAAGTTCTATTTCGCATTTTTCAGCCAAACCTGCAGCAACAATATTTTTTGCGACATATCTTGCAGCATAAGCGGCAGATCTATCAACTTTTGTAGGATCTTTGCCGGAAAAAGCGCCGCCGCCGTGACGTGAATAACCGCCATAAGTGTCAACGATTATTTTTCTGCCTGTCAAACCTGCGTCACCTTGAGGACCGCCAACTACAAAACGTCCTGACGGGTTTACAAGAATAATTGTTTTGTTATCCAATTTAATTGATTCATGTGAAAAAACCTCGTCAATAACGTATTTTATAATATCACGTCTTATAATTTCCTGAACTTTATAGTTATCGGTTTCGCCAAGAATTTCAGGGTCATGCTGAGTTGAGATTAAAACAGTATGAATTCTTGCCGGTTTACCATCAATATATTCAACCGTAACCTGAGATTTGCCATCAGGTCTCAAATAACTCAAAACACCTTCTTTTCTGACTTTTGCAAGTCTGTGTGAGAGCTTATGAGCCAAACTAATAGGTAAAGGCATCAATTCAGGAGTTTCATTGCAAGAATAACCGAACATAATACCTTGATCGCCGGCACCAATATTTTCAGTTTCTGAAACTGCTGTATCCGCATTATCCGAGCGGGTTTCCAATGCCTTATTAACGCCGCCTGCAATATCCACTGACTGTTCATCAATGCTTGTCAAAACAGCACAGGTTTTATAATCAAATCCGCCGCCTTCACTGCCTTTGTAACCGATATTTTTAATCGTATTTCTGACAATTTCCGGGATATCAACATAGCAATCCGCAGTAATTTCACCGCAAACCAATGCCATACCGGTCGTAACCGTTGTTTCCGCCGCAACACGTGCCTGCGGATATTTTGTCAAAAATTCATCCAAAATTGCGTCTGATATCTGATCGCATACTTTGTCGGGGTGACCTTCCGTTACTGATTCGGAAGTGAACAAAAAATTTCTTGGTGTCATTTCTTTTTCTCCTTAATTCTTTTACCGCCGGTAAGTCTTTTAATTCCAACCCGGCCGCTCCATTTAAAATACATTATAATCCCGAAAATTTTTAAAATCAAATAATCAGGAAATTTTACTTAATATATGAAACACTTATCAAAAGTTCTTCTTCCAAAACCGCTGCAACTGACCACCTTAATGGTTCAATCCCAAGATTTTGAAGCTCATGTTCTATTAAAATATCATCATTTACGTATTTAATTTTTATAAAGTCTGATGTAATCATAAAATCATTATACCACAATATAAAACAACTTGATTTATGCTGACAAAAATCAAATCTTATGTATAATGATTATATGGAAAAACAATTTGTTGCAATATATACACCGGAAGCCGAGCAGGACTTAAAAAGTCTTGAAAAACAGGATTTTTGAATATTTAGGCAAAAATGGTGTAAACAGCCGACCGTCGAATAAACGCGGATTATTTGAAATGAAATGCGATAAAGTCAAAATTTACTTTATGTATCACGAGAATAATATAATTATAGTCGGACTTGTTACATTAAAGAAAACTAATAAAGCACCGGAACGTTATAAAATTGAAGCAATGACAAATATTGAAAAATACATAAGGAGCAAAGTTTATAAAAAATCTAAAAACTAATGATGATTTAATAAAAGAATTTTTAACACCTGATGAACAACAAGAATTAACTTCTGATATTGAACAAGCTGTTATAAAATATCATGGAGGTTTTCGTGAAGGAGCAGGACGCAAAAAGAAAAATCCGAGTCTTGTTCTTAAATTTCAAATAAGAGTTTCAGAAAAAGAAAAAGAATTTTTGGCATTCGCCAGAAAACACAATCTTGACTATGACAAACTAATGGGACTTTAAATACCAAGCGGCTGAGCCGCCTCACCTCTCTCGATATTAAGTCAGCCGATAGCGAAACTCAAAGTGCCAAAGGCACGACATTTCTCGCGGTATTAGAAAAGCCGATAAAGGGACTTGAACCCTTGACCTACGCATTACGAATGCGTTGCTCTACCAACTGAGCTATATCGGCATTTGTATTATTTTTACACTTCAGTCTTAACGTATTATTACCAAAATGGCTTAAAGGACTTAACCTCTTATTGTCTTCAATTATCAATGTACTATTCAACTGTGACGGATTTAGCGAGATTTCGTGGCTGGTCAACGTCTTTTCCCAAAAATTCCGCTATATAATATGCTATTAATTGCAAGGGAATCACGGCAATTATCGGTGACAGGAATTCCTGAACCTCCGGAACCCTTATTATACATTCAAACAAATCCTCAAGCTTTGAATCGTTTGAATTTGTGAGAGCAATCATCCGCGCATTACGGGCTTTTGCTTCTTCACTGTTTGACAAAAGTTTATCATAAACAATTCCTTTCATCAAGATGGATAAAACAGGCATTGTATCGTCAAGCATTGCAATCGGTCCGTGCTTTAATTCGCCTGCAGCATAGCCGGTTGCATTGATATAGCTTATCTCTTTAAGCTTCAATGCACCCTCTAATGCAGTCGGAAGATTAATTCCGCGCGCTATGTATATAAAATCTTTTGTACCCGAATATTTTCTTGCACATTTTTGAATTTCATCAGTATTTGCAAGCACCTGCTCAATCTTTTGCGGCAAAATCATTAATTCATTTTTAATTGACTGAATAATTGATTTATCCGTACTGTCTTTAATTTCTGCCATATATAACGACAGAAGATAAAATGCCATTAATTGCGCAATATAAGATTTTGTTGCCGCAACGGAAACCTCAATTCCTGCGTTTACTGAAAGCAAACTATCCGCCTCGCGCGCCATTGATGAATCCGGTCGATTAGTAATAATCAAAATATGCGAGCCGCGCGCTTTTGCCTGTTTAATTGCCGTCAGAGTATCCGCAGTTTCGCCTGATTGAGAAACACCAATAACAAGCGTGTGTTCATCGGTTACCGTACGCCTGTAAATGTATTCGCTTGAGGCCTCAACATCAACCGCAATGCTGCAAAACGTTTCCAATAAATACTTTCCAACCATTGCCGCGTGCAATGATGTACCGCACGCTATAATCTGAATTCGTGTTAATTTTTTTAATGTATCTTTAGTAAGCTTAACCTCGTCCAGAATTACCGGTTCCGCTGCCGTATGAAGTTTTCCGACAAGAATATTACGAATGACATCGGGCTGCTCATGGATTTCTTTGAGCATAAAGTGCTTATAGCCCATTTTGCTCAATGCTACAGGCTCCCACGGTAAAAGTTCAATTTTCGGCTGAACTTCATTACCGTCGTTGTCAATCAATTTCATGGAATCAGGGGTGACGGTCACAATCTGGTTTTCGGATAAATACATTGCTTTTTTAGTATATTTAATAATTGCAGGAACATCCGATGCAATTAGATATTCGCCCTCACCGATACCAACTAAAAGCGGAGCATTACGCTTTGTTGCGACAATTGTATTTTTGTAATCATTATGCATAACACAAAGCGCATATGCGCCTTCGATTTCTTTTGAAGCAAGTCTTACAGCTTCCGTCAAGTCATGAGTTTCGTCGTATTTTTTTGCAATAAAGTGAGCCGCAACCTCCGTATCAGTTTGGGATTTAAAAACACAACCTTCTTTTTCCAGCTGACTTCTAAGTTCCTTGTAATTTTCAATAATACCATTATGAACAAGTACAAGATTTCCGTGAGTGCATGTATGCGGGTGCGCATTTAAAACAGTAGGCGCACCGTGTGTTGCCCAGCGGATATGGCCTATACCGATGGTGGATTGTGCAAATTCATTTACATGAGATTTTAATTCTTCACGCAAATTCTTCAGTTTGCCAACCGCCTTATATACTTTTATAGCATTATCACATTTGACAGCAATGCCCGACGAATCATATCCTCTGTATTCAAGCTGCTCCAATCCGTCAAGTAATATATCAACAACAGATCTAAAGCCCACATATCCTACTATTCCGCACATAAAATATTCTCCTCTATAAAAAATATTTTAGCATTAAAAAAATCTTTTTAAAATATTTTTATAAAAGTTTTACATAAGGGAATAGGTTATTTCTGAAATTAATCTGAGCAAATTTTATTCAATAACTATTTTTATATAACAGTTATTCCTTATTTATTCCTTTTTTTTTTCAAAAGAGGGGCTTATTCTTCTTTAACAAACCGGATTTCGTCGTTATCAACGTCGATAATAATTTTGTCGCCGCGCTTGAATTTTTGCTCCAGAATTTGTTTTGACAGCGGATTTTCAACCATTTGTCTTATAACCCTCTTCAAAGGTCTTGCTCCATAAACCGGATTAAAACCGCGAGTTGCAAGAAATTCCTTTGCTTCTTCAGTAATATCAAGCTCAATTTCCTGATCTGCAAGGAGTCTGCGCAGATAATCGGTCTGGATATCCACGATTGAACTCAATTGCTGCAACGTCAAAGCTTTGAAGAAAATTATCTCGTCAATTCTGTTTAAAAATTCCGGTTTAAATTTTGTTCTCAAAAGCGCAAGAACTTCTTCTTTTGTTTTATCAAAATCCGTCTGATTAAGCATTGAATCAAGTGTTTTTTCAAGAATTATGTCACTTCCGAGATTACTTGTCATAATTATCAAAGTATTTTTGAAATCAACAACACGTCCTTTGGAATCCGTCAAACGCCCGTCGTCAAAGATTTGGAGCATAATATTAAACACGTCCGGATGAGCTTTTTCAATTTCATCAAAAAGCACGACCGAATACGGTTTTCTTCTGACTGCTTCCGTCAACTGCCCGCCTTCTTCATATCCGACATAACCCGGAGGAGCGCCGACAAGGCGCGCAACGTTATGTTTTTCCATATATTCCGACATATCAATACGGATAAGCGCATCTTCATCATTAAACATAAATTCCGCAAGTGCTTTTGCAAGTTCAGTCTTACCCACACCTGTCGGGCCTAAGAACAAAAAGGTTCCAATAGGTCTTTTCGGATCTTTTAAGCCGGAGCGTGCACGACGGATAGCATCGGACACGGTTGTTACGGCCTCGTCCTGACCGATCAAACGTTTATGAAGAATTTCTTCCATATTAATCAGTTTTTGCATTTCGCTTTCAACAAGTTTAGTAACCGGAATTCCCGTCCACTTGCTTACAACTGCAGCAATATCACCTTCGTCAATCTGCTCTTTTAAAAGCTGATTATCTTTTTTGTCGCGGTTTTCACAAGCCTTAAGCTGTTTTTCCAACTCAAGCAGCCTGCCGTATTTGAGCTCAGCCGCCAATTGTAAATCCGTGTTGCGTTCAGCTTCTTCTATTTGCTTTTTAACCTTGTCGATTTCATCTTTAATTGCGGCTTCACCGATTATTGAGGACTTTTCCTGCTCCCACTGAACTTTCATCTTATTAATTTTTTCTTCAAGTTCATTAATCTGTTTGGTCAAATCGTCAACTTTAGACTTTGCCTCGTCGCTGTCCTCTTTTTTCAGGGCTTCGCGTTCAATCTCAAACTGGATTTTCTGACGCATCATGGAATCAATTTCCTCTGGCATTGAATCAATTTCAATACGCAGGGACGATGCCGCCTCATCAATCAAGTCAATAGCTTTATCAGGCAGAAATCTGTCTGTGATGTATCTGTCTGAAAGCTTTGCGGCAGCAATAAGAGCACTATCAAGAATTCTCACCCCGTGATGAACTTCATATTTTTCTTTCAAGCCTCTTAAAATACTTATTGTATCTTCAACGCTCGGTTCATTAACCATAACAGGCTGAAAACGACGTTCCAGTGCGGGGTCTTTTTCAATGTATTTTCTGTATTAGTTAATTGTTGTAGCGCCGATTGTTCGCAAAACACCGCGAGCCAGCATCGGCTTTAATAGGTTTCCGGCATCCATTGAGCCTTCGGTTGCTCCAGCGCCGACAACTGTGTGAAGCTCATCAATAAACATAACAATCTCGCCGTTTGAGTCCTCGACTTCTTTCAAAACAGCTTTCAGACGTTCTTCAAATTCGCCTCTGTATTTTGCGCCTGCAACGAGTGCGCCCATATCAAGAGAGATTAATTTAACCTCTTTCAAGCTTTCTGGCACATCACCTCTTACAATACGCTGTGCCAACCCTTCTACTATTGCGGTTTTACCGACACCCGGTTCACCAATAAGCACAGGGTTGTTTTTGGTTCGTCTGTTCAAAACCTGTATAATCCGCCTGACTTCCTCATCACGACCAATTACCGGGTCTAATTTACCTTTTCTTGCAAGCGCCGTCAAATCAGTTGAATATTTTTCCAGCGCTTTCATGTTTTCTTCTGCATTTTTATTATCCACTTTTTTATTACCTCTAATTTTTTTCATTGCATTCAAAACAGTATTTGAATTTACCCTGAAATCGTTCAAAATTTTCTGGATATTTGAATTATCCAATCTTGTCATAGCAAGCAAAACATCTTCAACACTTATAAATTCGTCCTTTAATTCATCGGCAACGTCAGCGGACAAATCAAGAAGTCTGTTGGTTTCCTGCGACAAAAATAACTGCTGGGAATTCTGCAGCCCTGATATTGTCGGAAAAGACTTTACCGATGCAACCACACGGTCAATAAAGGATTGCGTCAAAAGTTTCAACTCAGTCAGGTAATCCTTGATTATCCCGTTGTCTTTTATCATCGCAAGCATAATGTGTTCCGGCTGCATTTCCGTGTTTTTATTGGAATTTACAAGCGCGTTTGCACTTGATAAAAGTTCCTGTGAATAATTCGTAAATCTGTTTATATCAACCATTATTGCTCCTTTTAATCGAATAGGGGAATAAGTTATATATTAATTTGTGCGGGATTTTTTCAATTTTCATTTTATATAACACTTATTACCTAATTCACTCATTTATATAATCATTTTAACGTTAAATTTAAAAAAATCAGTTTTTTTAATGTTTAATTAATATTTTTACGGTAAATTTATATTATTGCTGCATAACAAAAATTAAGGTAGCAAAAAATATTTTGGAGAAGTTTTCATACAAAAAAGGAGAAACAATGCAAATATCACCAATAAATCATGCACAACCCGCATTTAGAGGTAAATTCAAATATTCAATAGAACTTGAACAATATATCCATACCCTCGACCCTATTGAATTTAAACTCTTTCGTAAAAATCTTGACCTGATGCAGCAAGTTAATGACGGAAAAGAATATTTATTAAAAAAAGAAAACCAACAGGGTAAATATATTACTATTACAAGCCGAAAATTATTAGAAAACGGACAAAAAATCATGAATAGCTCTGAGCAGCATTCCGACATAAAAATAATGTTTGATAAATTATTCGACAGATACAACCCAAACAGAATTGCAGAAGAGCTGAATGAACATACAAAATTATTTAAAATTAAAAAGAATTTTTTGGATGATTTAAGGAATACGAAATAGACATAATATCAAATATTTCGTTAGCAAATTTAGGATAAAAAAAAGTTGCCAAAGATTATTCGGCAACATTAAATAAACACGAGGATATTAAGAGAGAGAGTATAAAAAACTTTTTCCCGTTCCGTTCCCGTCACGCCGGAAACCTGAACTCATATCCAATACTTATTAAATTTCCCTTACATATTTATAAAAAAATCTTCTCCGTATTAATTGCTAAAATTAAAAAATATGTTACAAAAATTTAACAAAACATATTTTTACTTCCTGAACAAGAAATTTTACGGGTTTTGCTAAAACTATTGATTTTATTGATTTTTTCAACCCTTACCCAACCCTTGCCCAACCCTTCTGGATAAGGATAGGGATAAGGATAAATAAAAGGAAAAAAATTAAAAAATATATTTTCAACTTTTTTAAACCAACTCACACTTGTCAGCACTACCACAAAATGCTATAATCAAAACAGAGGAAAAGTTTATGCAAGAAGAATTTAACGTAGTCGAATTTTTAAAACAAGCAGTCACGATAGGCGCATCCGATATCCACCTGCACGTAGGAGAATATCCGGCTGTCAGACGCGACGGCAAAATAATCAAAATCAACATGCCGCAGTTAACCGATGCCGATGTTCAAAGAGCCTGTGTTGAACTTGCACCTCTGCATTTGAAAGACAATATTGAAGGTATGCTTGATGTTGATTTTGCATACGAAATCAAAGGAGTTTCAAGATTTCGTATCAACGTTTCCCGCCAGCTTGCAAAATACGCGATTGTAATAAGAACAATTCCTTATACCATAAGAAAACTTCAAGACCTGCACCTGCCTGAAACAATAAACCATTTTACCGAACTGGATAACGGACTGGTACTGGTTACAGGCCCGACAGGTTCCGGCAAATCCACAACCCTTGCTTCCATGCTTGAATATATCAACGTAAATTACCAAAAACACATTATCACCATTGAAGACCCCGTTGAATTCATCTTTAACAACAAAAAATCCATTGTTTCCCAAAGGCAACTGCTTGTAGATACACCTTCTTACTCGGACGGTATAAAATACGCACTCCGACAAGACCCTGATGTCATCTTTATCGGCGAAATTCGTGATAAAGATACAGTCAGCAGTGCATTAAAAGCCGCTGAAACCGGGCATTTGGTCTTTGCGACCATTCATACAAATAATGCTATCCAAACAGTCAACCGGATTATCAACATGTTTACACCTGCTGACAGACCGTTCGTACGAAACCAGCTTGCAGAAATTCTTCGCGGCACGGTTTCTCAAAAACTTGTACCGCTTGCTAACGGCACCGGCAGACATCCGGCATGCGAAATTCTCGTTGTAACCTCTACTATCAAAGATTTTATTGTAAAAAATGAGCTGGAACAAATTTATGACCTCGTTAAAAAAGGTTCCTTTAATAACATGATTACCCTTAATATGTCTTTATATGACATGTTTCAAAAAGGTGACATCACGCAAGAAGCCGCCCTTCTCGCCTCCAGCAACAAAAACGAACTAAAACAAATGATTCGCGGCGTATATCACGGAACAGGCATGGATAAATAATGAATAATTTCGTAACTGATGCTATAAATTTGAAATCTTATAATTTGTCTGAATCCGACAAAATTATTGTCATGTATTCAAAAGATAAAGGCTTGATAAAAGGGGTAGCAAAAGGTGTTAAAAAGCCTAAAAGTAAACTCGGCGCAAGAATGGATATGTTTGTTGCTAATAAACTTATGCTCTATAAGGGCAAAACCCTTGACAGAATTTGTCAGGCAGATGTTTTGAATACATTCAACAAAACCCGCCGGGATATGGACAAAATTTTTTATTCATTTTACATAACAGAAGTAGTAAGCAATTTCGGGGTTGAAGATGACCCGTGTTCAAACGAAGTTTACGCACTTCTTTATAAAGCGCTTGAAAAAATTTCCGATGCTGAAAACAAAATAGAAATATTGATATCTGTTATAAAATTCCAATTAAAAATGATGCAGATATCAGGTTTCGGGATAGAATTTGAAACTTGTCTTGCATGCGGCTGCCATTTGGGCGAAGAAAACATGTACTTTTCCGCTTCTACAGGCGGGGTTGTCTGTGCAAAGTGCAATGAAATCCTACACTTGAGAACAATTATGCACCACAAAATCCGAGACTTTTTAAATGCACTTGTCCAGTTTGATTTTGATTTTAAATCCGAATATGAAGAAAAGGCCACAGAAAAAGTTTGCACTGTTTGTTTTGACCTTTTGAAGGAATACATAAACCTGCATTCATCAAAAAAGTTCAAATCCACAGGCGTCCTGCAGGAAGTATAAGTTCATAAAGGATATCCCGTACTATCAAACGATTAAAATTTTATCGGGTACCAATCAGGGATTTTCCAGCCGTTACGGCGGATTGCTTCAGTACAAGTAAGACCGCGGCCGGTTAATGAACAATCTTCCTTAATTTGTTCATCCGTATAACCGCTTCGGCGCGGGAAAACGGATTTACCGGATTCATACTCAAAAGCAAACACATCATACCCAAATTTATTCGGCGGGTTTGCTGCATTTAAGTCAACTAAAATGACATTAGTATCACTTTGAATGGAACCATCATCCTCTACTGTATACAAACAAATTACATATAACATCCCATCAAAACCGATAAATGTTTTTCTGCTGTCATGTATCAGTATCAAGCCGTCTTGCTGACCATTCGGATTTACAAATGCAGAATTTGATTTGTAACCGCAATCACTGTAGCTTTCGCACATTTTACCTATTTTAAGATACGGCTTCCAATAATTTTCAAAAAACTTTTCAGCATTTTCAGGGTTTAATGCAAGGCTTCCCATATAACCATTTTCAAATTCCGCTCGTGTAAATGATTGAGCTAATGACGAATTCACTTTTTTCAATTGTGTGACAACAACATTTTTTTTGTAATTTGCAATAATCGTCGGAATAGTTAACGCCGCCACCACGCCGATAATACCAAGTGTGATTAAGACCTCTGCCAGTGTAAAACCTTTTTTATCCATTTATTCTTCCTCCGGTTGATTTATTAAATTAGATTATATATAAATAGACTAATCTATTTATATATAGTTTATTATAACGTTTTTTGCAGAGAGTGTCAAGCTAAACTATAATTAAGGAATGGTAATAAACGATTTTGATGATTTTCAGCTTGTGAAGTATCTATTAAACAAAGAATACATGCTTCAAAAGGACTTGTCGGACAAACTAAACGCAAGAACAGGCAAAACAACTAAGCCTGCGAATTTTTCCGCAAAATTAAAAAGGCAATATTTAACTTATCGGGAATTACGGCAGATCTGCGACATTCTGGGATACGATTTAATCATTCAAAAACGTAATTAAGCAAGCTCTGCAACCTTACTTCGCTGCAACAGGGGCAAGGGTTTCGAGGTATTTTACCGCATAAACCGCACCGACAGCTCCGTCTGAGGCTGCCGTTATAACCTGACGCAAAGGAGTGTGTCTGACATCACCCACCGCAAAAACACCGTCAACAGAGGTTTTCATGGTTTCGTCAGTCAGAATAAAACCGCCTTTGTCCTGCTCGATTTGGCCGTTAAAAAGTTCAATATTCGGAACCATGCCGATATACGGGAAAACGCCGTTCACTGCAAGTTCAGACATTGAACCCGACTTAACGTTTTCAATAACGACCGTATTAACCAGATCTTCGCCCTTAATTTCTTTCACGACGCTATCCCAGACAAATTCGATTTTTTCATTTTTAAATGCGCGATCCTGAACGATTTTGTCCGCTCTTAAGGCATCGCGCCTGTGGATTACGTAAACCTTATCGGCGAATTTGGTCAAATACATTGCTTCTTCCACTGCCGCATTACCACCGCCCACGACCGCCACAACTTTATTTTTATAAAACGCGCCGTCACAAACCGCGCAATAGCTGACTCCGCGTCCGACGAATTCTTTTTCGCCCGGAACACCCAATTTCATAGGCTGAGCGCCTGTTGCGATAATTACGGATTTTGCCCTGAACTCGTATTCGCCGGTCAGAATTATTTTAGGATTAGAAATCAAATCAACGCGCTCGATTTCCTGCATCGGGAACTTTTCAACCCCGAATTTATCAGCGTGTTCTTCAAACTTTTCCATCAAATCGAAACCACCTATAGTGCCAAATCCCGGATAATTTTCAAGTTCAAGATAATTTGACGGCTGACCGCCCATCATGTTAATATCGACAATTGCGGTTGAAACAGCTCCGCGAGCAGCGTAAATTCCTGCAGAAAAGCCTGCCGGACCGCCCCCTAATATTACCGTATCAAATTCTTTTACCTGCATATTTTATCCTCACTTTATACTTGTACCTGCTATTTTTTCACCTTTAAGCGAATAAACCGCTTTGGCCGTTTTTATAACGGAATTATCGACATCGGAAAGAGTTTCGAGCACAAGAGTATTTGTACCCGAAAACTTATCGCCGGCCAATTTAATTTCAACAGTGTCGGTCAAAATTTTTCCGTCATAATTTCCTTTTTTTGTAAATCTGATTGCATCATCGCCCACATAACTCAAGATTATCGAGGCTGATGCCCCTGTAAAAGGGTTGCTGAGATTAATGACGTCGCCGGACTTAGATAAGTTCCAGATATCCGTATTTTCTTTTCTGAAATTTTCCGGACTATTTGTGTCAGCCAAAACCGACTTAACTCGCCAAGTGCCGTAAAAACTTTCCGGAAGCTGTTCCTGTAATGATATTCCCGCCTTTAACACATTTTTATTATACCCGTCACAATTTCCGAAATTAACGGATAAAATAATTACAAAAAGCGGTAATATAAGAAGTTTTAAGATTTTACAAAACATTTTTACCCCAACGCCATTTTTTTGCGCAGCGTATTAGCTGATTCTTCATACCCCACGCGCCCCATAAGCGCATAAGTATAATTTTTAGCCTGCTCAACACCAGGCTGGTCAAACGCATTTATATTATACAATGCACCTGCAATAGCGGTTTGAATTTCAAACATATACAAAAGCTGTCCGATGTAATAACCGTTAATCACGGGAAGTGTAATAGTAATCGTAGGCTTATTGTAATCCGTCAACGTAACCCTTGTTGCATCAGCCTCTGCATTCAACAAATCATTAACCGTTTTGCCGCCGAGATAACCAATTCCCGTGTATTCAAAAATTTTCGGAATTTCAAGGTTATTATCAAATTCGCTAACTCTGATAAAATTAATAATTTTATCATTCGGTCCTTCGTTATAGAGCTGAATTTGAGAGTGCTGATCAGTAGCACCGAGAGCTTTCACAGGAGTCGGACCAATGTGAACCGTATCGCCAAAGAGATTTTTTTCTTTTCCCAGAGATTCAGCCCACAATTGCGCGTACCAATCCGCGACATAACGCAAACGGCTTGAATACGGCATCATAACCGAAATATTTTTGCCTTTTTGAGTATCCATAAGAAAATGTATCAAAGCGTTTTGTGCTGCTATATTTTCGCGGATATCGGTATTTTTAAGGATTAAATCCATATCTTTGACGCCGTTAATAATTTCGTCAATATCAAGCCCCACAAGCGCAAAAGGTAATAATCCGACGGCTGAAAACACCGAAAATCTTCCGCCAACGTCATCAGGGATAATAAAAGTTTTGTACCCCTCCTGATCAGCAATTTGTTTAAGCACACCAACATTTTGGTCTGTTGTTGCAACGATATTTTTTCTGTAATCGTCGCCGAGTTCCGATTCAAGCCTATCTTTTATAATCATAAACTGTGACATTGTTTCAGCGGTTGAACCTGATTTTGTAATCACATTCACAAGAGTTTTTGACAAATCCAAGACATCAAGCAGACCTTCAATAGAATCCGGGTCGATATTATCAAGAAAAAATATTCTTGGAAAACCATTACGTTGTTCGGGTGAAAGCAAATTCCAATAAGGTTTCAAAAGTGCTTCAGTAACTGCCATACCGCCTAGCGCAGAACCTCCTATACCTAAAACAAGAATATTTTCAAATCTGTTTTCGACAAGTGCTGCGTATTCTTTCACATACCAGACGGTTTCTTCACTATAGCCCAAATTCATCCATCTGAGCCACTGGCCGGGCTTATCCTTTCTTTTATTCAAATCCAGAATAATATTTGCGATTGTATTTTTATACTCATCGAATTTTTGTTGAATATTCAAGCCGTTTGCGTCGCCAATCAGCGATGAATCAGCATATTTATAATTCAGCGTTATCATAATGGCTCCCTGATTTTATTATAACAGCTCAATGAGGAAATGCAACAGGAAACAGTCGGAATAATATTTTTTAGTCTATATTTTACTTTTTTTAAATCTTGCGCCGTAAGTTTCGTGAACATCAACAATTGACATAAACGCGTGCGGATCAATTTCCTTAACAATTTCTTTGAGCTTAGACAACTCAAGCCTGGATATAATACAGTAAATCATTGTTTTATCAATTTTGGAATAGCCGCCCTGACCGTAAATATAGGTAATACCGATATCAAGTTTTTCAATTAAAGACTGACCGATTTCATAAGACTTGTCACTGATAATCCTGACGGATTTAGAACTGTTAAACCCTTCAATAACAATATCAATAACTTTAAATGCAATAAAATAAGTGAGCATTGAATACATGGCTTTTCCCCAGCCAAAAACAAGCCCCGCCCCGCAATAAATGAATATATTCATCCCCATAATGAATTCACCGACCGAAAAACCCCATTTTTTAGACAAAACAAGTGAAAGTATTTCCGTACCGTCAAGAGAACCTTCATTTTTAAGAATTATACCGACACCCGTGCCTAATATAATTCCGCCGAATACAGTTGCCAACAGCAAATCATCAGTAGCATGATGACCATGCAAAACATTCAAAGCAACTGAAAACATTATAATTGCATAAAAAGTCTGCAAAACAAATTTTTTCCCCATTTTTGTAAAAGCAAGACAAATAAAAGGAAAATTAATCAACACAACCAGCAGCCCCAGATTAATTTTAGTCAGATAAGTAGCGATCATTGATATACCGATGACTCCGCCGTCTATAATGTTATTTGGCAGCAAAAAACCTTCAATTGCCGCAGCCGCAATAAACGCTCCGATTGTTAAAAAAATCATTTTACGGATTATCAATAATATTTTAAATTTTAAAGGAATAGTTTTTGTCATCATATTATTTTTTCTTGATTGTAATAAAATTATTTATTTTAAAAACAGTTTTTTTACCATCCTCATCCGATGGTTTAATCCCGAGAATATTTTCCAAATCGGTTTTAAGAGTCACAAGATCCTCATATCTTTTCAAAGTTCCGTCAATACAAACGGATACATCACCGGTTTCCTCCGACACTACGAGACATGCAGCATCGCTGACTTCTGACATTCCGATTGCAGCACGGTGACGTGTACCATATTTCCAGCTCAATTTTGGATCTTCCGTAAGCGGAAGAAGTACACCCGCAGAGATAATTTTGTCACCATTAATCACAACAGCACCGTCATGAAGCGGAGTATTGGGATGAAAGATTGTTAGCAAAAGTTCAGTAGAAACATCCGCGTTTAATTCTGTTCCCACATCATAATATGTATTGCTCAAATCGTCCTGAAACACGATTAAAGCTCCTGTATGAGATTTAGAAAAATATTTTACCGCCTCAATAATCTCTTTCACAACGTCAATACGTTTGCTGTCCGTTTTTTTAGAATTATCAAAAAGTTTATTAATAAAATCAACCTGACCTAAAAATCCCAAAAGCCGCCTTAATTCCGGTTGAAATATTACTATTAAACTTAATGCGACAAGGGTTACAACGGATTTCAAAAAAACACCAATTATCTTAAGATCAAATCTAATTAAAATCTCACTAAAAATCCATAAAAATACCAGAAAAAACGCGCCTTTTACAAATTTTTCAGACTGGGTGTTTTTGATAAATTTTTGATAAAAAAGCCATAAAATTGCAATAATAACACAAATTTCAACCAAATTAGTCCAGTTAAAAGCCAAATCCATAGGCGCTATTAAACTTTGAAAATATGCTGAAATTTCCGATATCATATTAACCCATCCAAAATAACATCACGAGAAATTAAATCCTCAAATGTCTCTCTATATACTATAATATCAGATTGTGAATTATTTACAAGTACCATGCACGATTTTTGGACCCGATTGTAATTTGATGACATTGAAAAATTATAGGCACCGGTGTTAAACACGCATAAAATGTCGCCTTTTTCGGGATTCGGGAGCTGAATATTTTTTATCAAAATATCACCTGATTCACAAAATCGGCCGGCAATTGTTACTGTTTGTAAATTTTCTTCAGAATTTGCCTTATTAGCGACCACCGCAGAATATTCAGCACTATACATTGAAGGTCGCGGATTATCAGCCATCCCTCCGTCAATTGCAACATATTTTGTACTGTTTGGAACTTGTTTTTGGCCTCCGATGGTGTATAGGGTTACACCGGAAGTGGAAATAATACTTCTGCCCGGTTCAATATAGACAACAGGCGGAACGATTTGATATTTTTGAATTGCAGTATTAAGCGCCGTGATAATTACATCCGCAATTTCATCGACAGAAGGCGGTTTATCCGTTTTTGTATATTTAACCCCCAAACCGCCTCCGAGATTAATTTCATCAAGATTTAGGACAAATTTTTCTCTAAGACGAGCAATTTCTTTTACCAAAATTTCAACTTCATCAGAGTATATTTTCGTTTCAAAAATCTGAGACCCAATATGTGCGTGCAGTCCCATCAACTCAAGATGCTTATATTTTTTCAGAATAAGTTCAACAGCTTCGTCAATCTGTGTCAGGTCAAACCCGAATTTTGAATCAAGATGTCCTGTTTGAATATATTCATGTGTATGGCATTCAATACCGGGTGTAATCCTCAGGAGAATTTTAACAATTTTATTTTTTGACAGAGCTATTTCATTCAACATTTCAAGCTCGGTAAAATTATCAACGGAAATTCTGCCGGTATTCAAGTCAATTGCCAGCGAAAGTTCATCAAAAGACTTGTTATTGCCGTTAAAGAGGACTCTTGACATATCAACACCCGCTTTATGCACCGTAAACAACTCCCCGCCGGATACAACATCAAACCCAAAGTCTTCTTTTGCAATCAATTGCGAAGTGGCGATAGTACACAAGGCTTTTGACGCGTACATCATACGGATTTTTGGATAAGACTTAAACGCGTTTTTATATTCTCTGCAAATACTTTCTATTGTATATCTGTCCAAGACATACAAAGGTGTTCCGAATTTTTTTGCAAGCGCAACAGTGTCGCATCCGCCGATTTCAAGATGTCCCAATGCATTTACGGCAACTGTCAGAGGTTTTAGGGATTGATTTGTCGTCATTTTTTCCTCTCTTTTATATTAGAGTAGCAAATTTAAAAGGAATTTTCAAGCACAAATGCAATACAAACAAGTATAGTGAAATAAGTTGTAATATTACGCGCCAAATAAAGTCTTAAATAAAAACTCTGAGTCCCTTCTTGTTCAATGTGTGCCCAGTTTCCTAGAGGATAATTCCACCACTTGACCTCAGGCACAAGACTTTTATCCAGATTATATTCAGCAAGACTTTTATATAAAAGACAAATCAAAGGAACGGCTAAAAATGAGATTACGACTGTATAAATATGTGTTAAATATGCAAAAACCGCCATGAAAACATATCCTTCCGCATAAAATCCGGCAAGAACTTTCAGTGCATCATTTTTATCGGAAAACGAACACGCAAGAGTTTTTTTGTGCGAACACAAATCCCCATCGTAATCCAAAATCGTGTGAGTATATAAAAATGCAATTACAAAAGGCGAAACCCCAAGTGAAAGGATTAAGACATCCAGCGAAAAACTTCCTGTCATAACATAATAAACCCCCTCAAACAATAATGGCCCGTAAGTAATCCCAACCGCAAATTCTCCAAGCCCTATAAATGTGAATTTTGAATAAAAAATCACGAAAACACTTGCAAGAAGTGCAATCAAAACCACGCCCCAGCCGGCAATTAACGTAAATAAAACGCCGAAACATACCGCGATTAACAAACACACCAATCCTGCAATCAACATTCCTTTATGTGTTACAAGTCCGTCGGTTATAAATTTACATTTGCAAACTTGAGCAGATTTAAGATATTTTTCGTCTTTTGACAAAATATTATAATCAAAATAATCGTCAAACATATTTGCTGCAAGATGCGCAAAACAAATCCCGATAAGTGCCAGACCCCCAAAAAGAGCATTTCCGCCGGAAATTAAGGCATATACAAATACCAAAAGCCACGACATTACCGTAACCGGCAGAGCAAAAGCTCTTGAACAATTCCACCAGAATTTCAATCTGTTCACAATAAAATATTCCCCATTCCTATTACTGATTCATAACTTGCACCGGCTTCAAGAATTTCTTCTGCCGTAAGCCCAAAAAGAGTTACAAGTGCATAAACATCTCTATCACCGGTTTTTAGCATATCAACAACTGTTTCAACCGCTTCTTCACGTGAAAGCTTTGAAAACCTGTCATTAATTCCCAAATGTAAACTTCTTTTCTTAGCCTTGCCCAAAATTTACCCCTTGTACTTTTCAAACGCAAGAAGCGCTGCACCTATCATGCCTGAATAATTTCCGGCCTTCGCCTTAACCACACGCGTCGGAGTCGTTACTATTTCTTTATTTACTGCCTCCGTCAGATAATCCGTATTAACAAACTGCGCCATAGAACCCGAAAGAACAACGACATCAGGGTCAAAAAGATTAGCAAGCCCGATAATCCCTTCCAGAATATCATTTTGCCAGCGGGAAAAAATCTTTGACATAAGTTCATCGCCTGATTTCATCCCGTCAATTATTTCATATGTTGTAATCTTGGGATTCCCGGACAATTCTTCACCCGTAAGCTTCAACCCTGTTCCCGAACAATAAATTTCAAAGCAGTCCCACGAACCGCATGTGCATTTTCTGTGTTTATCAGTACGCATTTTAAAATGCATTTCGCCTGCCGCGCCATTTTTACCTTTTAACAGTTTGCCGCCGACAATAATTCCGCCGCCGACACCCGTCCCGAGCGTAAGCATTACGGAATGCAAACAACTCTTAGACGCCCCTATTTTATATTCAGCCCACGCTGCACAATTGGCATCGTTTTCCAAAAATACCGGCCTTCTGCTCAAACTCTGAAAATTCGTTGAAGGATACCCTTTTGCAATATTTCCGGTCGAACCGAGAATTCGTGTATTATCATTATTTACTGCCCCGCAGGTAGAAAACGCTATAATATCGACCTCATTTTCATATTTTTTAATGATATTTTTAAAAACTGAAAGTATATCGTCATAATACTTGGGAGTAGAAATTTTTTCAATATCCGATATTATTTCACCGTTTTGATTTATTATTGCGGAATAAATCTTAGTTCCTCCGACATCAATTGCAAGTGCATTTTTCACTATTTATTACCCCTTTGAACAAAACGTTTTGTAATAAGCTGAGGACGCGTAATTGCAGAACCTATAACAACAGAATGCGCGCCAAGAGAAAAAGCTCTGTCAACTTCACAAGGCTCCCATATACGTCCTTCAAGGCAAACCGGCACATCCACAGAACTTATAAGTTCTTCTAAAAGCGGAAAATCCGGCCCAGCAGGTGAATTTAATGACTCGAGCGTATAACCTGCAAGAGTCGTCGATAAAATATCCGCCCCAAGCTTTGCTGCCGCAATTCCCTCCTCAACAGTTGAAATATCAGCCATTGCCACTTTTTTATTAATATGAATATATTTTATCATCTCGGCCAGAGAATTTTTATTCGGACGGGGTCTTTGAGTTCCGTCAAACGCAATAACATCAGCACCGGCCTCAACAAGCGATATTACATCCTCCAATGTCGGTGTAATATAAACTATTTCTTTATAATTCAAAGGAATGATATTCGGTTTTGTAATCCCGATTACAGGAACGTCAAAAAGCGTCTTTGCATTTCTGACATCACGAACACCAGCAACCCTCAAACCGCCGGCGCCGCCTTTTACAACGGACTTCATCATCGCAGCCATGCATTTTTCCAAGTATAAAGGTTCACTAGGCATTGCCTGAACAGAAACCACCACTTTATTTTTCAAACGATTAATAACATCCATACATTTAATTATATACCAAAAAAAGTTTTTGAGGTATAATTAACATTACAAAGAGAGGTTATATGAAAAAAAGTCTTGTAAAATATCCCTTTTTAACGAAGGATGTCGAAGTTTACACGCGTGAAAACGGCCATACAATTGTTTTGGCACATAAAGAAGGCACTCTTGTTAATATAAGTACATGGGTTAAAACAGGCTCCATAAATGAAAACAACCAAAATAACGGCATTTCGCATTTTTTGGAACATTTGATGTTCAAAGGTACACACACTCATAAGGCGGGATATTTTGACAAAACTCTCGAGGCCAAAGGCGCGATTGTAAATGCAGCCACCTGGAAAGATTATACTTTTTATTATGTAACACTTCCTAAAGGTGAAAATAATTCTAATCTCGACCTTGCAATAGAACTTCATGCTGATATGATGCTTGATCCTGTTTTACCTGAAGAAGAAATCGGCGCGCCGTTTGACTTAAACGACACAAACGTTATGGATAAACGGGAACGCCACGTTGTCATCGAAGAAATTCGGATGCGAAAAGACCAATCGTGGACTAAAGTTTATAATACTTGCAATTATAATATGTACACAAAACACCCATACAAACGCGATGTCATAGGAACACCGGAGATTATCTCCCAAGTTACGCGCGATGATATAATGGATTATTACAAAAATTTCTATACTCCTGAAAACATGACAACCATTGTTGTCGGAGATTTTGACCGCGATGAAGTTCTGAAAAAAATAGAAAAAGAATTTGATTTTAAAGGACGTGAAAATCATCCTGCACCTTCTCACCAACCGGATTTACCTGTAACTGAAACTAAATATATTGAGCAAACTTCACATATAAATACATCTTATGCAATGTTTGGCTGGCTCGGACCTAAAGCAAATGATTTAAAAGGCACAATATGTCTGGATTTAATAAGCCTGATTTTCGGCGACGGCACAAGCTCAAGACTTTATCAAAATTTAATCGAAAAGCTGCCGGAACCTGTTTTCAATATGATAAATTCAGAACATTATCAGTTTAAAGACGGTGATAATTTCTTTATACAAGCCAATTTCAAACCCGAAAAAAAAGAAGAAGCACTTGATTTAATCAAAAAAGAGCTGGAAAAGCTTTTTACGGTCAAGATTACGGAAGAAGAACTTTTGAAAGCCAAGAAAAAAACTAAATCAAAATTTGCATATTCAGCCGAAACCGTTTCAGAAATCGGCGAGAATATCGGCTATTACATGACGGTTTGCGGCGATTTAAAAATAATAGAGCACTACCTGAACGAACTGGAAAATATTAGTGTTGAAGATCTTGAAAATATCATCAAAAAATACCTGAATTTGAATAATGCGGTAATATCAATTCTAATGCCGGAAGTCATTTAAAAAATTTACTATCTGCATTTCATAGGCGCTGGGATAATATTTGCAGTTAAGATTACCGGATGGCTTTGTCTTTAGGATTAAAGCCCAGCATTTTCAAGTAAATTTATAAGCATTTTGTTTAATTTTACATTATGAACACGCAAAAAATCCACTTTTTTATTTACCGCCAGTGTATTTAACGCAACAGTAAAAATATCTTTTATAAAATTATCCTCATTCTGCATATTTAATAAACTTTTACGAGAAATCCCAAGCATAACGGGACAGCCAAGCCCATATAATTCTTCAATTCGATTAATAATTTCAAAATTATCTTGGCGGGTCTTGCCAAACCCTATACCAGGGTCTATGATGACATTTTCGCGCTTTATGCCTTTTGAGACAGCAAGCTCAATTTTCTTTTCAAGTTCGAGATAAATTTCATCCATTAAATTTTCATAAAAAGGATTATCCTGCATATTTTGTGGCGTTCCTTTTGAATGTTGGATAACAACTTTGGCGTTAAATTCAGCAATTACATCAGGCATTTTTATATCATAGTCAAAACCCGAAACATCATTAATAATATCCGCCCCCAGCTCAAGACACTTTTGTGCGACATTTGCACTGCGGGTATCAATGCTTATAGCTGTCGTAATTTTATTTTCTTTAATATATTCCAAAACAGGCACCAGTTTAGCAAGCTGTTCATCGTCAGACACAGGCTCACAATAGGGTTTTGTAGACTCCGCGCCGATATCAATAATATCCGCCCCGTCTTTTAACATTTCATTTAAATGTTCAATTGCATTATTGAACTCATAAAACTCGCCGCCGTCAGAAAAAGAATTAGTTGTAAGGTTTAAAATTCCTACGATTTTGCACCTTTCGTCATTTTTTACATACCTTTGCATAAGCATTTCGCCGAGTTTTTTAAGTCCAAACGGCTGCAAGGCAAGTTTTTGGGCAATTTTATCAATTTGTGATAAACTCCCGCCGAGAATACAATCCGTTTTTTCGACTTTAGCGGTAATTGTTTCCCTGTGGGTTGCGCAATCAGCACCGACAGATAATGCTGTTTGCTTCAAAATATTTGCCTGCGCCGGCGTAAGTCCGAAAATTTTTATATTTTTATAAACAAATTTGTCACGGGCTTTTTTGATATAGGATTTGTCAAACCCAACGGAGGAAAGCTCTTTGTCTAAATTATCAGTTACAATTTCTTTTAAAACAAAATCGTGCATAACCGAAGTTTAGCACGATTTTATCAATTTAACAATATTTTTTAAGCTTTGCTGTCAGCGAGCTTACCGAAGGTCTTACTCATCTCGCCAATTCCGGAAATAAATACAAACACAGCGGTGATTCCGCCGGCAATACCGGAAAATTTAGCGAATGCTTTACTGTCAAACACAGGTTTCAGCCATTTTGCGACTTTAAGATTTTTACCCCAGTTAATAATACTTTCTTTATAATTTTTAGCATTAGCAAACATCTTACTCCAAAGAGATTTTGTCTTTTTACCGACATCTGCAGCTTCTCTAATAGCCTTTGTTGTTTCACCTGACAGCTGAACGACATCGCCGACTTTGCCTAATTTGAAACGTTTAAATGCATTAATACCGTATTTAGCACCGCCTACAGTAGCACCTGCACCGACACCGACTTCAGTAGCAGTAACGCGGTTTTCATCACGTTTTTCATTATTAGAGGTAAAGGATATTTTGTTAACACACAATGACATACTAATCTTTTGTAACCTCCTGTAATGCGCTAACACCGCCGGTAACGCCGCCGCTTACCGCGAAAAGATTTGATGTTCCTTTTTCAAGATTATCGGCTGTTGCCCATTTTGCAACTTGTTCTTTTAATTGTGCACCTTTTGCAACAGCGGATTTATAATATTCATTTTCTTTTATGCCTGCGCACAAATTGCTTAACTTTTGAGAAAATTTTGTATCTTTATATTTGTTGTTTAAACCGGTTAAAAACTCGTTTGTTTTTACACCCAGCTTGGAATTTTTTAACTCAGCCAAAAGTTCCTGAGATTTTGAGAAAATATTTTTTACGAATTTTTTCTCACCAAGAGCCTTAATACGTCTTACACCGGGTCTGATAATTTTTGAGATAACCCCCTGAGTACCGTATTTCAGACCTGCAAATCCAAGAGCTGCACCCAAACCTATTGTAGCAAGTTTACCAACAGCACGAATCGGTTTCGGCACTTCAGTATTTTCGACCACCGCATTTATTTCTTCCAGCTGCTTTTCAAGCGCTGACTTATCATTTTCATACGCTTCTTTTGAATAATATTCATCTGACGGCATATCATCGACCACTTCATAATCAACATCTTTAACTTCGCCGTATTTCGGATAATAAGAACCAAATGCAGGTCTGAAATTTACTGATTGTACACTTAACATATTTTCTCCAATTCTGTTGCAAACAATTAAAAATCCGTGAAAAATATTTTTTGCCGATTTTTTTTAATTTTTTTAACAAAATTTTACAAAATAACCTTATTAATTATTACACATTTTTACTCATTTGTAAATAAATTTCAACCCTTGATGTGAATTTCTCTTAATAAATTCGCGGTCAATTTTATTCAAGCAGTCGAACTTTGCACCGAGCCATTTAGGCGCGATTAAAGTATCTCTAAAACCGTTTCCTGCAAGACGGTGTATTGTAGTTTCTTTCGGAAGATATTCCAAAAAGTCACACACATAATTTACATAATCATCTTCACTCATGAAATCAATTTCGCCGTTTTTGTACATCCTTGCGAGTTTTGTATTTTCAAGGGCGCAAAGCATGTGGATTTTGACCCCGTCGACCTTTAATTGTGCAAGCTTTTGAGCAGTCTGCATAATTTCGTCATGGCTTTCCCACAACCCGAAAATCACATGCACGCAAACATTAATCCCGCGTTCTTTTGTTTTTTCATAAGCTTTTAAAAAACAATCCATGTCATGGCCGCGGTTAATACGGTTCAAAGTCTTATCATGAATCGACTGTAGTCCGTATTCAATCCATGTGTAATAATCATTTTTGTAAGCAGCAATTAAATCAAGCTTTTCATCGTCAACACAATCCGGCCGTGTTCCGATTGAAATGCCGACTATTTTGTCATTATGTAATGCGGAATTATAGATTCTTTCGAGTTCTTTAACCGGTTTGTAAGTATTTGTATAGGCTTGAAAATATGACATGAATTTTTCAGCTTTAAACCGCTCCGTCAAATTCTTAATGCCGGAGTCAACCTGTTCTTCAATTGATAATTTATTAGAATGCGCCTGTGAAAAACTTCCGCCCTCATCGCAGAATATACATCCGCCCGTAGAAATTGTTCCGTCCCTGTTTGGACACGAAAAACCGGCGTCAAGTGTTATTTTATAAACCTTAGCGCCGAATTTATTTTTCAAATGTGCACTATACTGATTATAGCGTTTATCAGTATTATTAAACATTTTTACCGTGCGTCGTCATTGTTATCCAAAATAGGATATACATAATGCTCTCCGCAATTGGGACAAACAACTTCCTGTTGTTTACCATCTTCCAGCTGAGCCACTTCAAACAAGGTTTTGCAGCCTGATTGTACGCATCTTATTGCCCATGAAGGTCTTACTAATCTTGCCATAAATTATTCCTCTCTTTTACAGAAACATTTTAACACTGAATATAAGTTTAGGCAAGTATTAAACAATCGGGCATTACAAAACATCAGCCGAAAGAATAAAATATTAAAAAAGGAGCAAAAAATGAAAAATTTTTTAATATTTATAGCAATAGCAACCGTAATAGTATTTGCCGCCATGGATGCGACACAAAGAATGAATGAACTAAACGAAATTGCAATAAAAACGCCTGCACAGGTTGAAATGAAAAATGACCTGATAAAAAGAGAACCGCAGCAGAATAAAAACAACAGCCCGCAAAACAATATTCAAACACCTGCCAATTCTTTTAACGAACGCTTAAAAGAACAACAAAATAACAATCTGCCGCAGACAAAACAGCCGAATTTTAAAATGAATTAAAAATCAAAAATTGTTTCGCTTTGTATTTCACCGTAATCGTTTTCATCTTGCTGACGAACATTAGCAAAAGGTTTGGTAATAAAATCCGTTTGTTTTGTTTTATCAGAAGCCGGTAAAACAGGTTTTGTAACTTTCGGATAAAATCTCAGCATAATGTTTTGCGCAATGTCTTTGGAAACAATATCTTTTGAATAGAATTTCAATTTTTCCAGCTGCGATTCAGCCTGCGCCGTTGAAACCGCCCAGAACCGCGATTCGTTATCTGCAAGACTTCTTTTATACTTTCCGCTCCACATTACAATGTCGTTAACGTTATCAGTCAATACCGCATCAATTTCCATTTTATAAATATTATATATTTCAAACACTGTTGAAATTTCCAAAACTTCCCAGACACTTCTTCCGGTACTTTGTTGAACCGCTTCAGCATCAATTAACAGGACAGATTTTGCATCAAAAGCCTTAGATAGAAGTTTTAATCCTGTAAAATCAACCGATTTGGAACTTCTATATTTATTTAAAACATTAACTGCTGAAGCTTTTAATTTAGCATCTGAAGATAATTTTTTCCTTACTGCATATAAATCGGGCGATAAAATTTTTCCCTGACTGTTAAAATTCTTTATAACGTCGTCAGCAATAATTTCCGACATTTCCGGGAAGCAATAGTAATTTCCGCACACGTTCAATAAATCAACCGGCAGCACAAGCACCTTAAAAGATTCCGCACCAACACAATTGCCTAAAAACAAACAAATTAATACTATAATCTTGGCCCATATTTTCATAATAAAATTATAGCACAATCATACACCTAATGGATTATATTTCTAAAAAAACAGTCTAAAATATTCCTAAAGGAGAATATTATGGATTACAACTTTTTAATGGAAAAAGCAATTGAAGTTTCTAAAAATGCCTATATTCCTTATTCCAAATTTCCAGTTGGCGCGTGTGTTTTAACGGAAAATGATAAAATATACACAGGCTGTAACTTTGAAAACGCAAGTTTCGGACTCACAATATGCGCGGAAAGAAATGCTATTGGCTCTGCAATAGCTGACGGCGAGAAAAAAATTAAAGCAATAGCAATATATTCTCCTAATATGGATAACTGTTATCCCTGCGGGGCTTGCCGGCAGGTGCTGCACGAATTCAAATCGGATAACGGAATTGATATTATTTTAAAAAATAAAAATGAATTGACTTTTCATAAAATTGAAAATCTACTCCCTGAAGGATTTAACTTGTAATGTACTTTTTAGAACTTCTGGTGAAAAAATTTATAAAAAAAAATGACCCCTATAATTCCTACGACCCGCTCAATAATGAACAGGATGATGATTATTTGGCTTGCGAACACATATTTATGCCGCTCGACAGCACCGGTGAATACCTTTCCTGCCGCAATTGCGGACTAGTTGTCAAAAAACAAGATTTGAAAGATATAAACTTTTTCAGACATAAATAAATTTTGTAAAAATTATTTAATATTCCGTCAAAAAAATTCTTGATGTTTTTTTATAAATAGTGTATTATTAACTAACGGATGGTGTGAATTGAATATTAAAAAGAACGAATTGACAAAAATTCAAATAAATGAGATAAAAAAGGATTTGCCGGACTTAAAGAACATAACCGAGTCAAAAGCTGTGACAATAAGCAAATGGCTTGGCGAATGGATAAAAGAAGACTTAGCATCGGGCCAGATCAACGAAAATGATTTGCTCCCTTCCAAAGCAGATTTTGCCTATATGTTCGGCGTGAGTCTGGGGACTATGCAAAACGCACTCAGATATTTGGAAGACAATGGTTTTGTACAATCCAAACAATGTATAGGAACTCTTGTCAAATCTTCGGACAAACAAAATCCCGCAATGCGTAAATTGACATCAAAACGTGAGGTTGCAATAGAAAATATTAAAAAATATATTTTAAAATCAGGCTTTATGCCAGGTGACAATCTGCCGTCATCCTGTATTATTGCACAAAAAGCCGGTTGTTCGCCTAATACGGCAAGACTTGCGCTGGAATATCTTTGTAATCGCGGAATTTTAACTCATAAATTTAAAAATTCCAAAGAAACCGGCTGGATCCTGAACAAAAATGATTTTGAAATCACTGATAAAAATTCAAACGAAACTCTTGTCGACAAAATTCAAAATGACTTAAAAGAATATATTAAAAACAATCTCCAAACAGGTGACAAAATTCCGGCACATGCAGAACTTTCAGAAAAATTCAAAGTCAGTATAAAAACACTTCATGATGCTTTGAAACTGCTTATTCAAGAAGGAATACTGCTAGCAAGACGCGGACGTTACGGAACCATTGTTGTTAAAATGCCGGATGAAATGACCGTTGAACAACGCTATGAAACATCTATATTTGCGCCGGCAAAAGACACTGCTTTTTACTATTATGAAAAAACACAAAACAATATAAAAAAAATGATTGCAGAGAATTACTCGGTTGGCATGAAGCTGCCATCCATAGCAGAGCTTTCAAAACAAATGGACTTAAGCCCGAATACAATAAGAAAAGCCTTCCATAATCTTGCTAAAGAGGGCTATTTGATATTTTCACGCGGCCGCTACGGCGGAACTTTTGTTATTGATATTCCGGAAACCGACGAACACGCTTTCAAATGGCTTGCTGTCAACCCGAAATACGCTGAGGTTATTCATCCTGGTCCGCTTATATAATTTTATTATTTTCGTCTACCATTACAATTGCAGGCTTGAAATTTACAACTTCATCCGGTGTAAAATACGCATAAGATACGATTATAACCTTATCGCCCGGCTGAACTTTTCTCGCTGCGGCACCATTCAAACAAATACATCCTGAATCAGCAGAACCTTTGATTACATAAGTCTGAAACCTTTCTCCGTTATTTACATCCAATATATCAACCTTTTGACCTTCTTTTATTTTGCTTGCCTTCATCAAGGTTTCATCAATAGTAATTGACCCGACGTAATTCAAATTAGCATCAGTAACAGTGGCTCTGTGAATTTTTGAATATAAGAATTCTTGTAACATTTTTACCTCACACAGGATTATATAACAGACAAAAAAGCGGTGCAAGTTTTTACCTGCACCTTTGTTTATTTAATGTGTGCCTTAATGCTGTTTAAAAATCTTTTTAGAATAATTTTCTATAAAAGGTGTATCAATTTCAAACACATGAATTCTTGCAGGGCCCAAATCGACATGCAACACACCGGAATCTGCCTGAATTATACTTTCATCACCATAAGACGGAAGGAGATTTTCCAATTTCTGGTCTGCTTTTAATGTTGGTACTTTTATTGTGCCTGATGAATTTCTATCAATATTTTTATTGGCGACAACAAGAATCGTTTTGCCTTTATAATGGCGTGCATAAGCAATAATTTGATCGTTTTCGTCACCTTTTTTATCCAGTTCTATAAATGAACCTTTATTAACGACATCAGAATATTTATCTTTAAGTTTGAAACATTCTGTCAAAAATTCGCCTATTTCAGGATTTTTTCCGCCCGGTTTTCTTGAAAGATTAAATATATCGAGTTTGCCGTGATGGACAATCATAGTATTGCATTCGGTTGAAGTTTCCGGATTATACTTGTCTTCATAAGGGTAGGCGTAATAATCACCGGTTTGAAAGCCGTCAACAATATAAGGATTCAACATCGGCAAAGTTGCCTGAAGCCCGCTTGTCAGGTTGCAATATTCTGTTTTACCATGATACATCGGCGAAATATCATCATGAGTCGCAAAAGAACCAATTAACGATTTTCCTTTATCAAGGCGGTTTGACATTTCCAGCTGATCTTCAACATATTTGACAAAATCAGTTGCTGTCGGCATTTCATGGAAGATATGATACTGACCGTAAATCATATCAAAGCCTGCTCTGAGGGAATCTTCCGGCCTGTCATAAGGCATGTTGGCCTGAGGGGAAGCGTCTTCATAAGTATAAGTTTCTGCAAGCCAGCCGAATTCAGGATCAAGCTTTCTTGAATACGGAATAATTATATCCCAGAATTCAACCGGTTTAGCGCGTGCGACATCGGCTCTAATACCATCAATTCCCATATCAACGCAAAAATCTATATACTGTTTATGAAGTTCCAAAAGTTTCGGATTAAGTGTGCGCTTACCTTCATCTTCCCACGGCTGGAACATTCTTATATCTGTCCAGCCCTGAGGAATTTTTGCAAGGCCGTCGCGCTCTTTTGCCATCAATTCAGGTCTTTCCAAAAACATATCATATGATGCGCAGCTGGGCAAATCCAACATAACTCTAATTCCGCGTTTGTGACATTCATCGACAAAAGCCTTAAATTGTTCCCTGTCAGAGCGCGGATCATTTTTATCAATTAAAACCGGATCTATTGCAAGCAGATCTTTCGGAGAGTATATCGAACCTGCAGTACCCATAGCTTTCATTTTACCGGGAGGATGTATTGGAAGTATATGAAGTGTATTGAACCCTTGAGCTTTTACTTCATCCAATCTGTCAATAGCATTCAAAAATGTACCGTTTTGCTCATCAGCATCTATGTATTCATTACCGTTCAAATCCTGAGCGTTAAAAATTCTGGGTACAATTGCAAGAATTTTAGCCTCGTTATTTCTTATAAGAGTTCTGAAATCATTTTTATAAGGTTTATTTTCGGATGTTTTAGCCGGTTCTGTTTTTATTACTAAAGGCGCGTTAGCAGCAGCCGTTGTTTTTAGAAAACTTTCCAAAAGGTTTCCTGATTTGGGAAATTCGTAGGATCTGTCTGCCTGTTTTAATTCCGGTTTTGACTGATAAAAGCTGATTTTTTGTGTTAATAAATTTGTAGAACTAATCATTTTTCTGTCCTCCCGGTAATTTCATTTTTCCAAAGAAAAACTGCGACAAAACAGTTACACCCAAAAGTCCTGCTCCGAATCCGCCGAACATTTTAAGCCATTTTCTGGTATTATAGATAGATTTTGTTGTCATATTCAGCATCTGATCCGGCGCAAGCCCTACGAGAAGGAATTGTCTGTAAGATTTCGTATTTTTATTTATTGCACCAGTTGTATGGTGAGGTTTAAAGAAGTATTCGGCATTGCCGATTTCATTTATAAAAGTTCTTCTGTATTCAGCCAATTCATCAACCAGTGCAGATCCGGAATTTGAAACAATATCTACGGTATGCGGGTGCATTTTATTTTCATAAAGTAATTTCATAATTTCATGGAAGAACATTTTATCCTGCGGGATATCAACCTTGCCACCCGGGACATTTTCGCCGAGAAATTTATATTCCACTTTGCCGGCAACGGATTTTATCTGATTTTTATCATCTGAATTCAGTTTTGGATTGCGTAATTCAAAGAATTTTGTTATGTAATCGGATGTTGTACCGCTTATTGAAAGTTTTTTTGCAAATTCAACTATTTCCTCTTTAACCGCTTTAGGCATACCCGAATGCAATGCCGCAATATATTCATCGGAAATCTTTCCTGCATCGGCAATTCGTTTATAAAAATCAAGAGTATTTAATAATCTATATAGCGAACTTCTTATTCCAAGCACTCTATTAGCGCCGAAATCTTTTTGAACATTTTTCAAAGAACCAAAATTACCGTTAATACGGTTAACAGTATTCGGCATACTCAGACCTTTTTCCTGCAAAACATTGGGGAAACGCTCAAATACACTATTTACCGCATTAATATAATTTTCTGACATTGCCGGAGATCTGTCAAAAACTTTAATCTTTTCAACTATTGCTCTGACAAGTGCGTCATATTCAGTATCAGATGCAACAATTTTTTCAATCTTATTACGCAGCAATTCGCCGGTCAATTTTCTGTCAAACCGCGTTTCAGCTATTTCTTTTTGAGAAATATTGAACAATTTCGGCAAAGCATGCGTAAAATCATTCCATGCATTAGCAAGAACAGTTTGAGGAGCAGCAGCAGCTTTTAAATAAATATATTCATCCAATACAGCGTTACGAGCTTTAAATTCAGTCAGAACATTTGCCGTTGAACGTAATGTTTCAACCAAAGAATCCGACAATTTTGATGAAGGTTTTATAGCTTTTGCAATAGGATTATCCGCCATTTTTAAATTAAAAAGCCTGTCTATAACGCGTCTTTCATCAACTTTACCAAAATCAATTGAAGAATTATACGAACGAACATTTCTTCTAATTTTTGCACCTACGACACCGAGCAATTTTTTCACATCAGTTTCTGACAACTCTTTATTCAAAAAATCATCTTTCAATAAATTCTGCAGCGAATCTGTATCCGGCAAAAATCTGTCAGCCTGAGCCGGAGTAACCAAAGTTTCAAGAGCTTTACGGGTATTTGCGGTAATATTTTCCAGTGTCATGTAATCAACATGATATTTTTTATTATTAAGACCTAAAATATCATCCAAATCATCGCTTATGGCCTGTGCCGTGACACCGTCAAAACCTTTTGTCAAATTGGCTTTAATTTTTTTAACCAAATCAGAATTTAATTTTTTATCTTTATTCTCGGCAATAAACTCCTCAAGCTCATCTAAAGCGGCAGTATCTTTAAATTTTACAGATGCATTATTCAAATCCAAAAGCATATTATCAGCTTTTTTAGCTCTATGCTTCCCTATTAAATTAGTAATCGGTTTTTCGCACGCATTACAAATTAAGGCGCTTAAAACAGGGGTAGCAAAACCAGCCGTCCACATCCACATAGTATTATTTTGAATTGCAGTTTTTTTCATCTTTTCCTGAATAAAGTCGCGGCGGTTGTTCATATCTTTCGGGACGCCCATCCAGTCACCGATTTTGTTAATTTTCTGATCGCTGAATAAAGACCAGGCCAAATATTGAGGATCCTGGAAGAATAATTTTTCCCGGCCAAAACTGTCCTCATACTTTTGTCTTATATTAAACCCATGAACCAACTGAGCCGGCCATTGAAGTGCTATTTTAGGCCAAATAGACATTGCTGCAAAAAACGACGCAAGTCCCACAAACTCCATTGCTTTTGCAAGAGGAGCCTGTTTTCTTGTCATAAGATAACCTGCTATCATAAGCCCGCCGAGTTTCATGCCTATATCATTAACTTTTCCTGCCTCATAATCATTAGCTTTACCCCTTGCTGCTTTTACGAAAGATTTTGTATCATAAGCAATATTTTTAGCAACAGCAGCCGGAGCGCTCAGAATACCTCTATTTATCAAATGACCTTTTGACGGCAAAGGCTTTATAAAAGTTCTGTTCGAAAGTACATATTCAATATCAAGGTTACGATCCTTTTTATCGGGCGGAACCTGCGGCATATTATTAAGATATGTTTGAATTAAATTCGGTCGCATAACTAGTTCACCACGTACTTTCTGTCTTTATCTATGACATCTTTTGGAGTTTTTTCAGAAGCTTTTTTGACTGATACTGCATTCAACACTCCGAGTACCGTTGAAAGTGCAGCTGTTCCTATCATAAATTTACCGGCGTATTTTGACCAGCCCGTTGCACCCGACGGCCCGTTATAAAACTCTTTTGCACATTTTATAGCCGTATTTTTAAACACTTTTAATGAATGCTTAAATTTTCCGAATTTCCAGAATTTTAATGTGGCTACATTAAAATAATCCTGCCACGAATTCTGGAATGCATAAGCAACACCTGCCGCTGCCCACAAATATGATGACAATGTTTTTGCCATATCTGTCTTGGTGGCTATTTTCTTTATAACCGGTTTCATTTCCTGATCCGAATCATTCAGATTTTCGCCGTATCCCAATTTTTTTGCAATATTGTCATAATATTCATTTCTCTTTTCACCCTTTGCCTCTGACTTATATAATAAATCCCAGCGCGAAAACTCCTTGCTCTCAAAAACTTTATGATACTCAATACTTGTGATATCAGTATCATCAACACTATCCGGCAATTCGTAAATAAATTTTGCATAAGGAATTTCAACATCAACTCCGGTAAGCCATTTAACAGGAGCTGTCACCAACGGTTTTGTAGCGGCTTTCAATATCCCGTAAAACAATACGCCCAAAGCCATTTTACGGCCTACGGCGCCTGCTTTTGAACGTGCAATCGGTTCAAAAAATTTATTCGCAGAATTAAAAACGGACATCATCATCAAACTGCCTATAACATAAGGAATTGAACCCATTGTTAAAAATTCATAGAAATTCGCGTTCTTATCACCCTTCAAACCTTTTGCAGTATAAAGCGAAAGCGCATTCGTAAATTTGTCATACGTAATCAAAGCTCTGTTTTTAAAATTATTTTTTAACAAAGTATCGCAATCATAAGGCAGCTCCTTTTTTTTCGCCTTTTTATCGTCTGTAAAATTTACTCTGTTATTGAAATTACTTACCGGTAATATCATTTTTACTCCGCATGCACTACGTTTTATATAAGACCTGTCAAATTTTTTTTTGTGATGACATTTGTTCTATTTAACATTTTTTTACAATGTTTTTTATGCAAAAACAGTAAAGAATACTGCCGTAAAAATACCTACAGCAATGCAATAATAACCGAAAATTGCAAGAGAAAATTTTGCAACAAATTTCAAAAAATATTTTATACACAAATATCCTACAAGTCCGGAAACTATTGTTCCTGAAATAATAGCACACCAATTATAGGTAACCGCTTCATGAAAATCTATTTTTATAAATGGATAAATCATGGAAGCCCCTAAAATTATAGGGATACTCAATAAAAACGAATATCTTGCAGCAGACAATCTGTCCAAACCGTTAAAAAGTCCGGTTGCAATTGTCCAGCCGGATCTCGAAAGGCCCGGAAGTGCCGCAATCCCTTGTGCTAACGCAATAAAAACAGAACTTTTCAAATCCACATCTGATTTAGTCGGGATTTTTTTTGATATATTTTCACTATAGAAAAGAATAAAACCTGTCATAACAAGTAAGATTCCGACAACAGCAGGCGAATACACAAGCTTTTCCGCAACTTTTTCCAAAGGATATGCAACAGCTACGGTTAAAACCGTACCCAATAATATATACAGCCCAACTTTTGCGTTTTGTTCGCTGTAATCTTTTGTCTTAACTCCGTTACACAAGGCTTTTAAAATATCCGCAATTTCTTTTCTGAAAAATATCAAAACAGCAATCAAAGTTCCGAAATGAAGCATGATATCGAAAAAAATTTCCTCATTTGAATGTTGAACTATCTCAAGCCCGTTAAAAACTTTATAAAAATTAGATGTAAAAACCAGATGCCCCGAACTTGATATCGGCAAAAATTCGCTCAAACCCTGTACTATCCCCATTAATATTGCCTGTATAAAATTCATTTTTTATTCCTCTTCATAATACGTAGCGCAGGAAGTCTGCGTTTCCCAAACCGAAATTTTGTCCAGCAGAACTATTTTCTCTTTTAATTTACCGTAAATAAAACGTGCAATCATCTCGCTGGACGGACTTTCACCGTTAAATTCAGGCAGTTCATTAATATCTTTATGATCCAACAAGTCTAAAACCGCATTCAATTCACGTTTCAAAACCTTATAATCAATCAAAATATTGCTTTTGTCGAGCGTGTCGCCCTTTACATAAGCCTCAACCATCCAGTTATGCCCGTGCTGATTTTCGCATTCACCTTCATAATTCAAAAGATGATGTGCTGCTGCAAAAAACGCCTGTGTCTTAATTTCGTACATTTTTCTCCTCTTTATCAGGAAGCTTTTGGTGTGCTTCCTTCACAAACTATATACTCTTTTTCAATTCCCTGACAATCCAGAATAAAATCGCAAAGTTCTCTGACTGCTCCGCGTCCGCCGTTTTTGGAGGACACAAAATGACAAATCCCCTTTACTTCATCCACCGCGTCATTCGGGCAACATGCCAGACCTACTTTTTCCAGACAGCAAACATCCGGCAGATCATCTCCCATATAAGAAATTTCATCATAAGAAAGATTGTATTTCTGACGCAATTCTTCTAAAGTCGGAAGTTTGTATTTTTTCCCTTGATGTAATTCCGTTATATTAAGATTTTTGGCACGATGAGCAACCGTTCCGTTATTTCTTGCGGTA
>CALUQQ010000010.1 GCA_944322955.1 Candidatus Gastranaerophilales bacterium
GTATTGCTTATATTGAAATAATGTGTTGTTCCTATTCCGGCATCAGTTGTACCGATTGCACCGCCTCTGTTTGATGAGTTGCCTGTAAATTCGGAATTATTCAGGGTTAACTGTCCCCAGCCGCCTAAATAAATAGCACCGCCGCCGTCGGTATTATCAGCCGGTTCATGACCGCCTGCGTTGTTATTTATGAATTTGGTGTTATTGATTTCAGCTTCTGAATAAAGTCCTATAGCACCGCCTGAATATACGGTTGCTTCGTTATTGTCAAAGGTGGAATTATTTATGACAAGTTTAGGGCCTGCATTTGCCGGAATTTTGTCGGGGAATGATGTTGATATAGCGCCGCCATCCCAGTTCGCAAGGTTGTTTTTGAAAGTACTGTTATCAATGTTTATAGTACCGTCTTGAACAAAAAAGCTGCCGCCATATCCGCTTCCGGTTGCGTTGTTATTTTCAAATACCGTATTTGAAATTGCAACATTTAACGGACTTCTGATATTCGGATCGGATTTATTATCTATAAATTGATATGCACCGCCAAATCCGTTTCCTGTTTGAGAGCTTACTGTTGTGTCAGCTATTGAATATGATGTATTTGAATCAATAACTTGACGCGCTTCAGTCATGTTCATTGCAAAAGCCGATAATATTATCGCAGTTGCCAGTAATTTTCTTTTTCTTGTCATAATTCATTCCTCTGTTTTAAAAGTTATTTAATATTTAATATTAATTCCTTGTATTATTATAATTCATATTTCCATTTTATTGTATGGTATTAAATTTAATTTGTCAACCAGTTTAATACAATTATTTATCATTGGATGTTAAAGTAAAATATTTTACAATAGGTAAATTATGACATCTGATATTTGTAAAGAACTTGGAAATAATATAAGAAGACTGAGAAAAGCAGCCGGCTTTAGCCAAGAAACTTTTGCTGAGGCTATAGAAATAGGGACAACATCTTTGAGTTTGATAGAAATCGGAAAAGGTTTTGTGACAGCCAGAACCCTTGCTAAGATCGCTGATGTACTTAATGTGGATGTGTTTAAGTTGTTTCTTGTAAAAAATGATGATAATTTGGATTTATTTTATCAAAATATATTAAAAAAAGTCGAAAAATATAAAAATAATAAAGAAAAATTGGTACTTTTGGATGCTTTTTTGAATGTTTTATAAAGAAATATGACGGCTGAATTTGTCTTTTAGAATTAATTTTTTAATATTAATAAAGTAACCGAGAGAAACAATCACTGATGCGGTAATCCATGCAATCGGGCCGGCATAGAACATGCCATAATAACCGAACCTTACGGCTAAATAAACTGCTGCAAAGGCTCTTATCATAAGTTCCGCAAAAGATGAAGTGAGCGGAATAAGGGTTCTGCCCATTCCTTGAAGTGCGCTTCTGAATATAAAAATTTGTCCTAGGAAGAAATAGAACAAAGTGCTTATCCATAAATATTCATGCGCCAGATTGATTACTTCTGTTTTTTCATTGCCAATGAAGATTCCGACAATATTTGTTCCCCACAGCCGCATGATAATTGCCATAAATATACTCAACAGAAGATTTATCATAGATGTTCTTAAAACACCGTAGCGAATTCTCGGGAGATTTTTGGCGCCGAAATTCTGTGCAACAAAAACAGATACTGCAACTCCGAATGAAATCATTGGCATGGTAGCAATTTGTTCTATTCTTAAGGCGGCTGTCATCGCTGCGATTAAATTTGGGCCGAATGTGTTGCAGACACTCTGTATAATTAAAATTCCTATCCCTAATACGGAAAATTGCATTGCCATCGGAAAACCGACGTTCAAATGTTTCATTATGAAATCAAAATCTTCTTTGCGGTTTTCTTTTTTAAATTCCCAGTCGGATTTTTTTAAATGAAGTATGGGGAAATGTTTTTTTATATATATAAGACAAAGAATTACGGAAAAAGCTTGAGAAAGCACAAGTGCGATGGCAGACCCGGGTACTCCCCAGTGAAAATTCAGAATGAAAATTAAAGCAAGTATTACGTTGAGTATTGAGGCAAATATAAGAAAATACAGAGGAGTTTTGCTGTCACCGAGTGCACGGACAATACTTGCAAGAAGGTTGTAATAATTTGCAGTCAAAAGTCCGAAAACACAAATTTGAATGTACCAGTATGCGTCATGGAAAATTTCCTCAGGCACGTTCATAAAAAGTAAAATCGGTTTCATTAAAATGATAAAAATAATTGAAAAAAACAGTGTAAAAATTGTGCTCAAAATAGTTGATATGACGACGGAACGCCTTACGCCGTCATCATCATTCGCACCGAATTTTTGTCCTGTGACAACGGCAAAACCGTTTGTCATTCCTGTTACGGCAAACATAATAAAGAAAAATAAAGGCGCAGCAGCCCCGACGGACGCCAGAGATTTGACTCCCAAAGTTCTGCCGACGATTACAATATCTGCAAGGTTATATAACTGCTGAAAAATATTCCCTATTAATAGAGGTATGGAAAACAGCAGTATAAGCTTTAATGGAGCACCTTTTGTTAAGTCTTTAATCATAATAAAAAAATTATTGTTCGCTATAAGCAAAAAAAATTATATAACTAAATACTTGAAAATTCAAATCCTTTGTGTAAGAATAAAGTTTGTCAATCAATATTTATGGCAAGGTAGCTCAGTTGGTGAGAGCGCACGGCTCATACCCGTGAGGTCGAGAGTTCGAATCTCTCCCTTGCTATTTTATTAGAGGGTTTTAGAGACTCTCTTTTTATTAGCTTTGTGGACTTATAATATTAATGTAAATGAAGGTTTTGGAATTATTTAATAAAGTTTCAACCCGTTTTAAAGAGAGAATTTTTGTCGAGGTATTTTTGTTTTTAGTTTTATCAAAACAGCTGAAATATTTTTTGCTACCGGAACGATTTTTCATGCTAAACTTTTAATATGTTTGAATGGTTTAAAACAATATTAATACTGCCGTTTAATGTAATTGTTGTTATACCTTTTTTTATATTATATTTTTCAAATTATCATTATCACATACCGGATGGAGTTTTTATAGTTATTGGGTGTATAATTTTAATTGTGGGTTTGTTTCTTGCAGGTTGGACAATGATGTTATTTAATAATATAGGATTCGGTACGCCAGCTCCCTGGAATCCGCCTAAAAATCTTGTTATAGAGGGACCATATTGTTATGTAAGAAATCCTATGATTATCGGTGTTTTGTTGATTCTTCTTGCGGAATTTTTTCTTTTACATGCCGTACAGATATTATGGTGGGTAATTATATTTTTCGTGATAAATACTATTTATTTTCGCGTATTTGAAGAAAAGCAGCTTGAAAACAATTTCGGTGATGATTACAGACGCTATAGACAAAATGTCCCGATGTGGATACCTCGATTTACCCCATGGCATTTATAAATTTTAAAAAATTGCCTCGCTTTTTAAATTATTATATGTTAAATTTTTTTCTGTTTTTCAAGCAATTTTAAATATTCTTTATAACCGCTGCCCCAGTCGGTCATTGCATCTAAAACCCCTGCAAGACTGTATCCTATATCCGTCAAGGTATATTCTACTTTGGGCGGAATTTGGCTGTATACTTTTCTCATTACGAGTCCTGCTTCTTCCATATCGCGTAAATTTGTTGTCAAGACTTTTTGAGTAATTGTTCCAAGTGTTTTTTTTAATTCTCCGAAACGTTTTGTCCCGCTTAATAAATCGCGGATTATGAGAACTTTCCACCTGTTGCTTAAAAGTTTTAAAGTTGTTTCAACCGGACACTTTGGCAGCTCTTTTAATCCCATTCTTACCTCATTAGTATATTTTAGATACTAACATATTTTTGATATATTGTCAATTTTAAGAATTTTCAGCTTCCATGTCAAGCAGTTGTTTTTTAATCTCTAAACCGAATGCATAGCCCGTCAAATTACCGTTTGAGCCTATTACTCTGTGACAGGGAATTACTATCATAATTTTATTTTTATTATTTGCCATGCCTGCTGCGCGGCAGGCATTTTCGTTGCCGGCTCTTTTGGCGAGTTCTTTGTAGCTTATTGTTTTACCGTATGGGATTTTAATAAGTTCCTGCCAGATTTTTTTCTGAAATTCGGTACCGTTGAGTTTTAAAGGCAGGTCAAAAGTTTTTCTTTTGCCGGAAAAATATTCATCAAGTTCTTTAAACGCCTTTTTTATTAATGGTGTTTCCTTTCCATAAAGGTCAGGTTTGTTAAGAGATATTGCGAGAATTGAATTGTGGTCGGCGGATATATAAAGTTTGCCAATAGGAGTTTGACGTCCGAAATAATACATTATTTTCTGTCCGTAACTTTGATTAAATGCCAGCCAAATTCAGTTCCTACAGGTTCTGAAACCTCACCGACAGAAAGCTCAAACGCCTCATCCTCAAAAGGCTGTACCATTTGGCCTCTGGAAAAATATCCTAAATCCCCGCCTCTTTGACCTGACGGGCAAAGAGAATAGGTTTTGGCATAATACGCAAAGTCCCCGCCGTTATCAATATCTTTTTTAATCTGAATAGCTTCTGCACGGGTTTTTACTAAAATATGGCTTGCTCTGACCTGTTTTGCTTCGTCATAGGCAAATGCAGTCCCGCACAAGAGAATGAATACCGTAAAAATTTTTGAAAGTCTTTTAATCATATTTTGATTTTATAATAATATTTAAATAAATGCAATTAGCAGAGTTTATAATTTTCTTGCCAAAAATACCAAAAAATGATAAAATTCAAATGAAAATGATGAAAAGGAGAAAAAATGATTAAAAATGTTAAGTCTGGAAATCTCGGGGGGGGGCGACCCTTTTAACCGCTTGTAGCGCGGGTTTTGGGGGTATTATTTGGGAAAAGTTACTAAGATACTATGATACTAAGGCACTAAGAAGTAACAGTCGGGTTAGAAAACCCGGTATTCAATATGTCATCCTGAGGTGCCAAAGCGTGAGCGAGCAGAGGCGTTGCGAGCGAACAAGAGAGGCACGACAACACACTAAATATTGGTGGAGCTTGTCATGTCATCCTGAGGCGATAGCCGAAGGATCACATAAAATGCGACCCCGCCCCCGAATTTCAAACACTCGCAAGCTCGTGTTGAAATTCAACCCCGCCGTGGTGGGGGTAAGCCCCTTGTGCGAAGCACACAGAAAACACTTATTCCTCCCTATTACCTTATTCACTTCAAAGAAAGCTGCCTTCACCCTCGCAGAAGTCTTGATAACACTCGGCATAATCGGTGTTGTGGCTGCGATGACAATTCCGACATTAATCGCGAATTACAAAGAGAAAGCCTTACAGAATCAGTTTAAGAAAAGCTATGCCATGATAAATCAGGCGTTATTGTCTGCGCAGAGCAGCTTCGGTTATATCCCGAGATGTTATTATGCTTATGGCAGTGCCTCTGTTACAACAACATCCGAGTGCCTTGATTTAACCGAGAAATTTTTGTCAAACCTTAAAGTAATAAGAATTTGTGAAGACCATGCTTATGAGAAAGGTTGTATTCCTGAATACAAAGGTATAGATGATATTTTAAAAGAACAGCATAAGGATGATGAGGATTATGATGAAGAATACTGGCAGGATTACGCAACGCATAATTGCGGCGGATTTAACACGTCAGAGATATTAAATAACAAGAAGGTCTATATACTTGCAGACGGTACAATAATGTTTTTTTATAGAGAAAATAGCAGCGGATGTCTAATTACAGCTATTGATGTAAACGGTATGAAAGGTCCGAATAAATCAGGATATGATTTATATGCAGTAAGGCTTAGCTCCGACGGAAATCGTTTCAGGTATGAATCTGACGGTTGTCTAGCTGCGGAAGAAGGCGGTAGAAGCTTTAATCAGATGTATAATGCAGCATTTAAAAAATAAATAAGCGGCTACTTTGGCCGCTTTTTATTTTTCCCCTATTTCCATAAACTTTTTATTTTATCAATTATTTCTTTTAGCCATTTTTTTAAGTCAAAGTCATCATCTTGAGGTAAATCAAGTTTTCCGCTCATTGTGAAGGTGTCAAATTCGGGCTTTGATGTGAAAAGATTGATTTCTTCGTGTTTTTCTTCATGTTCTTTTCTGCCCTGACTCATATAGCCTAAGTTTCCTGCGCCGCCGTCGTTTTGCATATTCGCTGCGGCTTGGATTACCGGCTTTGAACTCAAAACGTTTACATCGAAACTCATTTTTTTGTCCCCTTGATTTTTTCCCTTATATATATAAAGTATTTTTCATGAAGAAATGTTACAATTTTTGAGGGATTGTAACAAAAAATTTACAATACGTTTCAAGTTGCAAATTTAAATACAGCCTGTGTTTTGAATCCAATTTCAAATAAATCTTTTTTGCGGACGGCATAAGTTATATCCGGGCGGTAATCAATATTATTGGGTGTTAAATAAAATTCAGTTATATTATTTTCACTGTCGTAATTGATGCGTACTTTTTTTATTAAATTTACATGCGCTCTATCAAGACCGTCGGCAATTTTTAAAATTCCTGCAAGACGTTTGACGGTTTTTCGGTCTTTCTTATCAAGAGTACAGTAGATTTCGTGTTCTTTTTTGTCGGGAAGACCCCCTCTATGGTATCTACAGATACAGGATATAATATGTTTTTCTTTTTCTGAATAGTTTTCAAGCCCGTATTTCAGAATCATTTTTTGGCTGTGTTTATGATGGCTTTTGGAATCTATAAAATAACCTATATCATGTAAAAGAGCCGCTTCTTCCAGATATTTACGTTGTTTATTTGAGAGTTCTTTTAAAGTGTCATTTACTCCGTCAAAAATCATCATAGACAATCTTCTTACCTCATGGGGATGAGAGGAGTTGTTAGAGAACTTTTCCAGCATTTGTTCCGTTGTAAGTTTCATATATTTTAAGTTTAGCAAAAAAATACTTCAGCAGCAATTTTTATGGTATAATTTTTTTGATATGGAAGAAAGACGTGAAAAACCATTGGGAGAGAATTTTGATTTTCCGCCATCAGTGTTGGACGAAATTCAAAAAAACATTGAAGAAATAATTTTAAATTTTGATGTGCCAGAAGGTAATAAACTTGATGTAATTAAAAAGATTAATTTTATGTATTCCCAAACGCGTTATATGTCTGTAACGGATGCTTTGACAGGGTTATACAACAGGCGTCACTTTGAGGAATGTCTGGAACGTGAATTTTTGCGTGCAAAAAGATACAAAAATGATTTAAGCTTTGCAATTATTGATATTGACTTTTTTAAACGTGTTAATGACACATATGGTCACAGCACCGGTGATTATGTATTGAAGGAAGTTGCTTATAATATTTTACAGACTTTTAGAAAAACAGATATGGTATTCAGATATGGAGGTGAAGAATTTGCGGTAATTATTACAGAAACACCTCTTGATAAAGCAATTATTCCTCTTGAACGACTTAGAAAAACTATTGAAGAAAATGTAGTGAAATATAACGGACAAACTATTAATATTACTATAAGTACCGGGATTTCTGGTATTAATGAAGAAACTGAATCCGTACATCAGTTGTTTGAAAATGCAGATAAGGCTCTTTATAAAGCTAAATCAAGCGGACGTAATTGTGTTATGCATCTTTAAACATATTTTGAAATTTTATACAGGCAGCAAGTGCATGTTGTACGGTGTCCATTTTTACTATGGAGGCATTTTTCGGAACACCGACTTCTCTCCAATCAGCGGAATTCGGGAAACCTCCTTTAAGAGGGCCTTTTTGAATTTGTACCAGTCGAAGGAATTTTATACCTGTATCAATGGATTTCATAATCCGCATTTTTAAAATATCATCATCAACAGAATTGTAGGTTGCAATTAGTCCTTCAACAATACAGGCTATATTTAGCGGCTTGATGTTATCTATCAAGGCGCCGTAATAACGTTCTTCTTTATTTACAATTTGTTTAGGAATTACCTGTTCAACCATTTTTATCAGATGAAGAGTAAGAATATGTTTTTCATCCGGCGATAAATTGTTATCAGGAGTTTTGAAAAGTTTTTCAGTTGCGAGCATGGCAGTATAATCGAATTGAACTTCTTTCTGGCGATTGCGCAGATTGGCGAGAAATAGTAAACCTTTTTTGGCACTTTCAAGCCATTTTTTCTTAGGGTTAAATTCATAGAGATATAAAAGCCCTAAAGGTGCATCTCCGGTATAATTTAGGTTGAAACTGTCACCGATGCCGCCGTTTTCGATGTCGTAAAAATTGTAAAATTGACCTGTTTTTAGTTGCATAAATAGCAGAAATTGTCCCATACCTTCAAAAATTTCATCGGGGATAATTTTTTCAGGCCTTAAATCAGAAAAAGCTACAAGTGCCATTGCTGTTGCGGAAAGTTTTGCTTTTTCGCATTTAACATTTTCTTCATCGGGTTTGGAAATTACGGCATAGCGATTGAAACCCAGAGGTTTTACGTATTCATTAACGAAATATTTTGCTGAAGACCGTCGTCTTTCAGCAAGTCCTTTAATATTTAGTTCTTTTTCACACAGATATAGTGAATAAAGCATTCTGGCATGGTTTGTTGTGTTATAAACATTTTTATTGACGTTATATTTATCCCGGATATTACGTATATAAATAAACCTGCCGTTATCCAGCATATTTTCATTTACATATGACAGGGCGTAAATTATAGAATTATGTATTTTGGAAAGATTTCGTTGAGAGGCCGTAAATTTATTAGCGTCTTTGGAAATTATCCATGCAAAAATTGCCGCTCCCAGTATGACAGCGCCGAGATAAATATATTGTAGAGAAATTCCTTCCATATCGCAATTGTAGCAGACCGTTATATAAAAATCAATTTTTTAAGATGTTTACTATTTTGTATAAGCCTGTTGCGTGTGATGATTTAACAAATACATTATCATTATTATTTATAAAATTTTTAATCTCCGGAACAAGTTTATTTACATTTTCAAAATAATGACATTCAAAATTATCTTTGAGGATGTCAAAAACATTTTGCATTTCAGGTCCGCACAAGATTATTTTGGAAGGATTGACGGTTTTTATTACATTGACAAGTGATAGATGGTATTCAGTTGATTTGTCACCGCCTTCTGTCATATCGCCCAGCACAAGAACTTTATTCTCACAGTATTTTTTACCGAAAGCTTCAAGTGTTGAGGTCATAGATAGCGGATTTGCATTAAAGGCTTCATCAACAAGCGTTATATTTTTTCCGTCAATTGTTAAATTTGAAGTTTCTCCGCGTCCTTTTAAGTTTTTAAAATCCTCAAGTTTTTTTATGGTTTTATCCGGAGGGATATTAAGAATTTTTGAAACGGCTATTGCCGCTGCCATATCATACATTAGGTATTTCGGAATGTAATTTTTGCCTGTTGCGTAAATTTTTCCGTCAATTTCAAAAGAAGCTTTATCCGCCAAAATTTTTATATTGACGCCGTCTTGTTCTCCGAAAGTTATTATATTAAGTCCTTTGGTAATCGCTGCTTCTTCAAAAATTTTATAGCATTCCATATCACGGTTTAAGATAGCAGATTTACCGGGTTTCATTGTTGCGAATATTTGGCTTTTAGCTTTTGCCATGCCTTCAATTGTCTGGCCTTCTTTTAGGTGAACTGCCGCAAGATTTGTTACCACCGCAATATCCGGGAATGATACATATCCGTTGCCTATTGAAGATTCTATAACCCAGTATGTTTTTGTAATATCAAACGTTGTCATATTCCAGCAAATAGCAATGAGAGTATTTGCAAGATTCAGATTAGCATCTGCTCCGTATTCTTCAAGAGTATCGTAAATCATTTTTGTTGTGGTAGATTTCCCGGCGCTTCCCGTAAGGGTTATTACGGTTCCTTTATATAATCTTCTTATATATTTGCCGAGTGCAAATAATGCTTTTGTAATATCGTCGACTTCTATTGTCGGCATGTTCATATCTTTGAAGTTATCATAATTTGTGCACATTATTGCTGAAATGTTATCTAAAAATGGTAAAATATTCTGTTTTACTGCACCTTTAGTTTCGCCTGGAGATCTTAAAACCACAACATTTTTTTTGTCTAAATCAGTGTGCCAGATTCGAAATCCTGATGAAGACCAGTCTTCAGGGAAATTATAAAATCTGCAGTTTTCAACTGCTGCCTGTATATTTTCTTTATTCCAAAAATTCATAGAATCATTATACTTGATTTAAAAAAGTTGTGCAACAAAAAAGAGCCCGAAGGCTCTTTTAAGCTGTTTTTTTGTGTTTTGCTTTTTCTTCTGCTATTTTTTCTTGGACTTTTTCTTTAATTTCACCGGCCTTTTCCTTAACATTTTCTTTTGCAAGATGAGCTTTTACTTTGGCTTCATCAACACCGCGTTTTATGTCTTCTTTGACTTCATTGGCTTTTTCTTTTACTTTGTGTGCTGTATTATCCATTTTTTCTTTTATGTTTTTTTTATTATCTTCGTGCATAATAATCTCCTTTCTATGTTATTATAAGCTTTTTTCTTCGGTAATTGATTATCGGAAAGTATAATATTTATGCTATACTAATTGAGGAGAATTTATATGAAAGCATTGATTTGCCATAAAAACGGTTCAATTGAATTAATTGAAAAAGAAATGCCAAAACTGCAAAATGACAGGGATGCCATTGTAAAAGTTACATTGTCATCAATTTGCACAAGTGATTTGCATATAATACGCGGGTGTGTTCCGCGTTTTGTGCCGGAAACCGTTCTGGGGCATGAATTTGTCGGTGAAATAGTTGAGGTCGGATCCGCCGTTAAAAATTTGAAAAAAGGTGACAGAGTCGCAGCAAATTGTGAAACTTTTTGTGGAGAATGTTTTTTCTGTAAAAGGGGGTTTATAAATAATTGTGAAAAAGGCGGCTGGGAATTGGGATGTAGAATTGACGGTTGTCAGGCAGAATTTGTCAGGGTTCCGTTTGCAGATACCGGTTTGGCAAAAATCCCTGATAACGTAAGTTATGAAAATGCGCTTTTTGTCGGAGATATTTTATCAAGCGGATATTTTGGTGCTGAGATGTGCGAGATTAAAAAAGATGATACAATTGCGGTTATAGGTTCCGGGCCTGTTGGACTTTGTGCTATGATGTGTGCAAAATATATGGGTGCCGGAAAAATTATTGCAATTGATGTTAACGTTTTAAGGCTTAAGATTGCTAAAAATCAAAAATTGGCAGACTTTGTATTTAATCCTTTGGTTTGTGATATAGAAAAAGAGGTTAAAAATTTGACGGAAAATCGTGGAGTTGATAGTGTTATTGAATGTGCCGGTGCAAAAGACACATTTGAAATGAGCTGGAAAATTGCGCGCCCTAATGCAATTATAGGCGTTGTTGCAATGTATGAAGAAAATCAAATACTGCCTTTGCCTGAAATGTACGGAAAAAATTTAACATTTAAAACAGGCGGGGTGGATGCAGTGCATTGTGAAAAACTTTTGGATATGATTTCAAAAGGTATGTTTTCAACAGACTTTCTTATTACCAATAAAATTTCTTTGAGGGATATCAAAAAAGGCTATGAATTTTTTGAAAATCGTTCAGACAGTTGTCTAAAAGTTGTGGTTACATCATAAGTTCTTGGGTTAACATGCCGCTCAGGATGCTTATTAAAAGTAAAAGCAAGATGATATAAATTGAATCTTTCAGGCTAGAATTTTTTCTTAAAAGAACTAAAAGTCCGAGTCCTGCATTTGAACATAATCCTGCAATCGCAGCGCCAAAAGTTATTGTGCCTTTGATAAGCATCATCGTTAATGCAATTGATACTGCACAATTTGGTATTAATCCTATAATTGAGGTTATTAAAGGCTGCAAAAATTTATGTGCCAAATCTGGATTACTTAAAAAGTTTATTATAATAGCATCTTTGATGAAGAAGTTCAAAATAAGCGTTATAATTAAAATAAATGCGAATACATTAAGTGTATGCATAATAGGATGCAGCCACAGATTAATTTTATTATCAGTTAAAATATCGTGTTTACAGCAGCCTTCTTCCGGGATTTCTGCTTTTGCGTTTTTATCAATAACCGATTTGAACAAGAAATCTGTCAGATACCCTGCAAATATTGCAATAACTAGTTTTACGCCTATAACAGGAAGAACGAGATAAATTTTTTCAGGGTATGATAATAAAACAGGCAATGCTTCATCGGAGGTTGCAAGATAAATAGCAATTAATGTTCCGCGGGTAATGAGTTTGTTTGTATAAAGCGAGCTTGCTATTATTGAAAATCCGCATTGAGGGATTATTGCCGCCAAACTTCCTATTAAAGGTCCTGTTTTCCCGGAATTTTTCATAAAAGTATTGACTTTATCCGCATAATAATATTCAAAAAGTTCTATAAAAACAAAAACTATAAACAAAAACGGCAGAGTGTGAAAGCTGTCAATCAATGCATCACATACCCAGTCCGGGAAACCAGTACTTTCGATAAGTTTGTCAATCCCGCCGAATAAAAAATCGTTAAGTCCGAGAATTTTATGTAAAAAATTCGTTATCATATGTAATTATTTTAGTACGAAATGTATGCGTTTTCAAATTTTTAAAAAATAATAATTTAAACACATCGGCAATGGAATTTTGCAAACGGCTGATTAATTCTGTAAATATGAAAAAAATAATTGCGACTATATTAATTTTATCTTTAACATCACCGGTTATAGCAGAGGAACAAATTCTCGGTTATGAACACATGTTTTGCGAAAAGGGCGCCATGACGGATAGTGTTGCAATTACCGATTTACATAACATAATTTGTAAAGGTAATGCTTTTAAGGTTGCTTTTAACTGCGATTTCAAATCAGAATGTTCCAAAGCCGGCGACAGAGTTAATTTTGATGTACCAGGTGCAATATATACAAGAGAGGGAACCCTTTTAATTCCGGCATGTTCAAAAGTTGTCGGGACAGTTATAAGAATAGATAAACAAAGAGTTCCGAATAAAAATGCACGTGTGTATATAAATTTTGAATGTTTAATTCTGCCTGACGGTACGGCTGTACAGATGTCGGCAAAACCTTTAACAAAAGACGGTGCATTAAAAGAAGACGGCTGGCATACTGCAGGGAAATTACTTGCATATACTTTAGGGCTTGGCATTGTTGGTGCAGGTGCAGGTACAGGCTTCGCATTTATTCCTAATCCCGCAAAGCTCGGAGTGGGTTATGCAATAGGTATTCCTGTCGGCACAACTGTCGGTTTGATAACTGGTTTGATTACACCGGGATTGAAATATCACGCAAAAGCGGGTGAAAATATAGTTTTAATCCTTTGCGAGGACTTATGTCTTTCAAAACAACCAGATTGCAGCTGTAATCAATAATAAAAAAGGCTCAATTTAGAGCCTTTTTTATTAGATTTTAATCAAAAAGAATTTGCTGTCTTTATTTGCAACGACTTTGTGCTCCTTATCTTTTTTGAACATAAGGATTTGGCCTTTGTCGACTTCAAATTTTTCCGCGTCAAAATGAAGTTCAATTTCTCCTTCAAGAACATACACTGCTGCATCGCAAATTGATGTGTGTGTGTCAATAATTTCACCTTTTTTAAGAGCAATAATAGCAAGAGTACTGTCGTTGTTTGCCATTAATACATTTTTTTCGAAATTACCGTTGTCAAATCCGACAAGATCTTTTGCTTTTAGAACATTAAAAAACATAGTTACCTCCTTTAAATATTTGTTTTATCATTTCGCAAGCGAGCAAAAATGCTGCTTTAACGGGTTCTGTGTTATAAATCGCATTAAGTATCATAAAATCGTGTATGGTGCCGTTAATTCTTATATTTGTTGTTTTTACACCAGATAGATCAAGTTTTTGTGCATAAGTTTCCGCTTCATCTCTCAGAACATCATTTTCTGCCGTAACAATTAACGCTGGCGGAAGATTTTTCAATTCATCTTTTGTTGCGTTAATTGGCGACATAAAAGGGTGTTTGCGTTTTTCTCTATCAGGTTCGTAAGCTTGCCAAAACCATTCCATAGCTTTTCTGGTAAGCCAAGGTCCTTCTGAAAAATCTTTGTAGGATTGGGTATTCATTTCGGCATTTGTGACAGGATAGAATAAAATTTGGGAAATAATTTTTGGACCATTTTCTATCGAAGATCGAAGTGCCGTCACTGTTGCCATATTTCCTCCGACGCTGTCGCCTGCAATAACAATTTTTTCAGGGTCAATTTTAAAATCTTTTGGGTTATCAAAAATATATTCAAGGGTTTCGTAAATTTCATTGATAGCTTGGGGATATTTTGCCTCTGGGGAGCGGGAATATTCGGGGAAAATTATGGTGGAATTTGTACGAACTGCAAATTGTCTTAAAAATCTGTCCCATGAATGTTTACTGCCTAAAATCCAGCCTCCGCCGTGTATATATAAAATCACGGGAAGTTTTTTGTTTGTTTTTTTCGGTTTAAAAATTCGGATTGGTATTTCGTAATTTTGGGTTTTAATTAAGGTATCTTCAACATAAGCGTCAACAGGTCTGTAATCTTGCATCTGAAGATTTTCGAAAAATTGTCTTGCGTTTTCAGGCGTCATTTCATAGAGGGGTTTACCGCCTTGAGATGTTAAATTATCAATGAATTTTTGGGTATCTTCCGTGAGGTTTTGCACCATATTATCTCCTTTTTTAAAAAGGATAATTGAATATTGTCTATTTTACATTCCCTGAAAGGTGAATTATAGCGTATGCGGAAAAAATTCTCTTGCGTCAAAAATATTTTATGTTAAGATAAGAATACAGCAGAAGAAATCAGGCCCTGGTAGCTCAGCTGGATAGAGCAACCGCCTTCTAAGCGGTAGGTCATGCGTTCGAATCGCATCCAGGGTAAATAAAAAAGACGGGATAAAACCCGTCTTTTTTATTTACATTGAATAGCGAAGAGAACGCTTTTTTTCGTTCGAGCGGGAGCGAGCTGAGGGCGGAGGAACTTTCTTTGTAAGAAGCAAAGCTTCGGAAAAGAAAGTCCGTAGACCCGTTAAAAGCGAGCGACCAAGACAATCGCATCCGAGATAAATAAAAAGACGGGTTTTATCCCGTCTTTTTATTTACATTGAATAACGATGAGAAAACTTTTTCAATTTGAGTGGATATTTTAATTAATGTTTTAATAGAATCAACATTATTCGTTTATGTCCCCTCTTTTAAAATTTCCAAATACTCTATATACGCAAAAGTTCTATTTCTGCTTTGAGTTGAAGTTTGTTCAAGGATGCCGATACTAATCAGGTCTTTGACTATGTTTGACATAGTATTGAAGGCTATATCAAGCTCTCTGGCTGTTTTTTGAATTTCAATAATAGGATTTGATTCTAAGTATTCAAATACTCGCATTGCGTTTTTAGCTCTGCGTCCCAAACTCTCAATTTTTAGGCAATAGTTATCATGCAAAGATGTTAATTTATCAATGGTATCAACTGCGTCTTTTGCTGATTCATAAACACCTTCTAAGAAGAATTTAATCCATTGTTCGTAGTTTCCTTTTAAGCGCACTTCATTCATTCTGTCATAGTATTCAATCCTATTTTTCTTCAAGAAGTAAGAAATATACAATGCCGGTGTGCTTAAAACTTTCTTTTCCATTAAAAACAAGGTTATTAAAAGTCGTCCTATTCTTCCGTTGCCGTCTAAGAACGGGTGAATAGTTTCAAATTGGTAATGAATTAACCCTGCTCTAATTAAAATATCAAGGTCATCATCACCATTGATATATTTTTCTAAATCGGACATCGCCTGAACCATGTCTTCAACAGAAGGCGGAATATAGCGGGCATTTTGTAAATTACAACCTGTAGCACCAATCCAGTTTTGAGAATATCTAAATCCGCCGGGGCGTTTATTTTGTCCTCTAACTCCTGATAATAAAACTTCATGAGCCTCTTTAATTAAGCGATTGCATAAAGGAAGTTCTTTTAATCTGTTAATTGCATAATCAGTTGCTTTTATGTAGTTTACAACATCACCGACTGGACGATTTGTGTTTTCTTCCAAGCACGGGTCTAATACATCTTCTAAAGTTGCCTGAGTGCCTTCAATTTGAGAAGACATAAGAGCTTCTTTCCTTACATACATTGAAATAAACAAATGAATATTAGGAATTCTGCTTGAGATTCCTTCAAGTAACGCAAGCTGCTTATTGGCTTTTACCAACAAATCTACAATATCCTTATCAAGTTCTATTGGCGGATTAGGCGGCAGTATAGCCGGCATGAATGATTTGTATGCCATTTCCCCTGATAAATTGTTTTTGTATATTCCTGCTCTATTATCCATGGCAACTCCGAAATTGAAATAATATGTTTATTATAACATTTATATTTCAATTTAGCAACTTAAATTGAAATAAGATTAAACAATTTGTTACAGTATTTTAATTTCATATTCAGTTCAACAGAATTTTGTCAAAAAGCAGAATATTTCTTTTTTATTTATATTGAAATGGTTTATTTAAAGTTTATCCTTTGACTTGACAGATGTTGTATAATTAAAATATGAAGAATAAAAAGATATTATGCCTTTTCTTGCTGGTTTTATTTTTTTTCTGGCAGGGAATATTAAAGCATTTGGCATAGAAGAGGAAGAAGATTTATTTAAACCTGTTGAAATAAAAGACGGTATGGCGCTTTCCATTTCTGATTGCGTTGCCGCTGCGTTTCAAAATAGTCCGAAAATTCGGCGTCAAAAATATAATCTTGATGTTGCAAAAAGTAATGTCGGAATTGCAAAGTCGCAATATTTTCCGGTAATAAGCGCAGGCGCTGGTTTTTACAATGAGAATAATTCCGATAACTTATATTACAACTCGCATTACCGTGAGCTTCCTGACATCGGGATAACTATTAACAAGCTTGTTTGGGATTTCGGAAAGACAACAGCTTATATAAAAATGGAAGAGTTTTACAAAATCGGCGCGGAATACGAGTTTATGGACAGTTTGTGTTCTACTTTGTTTGATGTGAAGCTTAAATATTATAATTTTTTAAAGTCGAAAGCAATGCTTGAAGTTGCCGAAAATAATTTTAAAATAAATGAAAATTTTGTTAAATTGGCAAAAGGTAAAAATATAACTGACATAACTACCGCCGAATTGAATCTCAGTAATGCAAAAGTTAAATATATAGAGGCTAAAAATAATTACAAAAATACAAAAAATTATTTAAAAATTCAACAAATCAATCGCTTTAATATTGATTTTTAATAGTATTTTAATATTGACGCTTTTTGAAAAATGGATTATGATAATTTTGTAAAAGAGAGGAGCGAATTATGCAGAATTTTGAATTTTATGGCCCTACGCGTGTTGTGTTTGGCAAAGATACCATAAAAGAGCTTTCAAGACTAATTCCGCGCGATAGAAAGATTTTAATGACATACGGCGGAGGTTCTATTAAGAAAAATGGTGTTTATGATCAGGTTAAAAAAGTACTTGAGGGTTATGATTTGTTGGAATTCGGGGGGATTGAGCCGAATCCTAAATATGAAACTTTAGCAAAAGCTGTTGAAATCGTTAAAAAAGAGGGCGTAAATTTTTTGCTTGCAGTAGGAGGCGGCTCTGTTCTTGACGGAACAAAATTTATTGCGCTTGCCTCTAAATACGACGGCGATGATGCTTATGATGCTATTATGATAAGAGCCGAGCATCCGGCATCAGCAATTGAATTGGCTGATGTTATTACGCTTCCCGCAACGGGTTCCGAGATGAATAATGGCGGTGTTATTTCAAGAATTTCCACAAGCGAAAAACTTGCTTTTCATAATCCAAATGTGTTTCCGAAATTTTCCGTTATTGACCCCACAGTTACTTTTTCTTTGCCTGAAAGACAGACTATCAACGGCGTTGTGGATACTTTTGTTCATACAATGGAATTTAATTGCACTTATGACGTAAATTCACCGCTTCAAGATATCTGGGCAATGGGAATTTTAAGAACACTTATATCGGAAGCGCCGAAAGCGCTGGCAAATCCTAAAGATTATGATGCAAGAGCAAATCTTTTCTGGTGTGCAACATGCGGCTTAAATTATTGGATTTCTTGCGGTGTGCCTCAGGATTGGTCAACGCATATGATAGGACATGAATTGACAGCATTTTACGGAATTGATCACGGTCAAAGCCTTGCAATTGTTCAGCCGCGCTTGTTGAGAAATCAAAAGGTTGCAAAATCCTATAAACTTGCAAAAATCGCACGTGAAGTTTTCGGAATTAATGAGTCTGTTGATTTGAAGGCCGCTGATATGGCTATTGATAAAATTGAAGAATTTTATAATTCAATAGGTATGAAAACCAGACTCGCGGATTACGGTATAAACGCGCAGGAAGCTGCTGAAAAAGTTCGTGACCGTTTTAGAGAACGTAATGTGGCTTTTGGTGAAAAAGGCGCAATTACGGCCGATGTGGCTTACGAAATTGTAAAAGCATGCTAAGCTTATATAAAAAGCCTCTTTCATTTGAAAGAGGCTTAATTTTATTCTCCTTGATGGCAGTGGTGATGTCCGTGACAGTGGCTGTGTTCGCCGCCGCAAGAGTTCTCACCCGTCACAAGAGTTGAATTCATATAAGAATTGACAACATCTTCAATCGGCATTTCAGGACAGCCTGATATAACTCGTACTCCGTTTTGGCTGAATATTCCAAGCGGTCGCTGCCCCATTCCGCCTGCTAATACTACATTCGCCCCTTGTTCGGATATCCAGCTTGCGCTTTGGCAGCTTATTCCCTCCTCCGGAATCTTTGTTTCAACATTCAAAATTTCTTTTGTTTCCGGGTTTACCTCAACAAATGTAAATGAGTCGCAGTGTCCGAAATGTGAACATAATTTTCCTTCTGCTGTCGGTACGGCAATTTTCATAATTTTATCTCCTTTTAATTTATCTGTATTTGACTGCAGTAATATCGCACTTTCCAATGCTTCCGTTTCCGTTATATTGTGTAAGGCCGCATACTCTCTTAATATCTTAAGGATGTTTTCATTAATTCTTCGGTTAAACGGAATTTTATTCAGGCAGGTCTTTTTTCGGCCGGCGTTTAATCTTTTGCCGCCCCATTTTTGACATTTTTTGTCGCAGTCATTTTGCATAAATTTATTATACAATATTTTTTTGATTATGTCAATACATATTCAAGATTAAGTATTTGAAATTTTTTCCGCAAGTATTTTCGACTGATTAATAACGGCATCCATATTTAAGTATTCAAATGAGCCGAATCTTCCGTTTAAATGTATGTTTTGTGATGAGAAATAGTTTTTAATCAAATCCATATTTTTGCGGTGGTTAAGGTCGTAAATTACATATGCATAATCAAAGCGTTTTAAATCAGTGAAATTAACATCTTGTTTTGAATCTATAAATCCTATTTTTTCCAGTCCTTCGATGACTTTTTCTGTTAATTCTTTGTCGCTTGATTGGTCGTTCAGGTCGTTTTTGCGATAGGTAATTTCGGCCATATAAGTGGCAGTGCCGTCAATATGGTAATTTGCTCCCATAAAGTCAAGTTTTGAAATTCTATGGAATTTTATGTTTTTATCCGCAATTGTGAAGGTGTAATTTTCTCCGGCATAATCTTTTTTGACATTAACTATACAGACGGCAATAGAATTATATCTGAGATTACTGGCTGCTGTTATAACCTCTTTAGGCTTGCAAGTATCTTTGTATATTTGGACGAATTCATTGACTGGTATGGTTGAAACTATTTTGTCTGCTTCAAACATTCCGGAAGATGTGGTAATCTTAAATCCGTAAGATGTTTTTTCAATTTCTTTAACTTTTGCATTGGTGTGAATTTTTATTTTAGGATTGAGTTTTGAAATAAAAGCTTTGATCAGAGCTTCTGTGCCGCCTTTTTTGGGGTAAGTAAAATAAAGCTGGTGAAGATATCCGTCAATTGTTTCACCTTTGGCGCTTCGCAAAATATCTTCTTTAGGCGGTTTTGGAATCCTTTCAACCATTTGGGTATCCATAAACGAGGGATCAAATTTCCAGATTTTTTCGTTGTAAGGTCTTAAATAGATATTTGTAATTCCTTCACCGAAAGTTTTCAGGAAAAATTGGAGCATATTTTTTGCGTCATAATTTTCATAAGGATTATGAAGAAAAGAGTTGACGCAGTAATCAATATCTTCCGGAGGAAGTTTGGAAAGATCGTTTTCAAAAGGGTATTGCACCAGGCGTTTTTTATGAATAATTCTATTAGAACGTCGATGTTTTTCGTTATTTTTGCCGAGCAAATTGTTCATTAAATCAAGTATTTCTTTGTTTTTAGAAAAAATAATGTGCGGGCCGACATCGTATTCAATTCCGTTTTTAACAAAGGTTCTGCAGATTCCACCGGGTGAGGCGTCTTTTTCAAGAATATGTATTTCGTCTATATTTTGGTTGTTTTGTAAAAAATATGCTAATGATATTGCGGACAGTCCGCCGCCAAGTATTGTGTAATTCATTTTTAATATCTCCATAATTATCCTTTTCTAATTCTAAACCAGGTTTTGTCCTTATGATGCAAAACTGGGGGGGGTCCTCCTGATAAGCCGATTTTATAACCTGCAAGATTTACAAGTTGTTCTGTTTTTTCGTTATAATTCCAAAAAGGATATACGAAAAATTGGAACCCTTCACAATCGAGTTTTTTAAGCCAATTAGGGCATATAATCTCCTCAAGAATTTCCTTATCTGTTTGTAAAGTCGTAAGATCTTTATGGGATTTGCCGTGATATTGCAGGTGGCCGCCTTGTTTTACAATATTTTTTAAGTCATTAGTATTTAAAAAATACCCGCTATTGTCCGATACAAAATCTGCTACTATACATACATCAAACGGATAGTGAAAAAATTTTAATATCGGCAAGGCATATTTTAAAAAGTCTTTTGTCCCGTCATCAAATGTTAACGCGACATTTTTTTTGCTTTTTGGATTATAATTATTCAGATGTACAACTTTTTTGCATACGAGTTTTAACATATCAAGAAAAAATTTGTATGGCGTTATTGTTATTTTGTCATCTATGTTATTTTTTATTCGATGATAAGTATATATCATTTGCCGGAACCGCATTTTATTTTTATTTTTGCACCGCAGACAGTTATAACTTTTCTTTTTATATTGTTTGAATAACGGTTTTTGACAGAAAATATGTTTTCCAGTAATGAATTTTTATTCTTATTCGGATAATAAGGTATACAGCCTTTCGGATAACGTTGTTGAACTTCTTGATAATCCGGGTTAGTTTCATAAAGTTTTGTGTTGAATGCTTCCTTTATAGTTTCCTTTAACCATTCTCTTCCGTCTGGCATGATACGGTTGCGAATCGAAGCATATGTTGGTGTATTAAGTTGTGGTTTGTCGCCCCAAGCTAAATATGCATGACAATTTACGCAATGTTTGGATGGGCAATTGGGTCCAATTGGAATATTAGGTATTTCTTCGTCTGCATTTTCAAAGATATTTTTTTCAAATGGTGAAATATCTGTACTAATGAAAGAACATGGTCTTAAAATACCATTAATTAAATCTATTGTATATGAAAAATATCCGGCAAAGCAATAAGTTTTATCGTTACTGCTGTGCCAATAATTTAATCGGATATTAAACATTTCTGAGTTAAATTCATCCCATATTTTTTTATATTTACGTCTGTTTAATTTTGTACAAATTATATTAGGTTTATGGCTGTCACGTAAAACAGTAACATGAGGCAAAGCTCCGAAATTTTCCATTGAATATTGTTTAATCTCATCCAGATAAGGTATATAATCATCGGATGCACCCATTTCAATTGTAAAACTTGCAGGTGAATTGAGAATTTTTTTTACATTTTCTGCATATACATTTAAAAGGTTTTTTCTTTTTAGTTCTAAATAATGAAAAGAAAATTTGAAGAATAATCTGGAAAGATATTCTTGGGGAAGTTGTAAATATTCATCATATTTTTGGCTTGCAGTTCCGTTACTTACAATGTTAACAACATGGCCTTGTGCTAAAAGATCTTTTACAATATTAAATAACTCAGGATACAGAGTTGTTTCTCCTCCCGCACAAAAATTTATAATTGCATTGCCACCCAGCCTTTCTTTTGAAAGGCATTTTTGGGTTATGTAATCTACGGGATATTTTAATGGCGGAATTGGTTCTTGAATTTCTTTTTTATTGACGTAGCAATAACTGCAATTTAAATTACAAACGCTCATAGGAATTGAGAAATCTATAAATTTTACATAAGTTTTTTTATTCATTATTTTATTCCCCTTTCATTTTTTATCATTTCAAACATATTATCAAATTGTTTCTGCCATTCCGGATAATCAGTATCCGAAATCGTTTGGATTTTTTTTGCTGCGTCAGCTAATTTGTCAATATCTGTATCAATATAAATAATGCTTTTGCAATCCTTTAGAAAATTTAAAAATTCTTTTAGTTTGTGATCTTGTGATTTTATTGCAATACACGGCGTTTTGGTTATGATGGAAAATATCAAACCGTGCAGTCTGTCGGTGATGACAAATTTGTGTTTGGCAAAGTTGTTTAATTGTTCTTCTACAATGTAATTTCTTTTGAATTTAGATATATATGATTCAGAATATAAATTTTTGGTATAGTCAACCGGTATGTTTAAATTTTTGGTAAAATTCATTACTTGGTTGTATTGTTCCTCATTCATCGCGCTTTCATCACCTACATCACGGATGCAGCAAAGTACTCCTTCACGTTCAAAATTTTTATTATAAGGATATGAACATACTATATCTGGGAATAAAAAGCTTTTTGTGTTTGGAAAATATTCTTTTGCGTATTCAAGGCTTTTTGGATCTCTGTTCATAATAGTTACATTCGGATGGCTTTCATAGATTTTTCTGCTTATGGCAATTTCTTTGAGCCCTTGTCTATCTTCTGTAAAAAATATTGACTGCGGGAATATAAATATAGGATTTTGCGGAAAATTTTGTACAACTTTTCGTCTTAATTCTTCTTCCCCAAGATATCTGTTACCAAAGTTTCCTCCGCCTGAGCACCATATCATATCGTATGGGGTCATTACGTATTTTAAGTATTTTAAATTATTATCAAATTCCCATGTGGAAAATTCTATAATCTGGTATTCAGGAAAGTATTTTTCGGCGAACTTTATTTCAGCTTCCGCAATTGCGGCATCGCCTATATTGTTGTGGCGTGATGTCCCGAATAAAAATATTTTCTTATCCTTCACCGGAACAAAATTGATTGTTGAATAAAAAAGCTGCTCAATTTCGCTGGTTTTGTCAATAATATCTGTTTCTCGATCACTTTTTACTTTAAATTTAAATTTTATTCCGAATAAGGTTAAAATTTTTCTTTTACCCCTTAGTGTATAAATATTTTTTGACGAAAAAATTTTTTCCGCTAAAGTTGTTTTTACAGTTTCATCAAACGGTTTGTTCTCTGATATCATAGTATTTATTGCTTCATTTATTTTGTATGATTCACTTTCAAGATTTTGTAAACTTTTTAAATTTGCCTTATTGTAAGGCAGAAGTGTGTTTAGTAATTTTATTTTTGCATCACGTGTTAATTTTAAACCGAGATCGCAAATTTTATCGGTTAGATTTGTATTATGTATACGGTATTTTAAAAGCGGTTTGTTTAAAACGGCAAGTTTTGTCATTAGAACGGCTCTTGTCCATAACTCTTGATCTTCGCCTGCTGTATAATTTTCGTCATAGAAAAGATTATATTTGTCAAAAATTTCCCGTTTGAACATTACGGTCGGATGACAAAATACGCATGTGTTTAATACGTTTACCGCTCCTATATAAAATACTTCCGGTTTGTCTTCATAAAAGAATTGCAAAAAATATTTGTCCTTGCATTTTTTTTGAGATAATAATTCTGCTTTTGTACCTAAAATGTCTATTTCGGGATGTTCTTTAAAGGTTTTTAATTGCTCCTCAAATCTTTCCGGAAAAGATATGTCATCAGCGTCCATTCGTGCAATATATTCCCCTTTAGATTCTTTAATCCCTGTATTTAATGCTGCAGCAAGATTTTTACGCGGTCCGTTAATAAGACGAATTCTTTTATCGTCATAGGTATTAATTATTTCACGTGTTTTATCGGTTGAATTGTCATCAATAATTAATAATTCGAAATCCGTAAATGTTTGATTAAGAATACTTTCGACAGCTTCTTTTAAGTATTTTTCAGCGTTATAAGTCGGCAGTATGACCGATAGTTGTACCATTTTTTACCTCCAGCTAATAATATAAAATAAGTTAAATAGTTTGATTTTACTACTATAACTCTTTTTGAATTCAACTAATGGTATTGTATCAAAAAGCCAAACTTTAAAACCGTTTGGGTAGTTTTTTATTTTTAAAATAGGAACTATATGGAATAGTTTTACCCATATTTCTTCTTTTCTTCCATGAAATTTTCCGTGCCGGTTATTCTTTAATTCCTCAAAAAATTCTTTTAAATATTTATCCTTAAAGTAATAAAAAGTAATACCGGATAAATCAATTTCGTTTAGATAGTTATGGGCTTTTGTCCAAAATACATTTAGGTCTTCTTTGTTTTGGATATTTTCATAGTTCCATAATAGGTTCATAACAGTAGCGTATAAAAAACCTTCTTTTAATTCGTTCCAGATTTTAGGGTATTGTGTGATTTTTGAATAAGCATATTTTTCAGAATTTAAACCGTCTGTTGCGTTTACATTTTTTGTGGATTGAGTGGTATTTTTCTGATAGTAATAGTACAGAGGTTCTTTTACTATAATATATTTATTCGCTTTGTATAAAGTTTCATAATGATATGGGGCATCAATAAATGATTGTTTGGTTTCAATCATTTTTATATTATTTTCAATCAAAAATTTTTTATTGTATATACAGCTCCATACAGAAGGTTGCCAGCTTAAAAACCATGAATTATCATAAATTGAGAAATTTTCAGGTATTGATTTGCCAAGCGTTACAATTTTTTGTTCTTTATCATATATAGTAAAAAATCCGCATTTTACAACATCGGCATTATATTCCTGGGCTTTTTTGTATAATTTTTCATACATTTCAAGGTTACACCAGTCATCAGCTTCAACAATTCCGATATATTCACCTGATGCAATTTCTAAGCCTTTATTGAATCCTTTACCGTAACTACCAGGATTTTGTAATATTATTATGCGATTGTCTTTTTGGGCATATTCTTCGCATATTTTGTTACAGTTCTCCGGTCCGTCAGTTGCAAGAATGATTTCAATATCTTTTAATGTCTGTGAAATTATGCTGTCCAGACATCTTCTTAAATATTTTTCCACATTATATATAGGTACTATTATTGATATTTTAGGCATTTATGTTTCCTTTTTGTTTTTTTAAATAAAATGGACTTAGTCTGTCCCATTTGACATTACGTCTGATGATTTTTGCAGGATTACCGGCTAGTAATGAATTTTCTTCTGTAAATTTTTTTGTGACGACAGATCCGGCACCTACTATAGAACCTCGTGGAATTTGAGCATTTTTTAATAAAATTGTCCCAGCTCCAATCCAACAATTTGATTGTATTAAAATAGGAGTTTTTATTTCATTCAACATCATACATCCGTTTGTTTTGGTCGTATTACTTATATCTATTATGCTATGACCATCGCTGGGGAAAATTTTTATATAGCCGTCAAGCATGCAATCGTCTTCTATTAATAATTGTGAATTTTCGTCAAGATTGCATATACCTCCAGCAATAGTTGTATTTTTGCCGATTTTTAATACTTGATTTTCTCCATATTTACACCTTACATAAAAATTAGAAATCCCCCATGAAGTGTTGGGTAATATTTCAAAAAAAGCATTTTTGGAATCTATGTCAAAGAAGCAGTTTGAAAATTTGTAAGGTCTATGAATTTTTATTGTGTTATTTGTACCTGAAATTTTAATCTTTAAACCTTTTATTCTCGCTTTGCTGCACAGGTTGTGTTCTACTCCGTTTTCATCAACTATAATAATTTTATTCGTTCTTTTTTTTAGCTTAATTTTAATGCCGCATATGGTTATAATTTTATGTGGATTTGCTATGTTCGGACTGTTTTTTATTGAAAAAATATTTTCTAATATACTGTTTTTACTCCAGAATTTTTCATATGGAGTTTGAATGATTTTAATTAATATATCTTGTGAAACAGGGATGTTTTTGTCATTCAAAAATTTTCTTGCCATTTCATGACCTATTTTTTTATATTTTTCAGAACCGTTATTTTGTACATATAACCAGCAGATGTAGTAAGTTGTGAAAAAAGCTTCTTCACGTTGTTTAAATAAAGCGTTTGCTTGTAAGAAATTATAGAATAGTTCACCTATTTTCATATGGTCTAATACATTTTTTCCTATTTCGCCGTTAAAAGTTTGTGCCATAAGGGAGTTTTCTCTGCGTAAATAATTGTACAATTTGTCTTGTATACAATACATATTTTTGCATACTGACCAGTATGCCCAGTTAAAATAAGCGTCTTCGTTGTTTAAATTTTCCGGGAAACGTATTTTATATTTTTGGATTATTTCTTTTTTATATAGTTTATTCCAAACGGCGACATTTATATTTCCGTAAACATCATTTGTCAGCGGAATTTGACCGTTATAATTTATTGTAAAATATTTTTCATCTTGATATTTTAATTTTTTATTCTCTTTTCCTTCAAAAATAATATTAGTCCCGCATTGTACAATATCTATATCCGGTGTTATAGCATTATACATTTTGGCCAAATATTCAGGTTCAATCCAATCGTCACTGTCTACAAAAACTATATATTCCCCTTTTGCAATATCAAGTCCTGCGTTTCTTGCGCCGCCAAGTCCGTTTTGGACACCTTTTATTAAAGTTATTCTGTTATATTTTTTAGCATATTCTTTGCAGATTTTATCATCTTTTTCAGGCCCATCAGAAATAAGAATGAGTTCAAAATCCTGAAAAGTCTGGGCGATGATTGAATCTAAACATTTAGAAAGATATCTTGCAACATTATAAACTGGCACAATAATAGTTATTTTAGGCATTTGTGTCCAACCTCTACTTTGATTTGTATTCTGCTACGGGAATGAATCCAAACAAATAAAATTTTATTTGTCTTGAGTTTTTCTGTTTTACCTTAATAAAAGGTAATATATTGTACAATTTTATCCAATATTTTTTGTAGCTTTTCTGGGTGATACTCATTTTTATAAATAGTATGTATATATTCCCGATTATATTGTTTTGTTTTGTAAAATTCTTATTCACTAAATATTTGTCCAGTAAGCTAGGGTCTTTTTTAATTTTTATTAAAAAATTCTTATCCCAAAGCCGGAGATATTTAGATTCGTTTATTTCTTGTTCAGTAATATAACTAAGGTTCTCTTTTAAAAGTTGTAAATCATTTAAAGAAAGACAAGGTTCAATTTCATTCAATTTTTGAAATGTATTGGAGTATTCTTCGTTTAAATTATAACTAGCAAAATATGGGTAAAGTTCCTGATATTTTTTTGCGACTAATTTGTGTAACTCATTAAATCTTCTTATTCGAACAGAAAGCTTAAAGTTAGCCGCTGTTATTTTACTTATCCAAGTACGATGATTATAAAACGGCTTGTTAAGCCAAGCAATTTTGTCAGTATTTAATAATGAATCTATCTTGAATATGTGGTCAACAAAAGGATCTTTGTCAGTTGAAAATTTAATATATTCTTTTTTAATATATTCTGTTTTGTATATGCAACTCCAAATTGATGGGTGAATTCCCATTAGAATAGGATTCTCTTTAATTGAAAATAATTTATTTTCTGATATATTTTTAACAGAGTCTATAAAGAAACATATTTTGGTAACTTTATCTGATTCAAAATATTCATAATAAGGAGTTTTTACAACATCAGCGTCAAGTTTTTTAGCGTATTCATACATTTCTTCTAACATCGTTGGTTCAATAAAATCATCAGATTCAATTATTGAAATATATTCACCTGATGCAATATCAAAACCTTTATTTACCGAAGCGCCATAACTGCCGTTTTTTTCATGGATAGTAATAATTCGAGGATCTTTTTTTAAGCCGCTTTCGTACATATCGGCAATTGCACGACAAGCATCCAAGTCTCCCTCATCGACTAAAATAACTTCAATATCTTTCAATGTTTGGTTTAAAATGCTATCAACGCATTGCATTAAATATTTTTCTACTTTGTATATTGGCACAATAACTGATACTTTAGGTCTAGCCATAAATTAGTTCCTTTCTATTTTCAATATTTTGATTTATCAAAATGTCATATATCATATGGCAAAAAATCATGTGAATATCTTCGGTTATTTGCATGTTATTAATGTTTGCATTGACAGAATATTTTGCAATTTTTTTCAAATCCCCGCCGTTATAGCCTGTCAGGCCTATGGTTAATCCGTTATGTTCGTTTGCGTATTCTATCGCTTTTAAAACATTTTTTGAATTCCCGCTGCCGGATATTCCGATTACCATATCGCCTTCTTTGAAAAAGTTTTTTAAGGGTTCTACAAATATATTCTCATAGCTTACGTCATTTGCGTAAGCCATCATTGTTGCCACATTGTCGTTTAGGCAAATCATTTTGAACTTTTTATCCAGTCCGTAACTCATGCCTTTATTAAAATCGCAGCAAAAATGGCTTGCTGTTGCCGCAGAACCGCCGTTTCCTAGAATAAAAATTGTCCGGCCTTCATCTCTTACCTGTAAAAGTAATTTGATGAATGTGTCAATTTCTTTTCTGTCAAGGTTGTCTATGCAGTTTTGCAAACGGCTTAGATAATTGTTAATCCCTTCTATCATAATTCGCTCCTGTATAATTTTGCTTTGCTGTAATGAATTACATTTGTCCCTTTGTTATCAAATTTGAAATCTATTTCTTTTAAATCTTTTAAAGCCCGTCGGACTTTTGTTCTATGTTGTTCTTCCACGTAAAACAATAAAAAGCCGCCGCCGCCGGCTCCTAAAAGTTTGCCTCCGCCTGCGCCGTTTTGCATTGCTAAATCGTAGTAATAGTCAATATCCGGATTTGAAATGCCGTTTGCCAGTTCTTTTTTGTACATCCAGCCGGCATGTAGAATTTCGCCCATAGCGTCCGTGTTGCCTTTTAAAAGTTCTGCTTTTAAATCTTTTGACAATTGAACCATTTTATGCAAATTATTAATTTTTGCCTGGTCGTTTGTTGTATTTTTCTTCTGCTCGGCTAAAATGCTTCCTGCAGCTCGAGTTTTGCCTGTATAAAACATTAAAAGATTTTTCTCAAGGACATGATAAGCATCTGTCGGCAGATATAATTTTTCTACATCCACGTTCCCGCATTTATGAAATTGTATAAAATTTAATCCGCCGCATGCACACGCATATTGATCCTGTTTGCCTATAGGCTCTTTCAAATCTTCTATTTCAATTTCACAGGCCTCTTTTGCAAGATCTTCTTTGTTTTTGTAGTTGTCTGTATAAACATTACACAGATTTATAAGCCCAACGGTAAATGCTGAAGATGATGCAAGACCCGTTCCCGACGGAATATCAGCACTTGAATTGAAATCTACACCTGCTATACCGTATTTTTTGAATACTGTTTTTATAATTGGATGCTGAATTTCATCAACGGATTTGACCTGCTCTGTTTTGGCATATTTCAAAAGATATGCATTTTCGTCAAAATACGGGTGCATTGAAAGATAAATATATTTATTTATGGAAACGGAAAGTACCGACCCGCCGAATTTTTCATAGTAATTTTTTAAATCGCTTCCGCCGCCTGCAAAACTTATTCTAAATGGTGTTCTTGTTATTATCATATCAGATTTTCCTCTCTTAAAATCTTTAATAACCCGTCATAGAGCGAAACTTTTGGGTCCCAATTAAAAAATTGTTTTAATTTTGAATAATCACAATATTCTATAGATGATTCGTCATTGCGTTTGCGGTCATCTATTACTTTTATTTCAAGTTTTCGTCCAAGCATATTTTCTATGTTATTTAAAATATCTCTCACAGAATTAGCCCGGCCTGTTCCGACATTGAATCTTTCCAAATTTTGTTTATATGAACATGTATTATTTAAAATTGAAATCAAACAGTCTATCACATCTGAAATATATACATAATCACGTTTGTCATTAAGGTTTCCTAAAGGTATTGTTTGGTTTTCTTTAATATGTTTGATGATATGCGGAATAACAAAACTTTCTCTTTGACCATAGCCGTAAACATTGAAAATTCTTAATATCGTGAATTGATTGGATTTGTTATCCGGTGCATAATAATCAATAAGTTGTTCCGTTAAATATTTTGATTTACCCAAGATATTGTCAGGTGTAATTATTATATTTTCCGATATAGGTTCATCATGTTTTCCGCCGTAGACTTTGCCTGTTGAAGTATAGATGAATTTAGCATTTGAACAATACTCATTGAATAAAGTAACTAAATTTTCCGTACCTTTAAGGCTTATTTCAAGAGTTTTTTGTTTTTGATTTACAATATCGTCATGAAAAGTTACGGAAGCTAGGTGGTACACGGCGTCAAAATGATATTGGATAAATAATTTTTTTAAAATTTCTTTATCTGTAATATCTGCTTGCATGTATACTACGTCTTTAATTTGCGTGTTGTGTCTGCCAATTCCGATGACTGTATTGCCCGGAGTTAGTTTTTCGCATAGTTTTCGGCCGATAAAACCGTTTGCTCCCGTAACTAATATATTCATTATTGACCTCTCAGCTGGTTATTTTTGACTTCGTTTCTCCAATAATCCAGAACAAATTCAAGAGTTTCGTCTATTTTGTATTTAATTTCCCAGTTTGTCAGTTTTTTGAATTTGCTGAAATCACCGATAAAGGTCATAAGTTCAGTTGGACGAACTCTTGCCGGATCTACTTCTATTTTGATTACATCTTTTTTAGGTGAGTGAGAAATTAATTTTTTCAATAAAGATTCCATTGTGTAAATCTGATCTGTTCCGATTAAATATAATTCTCCGGAAACACCTTTTTCCATAGCAAGGAAATAAGCTCTTACGGTGTCGCGGATATCCGTGAAGTTGCGTGTTGCTGAAAGATTGCCCACTTTGATTACAGGTTCTTGAAGTCCTGCTTCAATGCAGGCTATTTGGTAAGCAAAAGATGCAATTGCGCCATGAATATTTCGTCTTGAACCTTCATGGTTAAATGCTCTTGTTCTTACTATATCCATACCGTAACTTGCCTGATATGTTATGCAGACCATATCCTGTGCAGCTTTACTTGCAGCGTATGGGTTAATCGGTTTGATTCTTGTTTCTTCCGTAATAGGTATCATATCAGCAGGTACATCGCCGAATTCTTCGGGTGTTGCACTTGTTAATACTCTTGCTTTGCAATTTGTTATCCGCATTGCTTCAAATAGATTAATCGTACCTATTGCATTTGTCTGCATATAAACTGCCGGCATGTTCCAAGAGGGTGTTACCCAGCTTAATGCTCCTAAATGATAGATTTGATCAGGTTTTGCAATATTTATTGCGTTGATTAAGCTTGTTTCATCTAATAAATCACCGTCTATTAATGTGATTTTGTCAAGTGCATGTTGAATATTTTTTAAGCTTGAATTCATTCTTTTAAGTACAAATACTTTGTAATCGGTATTTTCCAGAATATAATCCATAAGGTGGCTTCCTGCAAAGCCGGTAGCGCCTGTGATCAATACATTTTTACTCATTTGTTTTTCCTTTCATAATTATTTCTATTGCTTGTAATAAATTTTTTGCTGTGTAATCGCTTTTTGAAATTTCGCCTATGGAAATTGTTTTGCAGCCTGCATTTTTGCCTGCTTCAATATCCCGGTTGCTGTCGCCAATCATCCAGGATGCGTTTAAATCAATATTTAATTCTTCCGCCGCTTTTAAAAGCATTCCGGGTTTTGGTTTTCTGCACTCGCAGTCAATCTTTAATTCAGGGACTTCTCCTTCAAAGCCTTTATCCGGATGGTGTGGACAGTAATAGATTGCGTTAACAAAAGCTCCTTCATTTCCCAAAAGAGTTTCCATTTTTTTATGTGTTTCTTCAACTTCTTCAAAAGTTACAAATCCTTTAGCAATCATCGGTTGATTAGTTACAACAACTGCCAGATAATCGCTTTTGTTGATTTGTTTTACGGCATTTGGAACACCTTCCAGCAGTGTAAAATTTTCAACTGTCGGGTTGGTATCCATATTTTTATTCATTACGCCGTCACGGTCTAAAAATATGCAGGGGCGTTTGTTTTGTTTGTTTAATCTTGCAACTTTACCGGAGATAAAATCTTGTTTAACTTTTTCAAATCTTTCGGCAGTTCCCATATCTTTTATGTATTCTGGTGTTTTATAAGCATATAAAATTTCTCCGCGTTTTACTATTTCCGGTAATATGTTTTTGCCGAAATCTTGAGAAATGCCATCTTTTATGAAATTAAAAATTCTATCAGAAAAAATATAAATAGCAGCATTTACAAGATTTTGGTAATACTTATTTTTTTCATGCGGTTTAGGAAACATTTTTATAACTCTGCCGGATTTATCAATTTCCAATAAATCACTGTCATAAGGGTGGTCATTTGGATGTACAAGTGTTGTGCCGATTGAATCTGGGTGTTTTGCATCAAATTCAATAAAACTTTGTATGTCAAAATCCATTACCACATCGCCGTAAAATACCATAAATTTTTTGTCGAGTTTTCCTTCAAGAAGTTTCAGGCTTCCTGCTGTTCCAAGCGGATATGGTTCAACTATATGGTGAATTTTTACTCCGAATTTTTCTCCGTCACCAAAATATTCTTCAATAACGTGTGCAAGGTGACCGGAGAGAATAAAAAATTCTTTTGAGCCGTATTTTTTTGCAAGTTCAATTTGATGCTCCAAAAGTGGTTTGCCGTCTATTTTAACCATTGGTTTCGGAATATCTTTTAGTCCTAATCTTGTACCTTTTCCGCCAGCTATTATTACAGTTTGCATAACCACCTCGAGAAATCCTTAGCTATTAACTGTTTGCCAAATAGGATGACATTCAACTTGGATGTGTTTAAACGTATTGAAAAAAGTTTTTTACGCTTATCATGTCTTAATTTTTTTCGTATGAGCCTATCAATATAATCAGTGAATTTTTTCTTATCATTTATCAGTAAATTTATAATTTTCGGATCGACCTTTTTATAAAAATCTTTTGTCAGTTCATTTTTATTGTAGAATTCTCTAAATTCATCAGTGAATTTGTCAATAAATTGTTCTCTGAATTCAGGTTTAATCCGTTTTAAATTCCAAAGATATGTAAAATATTGATTAAGTAGTTTCGGTGTATTAATATATTCTTTTAAATCAGGATGGCTTTCTACAAAATTTGTAATTTCAGTGTATTCATCGCATATGGGAAAAACTTTCTCGCTGTTATTTACGGAAGATGATTCATTATCAGTTCTGTAATAAAGGTATGCCTTTGGCGTGAAAACAATCTTTTCGGCAAGAGACAGTGTTTTAAAAGCAAAAGAGGTATCTTGATAGCTTCCGCCTTTTGTTTCTAAAAATTTTATATTGTATTTTTTTAAGAATTCTCGTTTATAAATTGCACTCCAAATTGACGGTACTATTCGAAGAATTGAAGGATTGTTTTTGACGTTAAGGATTTTATTTGTTTTAACTTTTATAAGATTACAAGCTTTGATCGACTGGTTTTTAACAGTGTTGTAATTGTAAAAGTCGGATTTTACTATATCGGCGTCATTTTCTTTTGCTATTTTGTATAAATCAAGAAACATATTTTTGTCGACAAAATCATCGGCTTCAACAATTCCGATGTACTCGCCGGAGGCAATAGCAAAACCTTTATTCATGGATGCTCCGTATCCTCCGTTTTTTTCGTGGATTGTTTTAATTCGTTTGTCTTTTGCTTCATATTCATCAATTATTTTTCGGCATTCATCCAGGTCGCCTTCATCAATTAATATTATTTCAATATCCGTCAATGTTTGATTAATAATACTTTCTATACATTGTCTTAAATATTTTTCGACTTTGTACACAGGAACTATTATTGATATTAAAGGCTGTGACATTAAGTTGGCTCTCCGTTTCATTTATAACATTTTATCTAAAATGTTATAATAAATTTTAATCACCTCTCAATAATGTTATCACAGATAAAATTGGATTGTTGCGTTTGTTAATTTTTGTAATTTTTTATAGCTCTAGTATCGGGATATGTTTTAAAATTGTTGTTAATTCAAGCATTAAAATATTACAACATTTTGGATAAAATGTTGGAGTATTTTATAGATAAAGTTAATTTAAAGCGACGATTTCATAATTCAGATAAGCGGCAAAGATTAGCCATAAAAAATATGGTATCAAAAGATAAGCCGCAGTCTTGGACTGTTTATAAAATAAAATAATATTTATAAAAACTATAGCAATTAATAATATAATTATTACAAATGCAAGTTTTATATTGTGAGAGTCAAAAAAGACCGGCGACCAAAGGAGATTTAACAGTATTTGCATGGAAAATACTACAAGCGGTATAATTTTATTTTGCCGGATACCGTCTTTTATGTAAAAAAATAAAGAAAGCGCAATTGTTATGTAAAGAATAGTCCAGGTAATCGAAAATGCCCAGTCAGGTGGTGTCAGAGGTGATTTATTAAGCGCATAATACCATAGAGACTCTTTCATATTTGGATTGTATTATATTTATAAGATTTTTAAATCCGTTGGGCTGCTAATTATTTTTGATAAAATCTCCTCCTATTTCATAATCATTTACGTTATCAGGCAGTTTGTTATATTTTATAATATCTTCAATGCAGCCGCCAAATATAGAACAAGCCGGAGAATATTCGTTTTTTGTAATTGTTATTATAAAAGCATCTTTTCCAAGTTGATTTGGTTTTTAGTTATTAATTTTTTTTCTTTATAATTTGCTATTATTGTCGGTATTGTCATGGCAGCGACTATTCCGATTATTTAAAGCGTTATTAAAATTTCTGCAAGTGTAAAGCCCGTTTTGTACAATTCTTTTGTCATATTTTTCCTTTCATTTGAATTATTACTATTGAGAAATCTCAATGATTTTGTAAATATTATATTGCATAATCTCAATAAATGCAATATTCAGAATTAGGAAAATATATAAAACAAAGACGGGAAAGGCTAGGTATATCATTAAACAAATTTGCACAAGAAGCAGATATTGACTGTGCAATTTTGTGTAGAATAGAAAATTTAAAACAGGGTATAAAAGTCGGAATTTTGGAAAAAATAGCAAATAATTTTGGGAAAACTCCGGCTGAATTTTTAAAGGAATTTGAAGAAAATTAATTTATTGTATATTTAAGATAAATTCAGCCAATTTTTCAGCTATGATTTGATGAGATTCTTTAGTATAATGAAGTCCGTCTATTTTGCAAGGTGTAACAATTTTGTTAAAATCAAAGTATAAACATTTATTATTTTTGGCAAATTTTTCCCAAACCGGAAATGTTCTGAGAATTTTTTCCATAGATATGGTGTCAAAAAGTATTCTGAATTCACTATGAAGTATATCTTTAGTAATTTTTACGGGTGGTACAAGTATTATTTTAGTTTTAGGATTTGCTTTTCTTATTGCGGATATCATCCTTCTTAATCCTGTTCTTACGACATTTTCATCAAGTTGATAAGATATTTGGGCATCATTTGTACCAAGTTGAATTATGCATATATCAAAATCATTGTGTTTTTTGATATAAATGGGCAGATATTCACCACCGCTTTGTTTTAATGCTGCAGGATAAGCAAAAAATGCTGTACGGTTATTCATGCCTTCTTCTGCTATATAGTATTCATTACCGAGAATTTTCGATAAAATACCGCTCCAACGATTTTGTTTATCATATCTTCCGGCATTTTCCGGGTTGAAACCAAAAGTATTTGAATCTCCAAAACACAAAATTTTTTTCATAAAGCCCATCTCTATTTTTTTATCACTTGGCGGCGGTAAGGGGAATTGAACCCCTGTTTGGAGAATGAGAATCTCCCGTCCTAACCACTAGACGATACCGCTTTATAATTTTATTGTACCACTAAAAAATTTTTAGCAAATTTTTTAAAACATCAATAAAACGTATGATTTTATTTTTTACATCCTCTGCTAATATAAAACCATACTCCTTAGAGACTAAGATACACATATCCCTAATCAACAGCTATGCACCTCAGTACATAGCTTTTTTTT
>CALUQQ010000011.1 GCA_944322955.1 Candidatus Gastranaerophilales bacterium
CGCTGTGGGGAGTGCACCCCTGTTGCTTGCCTTCGTCAAGCAGACAGGCTGCACGCTCGCGCGCCACGATACTCCCGTATCGTGGCGTCCCCCAACTTGGGCGCTCGCTGTAAGGCGACTCCCCTCATCTCCACCACGCTGAAGACACCATTGAAATCCGAACCCTCAAAGTTCGAATAACAATGGTGTCTTCATATTTTCCCCTTTATTTAAGCGGCTTTTAGAGGTCGCTTTTTTAATTTTTATATCGGACTACAAAAAAGAAAAACTCAAAATCGGCATACAATTAAAATCAAAAGATTATTTTTGAACCCCCATAGTCCGATTACTCGTTATGGGAACTTCCGAATATTACTGAATATTCACGTTCTTTTTGTTCGGGCGTCTTGTATTGGATCTTAGCGTGAGGACGGCGCATGTTGTAAAATTCCATATAATCATCAATAGCTTGGAGCAATTCGCCCTCTGTACGATATTTCTTTCTATATAATTCTTCTCTTTTTAAGGAAGCGAAGAAAGATTCGATAACGGAATTGTCGTATGGCACATATGGACGGGAGAATGAGCGAGTAATACCCAACGTTTTTATATAATCATTTAAGGTCTTGGAACAATAGTTTGCGCCTCGATCAGCATGAAAAATCAAAGAGGATGACGGTTGCCGATTTTCATAGGCTTGCTTGAAAGTTGTTTTTATGAGTTGTGTGCTATTTTTCTTTCCTACTTTATAGGAAATAACTTTTCTCGCATACAAGTCGATGATAACACAAATATAATAAGACTTTCCGTTACATTTGAAATAGGCGATATCACTTACACATACTTGATTGGGAGCATCAGGATCGAATTCTTGATTAAGATAATTTTTGTGCCTTTTTATGTCATCGGTATAAAGTTTCTTTGCCTCTTGCCGAATGCTTACAAGTCCCAAATCTTTCATTAATTCTCGTACCATTTCATCGCTTACTTTAACTCCTCTATTTCGTAAAATAGCAGCTATTTTTCTCGCACCGAAAATTTGGCTGTTTTCATCGAAAACCTCTTGTATTTGAATACGGAGGGCTTCTCGCCGTTTGGCATACCACGTATTATCTTTTTTATTGCGGAACATGTGGTTGTAATAAGTTCCACGAGCTATGTCCAATGCATCGCATATCATATGAACGCTATATTCACCAGATAATTTTTCCGCCGCATATAACTTTTGTTGTAAAGGGGCGTTAGGTAATACATTCGCCTTTTTGATGATTTCGATAATACCTTCTAACCTTTTAACTTTAGCTTCAAGTAAGTTGAAATTTAGCAATGTTAAGCCTTTTCGTTTGGCTTCCGCTTGCTCCGTTCTATAATCTGATAGCCACTTGTAGAAGGTGCTTTTTGAAATTCCAACAGATTTGATAATACTTGTAGGCGACTCGGATTTTGATATGTAGCGTTCCAAGATTGCCTGTTTTTCTTCGTTAGTAAATTTTGATTTCATGATACAATCCTCCTTTTCAAAATTATATCATGAAATAAACTCTAAAACCTCTTCATTATAGTTGAATGCACAACAGTTTTATGATATAATTATACAATAAACGAAAAGGAGTTTGAAATATGTCAATTATTGCGAGCGTTTATTTAAAAGAAGGCATTATTATGAGTGCGGATAGTAGAATTACAGGTACTACCACACATACTGATGGGACAAAAGATAGGCATACATTAAGTGATAACGGTCAAAAGTTATTTTTAATAAAAAGTGAAAGTGTAGGCATTTCCAGTTGTGGTGCGCAAGTAATTGATGGCAAAACAATAGCGGATTTTATAAGGATATTTGAGCAAGAAGAAGTAAACGATGCTGATACAATCGAAACTATTGCAGAAAAGTTGCGCAAATATGTTGTTGGAAAATATCAAGGGGATTTAATTTTTCATGTTTGCGGATATAATGACATAAAAAAATGTGTATATCGAATAATTAACGACACTTTGACATTAGAAGCAGATACGCAAGATCATTGTGGAGTAATATGGAATGGAGAATCCCAGGTCATATCAAATATTTTAACTGGAGCTAATGCCATACCGATAGAATGGAATTTTATGCAGTTGAAAGATGGAATAGATTTTGCGGAATTTTTAATTGACATAACTTGCAAGATACACAGATTTCAAACAGGGCTTGGAACTTGTGGTGGCCCTATTGACATTTTATTACTAACAAAAGGGTATACAAAATGGATTAGACACAAGATAATTAACCCCTAAATTGATAAGTGCCAAAAAACACACAAAATTTTTTATATTTAATTTATGTGAACCAACGGATGATAAATTTATTGCATACACATAGGTTCAAGTCCATACGAAAACTCTTGAAAATATCTTTTTTATCGCCCTTACACAGCGCTTCGAGCGTCGGCTTGAAGCGATCCAAAAAACAGGGAGTTCGGCACAAGTGCCGCTCCCTTTGTTTTGCGTCAAATTCGTTAATAAAATATCATACACCCCTCTCCCCCGCCAAACGTTTTACTTTTGCGCGCGTATGCCGTATAATCTTTACGGTTACAGGAGAAATATATGCGAAAGACTAAGATCATCGCCACTTTGGGTCCGTCGAGTTCGGACAAAAACATTTTGACC
>CALUQQ010000012.1 GCA_944322955.1 Candidatus Gastranaerophilales bacterium
TCGCAATAAACGGCGTTGCGGTCTTTGCCCTCGCAAAGCCCTCCAGCCTCTGCTTGCTCACGCTCCGCTCCCTCGCAATGGTCTAAAAAAGAATTATCTGCGGAGGTTAAGCTACTGCCCCCCCCCCTGAGTGAAAAGTAGTCATAGTGCGTATTTGCGCCCATTGTTTTACCTCCGTTTGTTATGTACATATTTATTATATCAATTTTTAATAATTAAGTCAATTTTGTAATGCGTTGAGTTTTTCTTTTAACTCCTGAACTTCATATTTAAGTCTGTTAAGCTCGCATCTGACAGGATCAGGAATTCTGTTATGCATTAAAACTCCGTTTTTGTCGCGGATTTTGCGATGAACTATTCTGCCCGGTACGCCTACAACAGTTGAATATTCCGGAACATCTTCCACAACAACTGAACCGGCACCTACTCTTACGTAATCACCAATTGAAATGTTACCTAAAATTTTTGCACCTGCTCCGACTATAACGTTATTTCCCAGACTAGGGTGGCGTTTGCCATGTTCTTTGCCTGTGCCGCCGAGTGTTACCTGCTGATAAATCAATACATCATCACCAATGGTTGTTGTTTCGCCGATTACAACGCCTTCTCCGTGATCTATAAAAAATCTTCTTCCGATTCTTGCGCCGGGATGGATTTCAATTCCTGTTATAATTCTTGTGATATATGAAATTATTCTCGGGATTAAAGGTATATGCCATTTGTGTAATCTGTGCGCAAATCTGTAGGCAATAAGCGCATGCAGTCCCGGATAACACAACAAAACTTCAAAAATATTTGTTGCTGCCGGATCTTTGTCGTAAATTACCTGTATATCTTCTTTTACTTTTGTTATTCCGCGTTTAATAAGTTTGAACATTTTATTTTACCAGTTTGGCAAATTTTCTTTTACCTGCCTGTAATATTATACTTTCCTCAAAATTCAAGGTATAAGCCATATCGGTAATTTTTTCACCGTCGATTTTTACCCCGCCGCCTTGAATTAAGCGTTTTGCCTCACCTTTTGACTGTACAAAGTTGAGTTCAACCAACAAGTCCAAAATTCCTTTGCCGTTTTCTGTTTTAATTTCAGGGATGTCCTCAGGAATTCCTTTATTTGAAACCACATTTATAAATTCTGTCTGAGCGTGGTCTGCGCCTTCTTTACCTTGGTATTCTTCCGTAATCATATAAGCAAGTTTCAATTTTAAATCTCTCGGGTTAATCTGAGGATTTTTCAAGCTTTCTTCAATATTTTTAAGTTCTGTATCGGATACGTCAGTCAAAAGCGTAAAGTATTTAAGTATTAATGTATCAGGAATACTCATTAATTTGCCGAACATATCTTTTGCACTGTCAGTCAGTGAAATACAATGTTCCGGATAGGTTTTTGACATCTTAACCAGTCCGTCAGTACCTTCAATCAAAGGCAAAAGCATAACCATTTGCGGGTATTTTTTGCCGTAAGCTTCCTGAATTTGGCGTCCCAAAAGGGTATTGAATCTTTGGTCTGTTCCGCCAAGTTCAATATCCGCATCAATTACAACAGAATCGTATGCCTGCATAAGAGGGTAGAAAAATTCGTGAACCGAAATCGGTCTGCCTTCCGCATAACGTTTTGCAAAATCGTCGCGTGTCATCATCTGTGCAACCGTCATTTGGGCTGCGAGTTTCAAAAGATCCGTAAAGCTCATTTTGTGTAGCCAGTCAGCATTATTTACGACTTCGGCTTTCTCGACGTCTACAACTTTTGACATCTGTTCAAAATAAGATTTGGCATTCTCCTCAACCTGTTCTTTCGTCAAAGACGGTCTTGTTTCGGATTTTCCGGAAGGATCGCCCACCATTGCCGTTGCTCCGCCCACAATTAAAACGACTTTGTGTCCGAGTTTTTGAAATTCTCTTAATTTACGCATTACAACGGTATGTCCAAGATGTAAATCCGGTCTTGTCGGATCCATTCCGAGCTTTACCCTCAAAGGTGTGTTTGTATCTTTTGCATGCTGTAATTTCACAGCTAATTCTTCAATCCCGCCGGGTAAAATCTCTGCCCCGCGCGATAATTTTTTTGCCTGTTCTATAAATTCTTCTCTTATTTCCATAATTTTTCCTCTTGTCTAATTATAACAAAAAAATTGAAAATTATGCGTGACTTTTTTCATAAGAACCTAAAAATCTGTAAAATATAGTTCTGGATTTGATTGAATTTAAGACTTCGGCTATATTTCTTTCTTTTATATGTCCGTTAAAATTCACTACAAATATGTATTCTTCCATATCATCTTTTGAAGGCTGAGAAGAAATGTATGTCAGATTTATATTGTTTTCCAAAAATATTTTTAAAATTTCTAATAAAGCACCGGGTGTATTGTTGGTTGCAAAAGCTATTGTGGTTTTGTCGTTTCCGGTAACAGGTGTTTCAAAGTTACCGATTAAAATATATCTTGTCCTATTCGTTTTGTCGTCATTTATGTTTTCTTTCAAAATATTCAGCCTGTAAGTTTCTGCGGTTTTTCGGTTTCCTATGGAACCGTAGGTCAGGTTATAATTTGAAAGATTTCTTGCGCATTCGGACATTGTAGTGTTTTCAATAATGTTCAGATGCAGGGGAAGTTCATGTTTTATGAATTCCTGGCATTTACCCAGAAGATAAGGCGTTCCTATTATTCCGGTTATACTGTAAAATTCTGTTGTTCTGGATAAAAGGCAGTATTCAATAGGCAGAACAACTTCCGATAAAATTTTTATATTTGGATTTTGTGTCATCATCAGGCTGTCAAGGGATGCTCTGAGTGTTCCGTCGATGGAGTTTTCGGCAGGAATAACCCCGAGAGTAAAAGGATTTTTGTCCACAAATTCCACGACATCGGTAATTGTTTTTAGGGGAGTTGAGAATGTGTTAATATTGTATTTTTGGCAGAATACATCGCGTGCCATTTCTGAAAATGATGCTTCCGGACCAAGATAGGCAATATTTAATACGTTTTTAAATTCCATATTTACTAAACTCCGTATTTCAGTTAAAATTATAACATAATAAAGAAAAAGGGCAAGACAAATGGCAAATATTAAGTTTGGAACCGACGGCTGGAGAGCTGTGACAGGGGTTGATTTTACAGGCGAAAATGTAGAGATTGTGACAAAGGCAATCGCAAAATACGTTTTTGATAATTTCGGAATTTACAAAAAAATTCTTGTGGGTTATGACCCGAGGAATATGGCAAAAGAATTTGCAAAACAATGCGCGGATAGTCTTGCCGGATTAGGGTTTAGAGTTTTATTAAGTAATAAAGTTATTCCGACGCCTGTTCTTGCCTATAATGCAAAAATTAAAGACGCCTGCGCAATTATGTTTACGGCATCTCATAACCCGCCGGAATATTTGGGAATAAAATTTATTCCTGATTATGCGGGACCTGCAACAAGTGATATTACTGATGAAATTGTTGCAAATCTAGGGGCTGAATTTGAGCCGAAAATAAAGGGTTCCGTAAAAGAATTTGATTTTGCACCTAAATATTTTGAGCATATAAAATCTTTGATTAATTTTGATAAAATACGTGAATTCAACAAAAATATTATTTTTGACGGACTTTATTCAGCGACAATCGGATAT
>CALUQQ010000013.1 GCA_944322955.1 Candidatus Gastranaerophilales bacterium
CGCCGGTTGTAAATGTTTCATATATAGGAATTTTTTTAACTAACCCCATTGTGAGAATCAGCAAAAGGATTACAGGTAAAGCCCACAGTGACAGGAGGTTCATTATTTGTTGGAACATGTTTCACCATCCCTCACCCGCATTTGTAGCTCGCTTTGCTCGCACAACTGCTCCCTCTCCCTCAAGGGGCGAGGGTTTTGTATGGCCCAAAATCTTTGGAAGATTTTGGCTAAAATAATTGCTGAGATAAATGCAATTGTTGTGACCAGAAGTGTCGGTGCGATTATTTCTGTCGGGTTTTTGTAACCTGTTCCGATTAAAACAGCAAGTACTGTTGCCGGTATTAGCTGAAATCCGGCAGTATTCATTGCAAGAAGCATACACATAGCGTTTGATGCGGAAGTTTTTTCAATATTTTCCTTTTGTAATTCATCCATTGCCTTTAAACCGATTGGGGTTGCTGCATTGGTTAAGCCAAAGGCATTTGCTGCAAAATTCATTGCAATGTCGCCAAGCGCCGGACTTTCTTCCGGAATTTCATCAAACAAACGCTTTGTGACAGGCTTTATAATTTTTGCGATAATTTTTATAAGTCCGCATTCTTCGGCTATTTTCATCATCCCCAGCCAAAACGCCATTATGCCTATCAACGAAAATGCCACCTTGACGGAAAGTTCCGCACCTGTCAGAATGGAATTCACAACATCAGTTAATCTGCCGTTTATTGCGCCGAATATTATTGAAATTACAATCAGAAAATAAAATATGTAATTCATAAGTCGATTATAGCATTTAATAATTCATTGAATGTTGATTGTGAATTGTTCGTTACATATTACCAGTAATTTATTTCCCAGCCGTCTTTCATAATAAGTGCTGCGCATTCAAGACTGCTCCATTCCGCGTCTTTAGTGCAATGCTGTTTTAAATAATCGTGTGTCCTTTCATCATAACCGTAAGGTATAAATCTTCCCTTTTTTAAATCGTATTTAAATAGAAAAGTATCTCGTCCAATTGCGTTTGGTCCGTTAATACGGCCTATCGGTATAGACACTAACATGCTGCATTATTAAATTCCCGTCGTGCCCGTAGTTTATAAATATTATCTGACCGTTTTTTAATTCAATAATATAGTAGCCGTCTGTGGTATTTGATGTAAGATTTCCGTTAGCGATAGCTTGTCCGTTCATTGCAACATAGTTGTCAATCCCGGCCTCTGCAAGTTTTTTGTATCCATGAATTTTTGCCCCGCTTAGATATGGTATTATGTATTTTTCACAAAATTTTGTCGTAGCTGTTTCTTTATTTGTTATGCTTTGACCTATTGCGTTCTCCCAGTATTGTGTGTCACCATGTTCTGCCTTCGCCAGCAGTAATATGTTTGCAAAGGTGCTGTATACCTCCTTTAATCTCGTTATCGTGATATTTTTTTGGTAATTGGTTATCAATGTCGGAATTGTCATGGCTGCAACAATGCCTATTATTCCCAAAGTAATTAATACTTCTGCTAATGTAAACGCTTTTTTCATAATTTCCTCCTTTGTACACTATTATAATAGTATAGAATACACATTGTTAATAGTATAAAATTTTTTTATGGAAGATTACAAAGATGTGTTAAAGCAGATTGGGCTAAAATTTCGTGTTGAACGAACTAAAAGAATGCTTTCTCAGGAAAAGTTTGCTGAACTTGCAAATGTTCACACAAATTATATTGGCAAAGTTGAACGCGGCGAGCAAAATCTTACAGTAAAAAAGATTGTTGATCTGGCAAATTCTTTGGAAATTCCGGTAAAAAGTGTTTTAAATTTATAAGTCCAGTGTATCAAGAAGATTTTCTTTCGGACTGTTTGCAATTTCTTCTGTAAAAATTAAATTATCAAGTCGTTTAAGCGTATTTTTTACTTTTGGTGCGGTGGTTTCCATATAGATTTCATGGCCTTCTCCTCCGCATTCGATAAATCCTAATTTTTTATATTTGGAAACAGTGTCATAGGGTCCGTTAGTTATGGCTTCCAGTTTTATTTTATTTGCTTTGGATTTTTGAAAAATTTCAAATAATTGTTTGAAAAGAGTTGTTCCTGCAAGTTGCACTTTTTTACCGAAATCCACCGGCCATGTGCATATACAATCCAGATGGAATTTGCTTTTGCCCGGTAAAAATACAAGCAAGCCGCAAGGTTTGTTGTCAACTGAGGCAAGAATTGTTTTTCTGTCATCAAGCAATGCATTATCTACCGCATATTCGAGCATTTCGTTCCATCGGTCGTATTCAGGTGTGGACAAATCCGGCATGAGTTTTTCCATTTTAATTCTTTGCGGTAGACTTTTCAAAAAAGTCTTGTCATTTTTTGCATCTAAAGAATAGAGTTTTATTGTCGTTTCGGTGCTTTTTAAGTAATTTCGTGTATTTGCAATATGTATTGCCTGAAAATTCGGAGAAAATGTATTTGTTTTTTGTATCTGCATTGGTTTGTCCTTGTAAAATTTATAAAACTTCTGAAAAAATAATTTGCTATTAAAAAGCCCTCCGTTTAGGAGAGCTTTTTAATATTTTCAGTTAGCTGTTCAGCAAGAGCAAGCAGCACATTCACAAGCCAAAACTTCTTTAGCTTCATTTATTCGGACCTTAATTCTGCCGTCAACTGCAATACCTTCACCAGTTTTTTCGCTGATTAACAACGGGTTGATATCAAGTTCGTCGATGAATTTGAAGTCATTAACCAGTTGTGACAAACGAAGAAGTGTTTCTTCAATTTGTTCCATATCAGCAGGTTTAGTGCCTCTTGCACCTTGTAATAATTTGTATGCCTTAACAGATTTAACCATTTCTTTTGCGTCTTGATCAGTCAAAGGTGCAATTCTAAAGGTTACATCTTTTAAAGCTTCAACAAACACACCGCCTAAACCGAACATCATCATCGGGCCGTATTGCGGATCTGTTGCAATACCGCAGACCATTTCGCGGTTGCCTTTAACCATTTCCTGAATAATTACGCCTTCAAGTCCTTCAATAAGTCCTTTTTCGGTTAATTTTTCAATCAGGTCTTTGTATTCTGCACGAAGTTGTTCTTCTGATTGGATGTTTACTCTAACACCGCCGACATCGGTTTTGTGTGAGGTGGTTTTTGAAGTCATTTTCATAACAACTGGATATCCGATTGAGTTGCCTAACGTTACGACTTCTTCTTCATTTGTTGCAAGACCGTATTTGCAAGCTCTGATGCCGTAAGCTTGTAAAACATCAATTGATTCCAGAGTTGTTAATTGATCGCGGCCTTCTGAAAGTGCTGATTTGATGATTTTTTCAACTTTAGCTCTATCAACATCGTAGCAGGGAACTTTGCCTTGCGGTCTTTCCATCCAGAGTCTTTGTTGATTTAATCTGTTGAATCCATCAGCAGCTTCTTCTGCGTACATAAAGAACGGCATGTTAACCTTCATATCGGAAAGTTTTGTAAAGAATTCGTTTTTGGTCATAAACACGCCGATAACAGGTTTGTGCGGATATTGTTCTTTAATTTCCATAACCGCTTTTGCAACGTCAATATCTTTCAAACCTAAGAACGGTAAGTAGATTACCATAATCATATCAACATTTTCGTCGGCAATAACCGTTTCAAGAGTTTGTTTATAGTGTTCAATAGGTGCTGATGCAATCATGTCAATCGGGTTTTTAACAGATGCTGCAGACGGCAGGAAGCTTCTTAATTTTTCTTTTGTCGTATCTGAAATTTTAGCCATTTGCATTCCGTATTCGCAAACAGCGTCTGTTGCCATAATGCCGGGACCGCCTGAGTTAGTAATAATAGCTACTCTGTCACCTTTAGGTATCGGGCAGTTAGCAAAAACTTTTGCTGTTGCAAAAAGGTTTTGCAAAGAGTATTCTCTGATTACGCCAGATTGCTGCAAAAGAGCGTTTGCAGCTTTATCAGCGCCTGCTAATGAACCTGTGTGTGAAGATGCGGCTGATGCACCTGCTGCTGATCTTCCTGCTTTCAATGCCAAAATCGGTTTTTTCTTAGAAATTCTTGATGCTAGGTTTCTGAAGTTTGCAGGATTTTGAATTGATTCCATATAAAGAAGAATTTGTTCAACGTCATCTTCATTTTCCCAGTATTCCATTGCTGTTTCTGCGTTAACATCGGGGTGGGTGCCGATTGAGATGAATTGAGCAAAACCTAAATTTAAGTCTTTCAAGATATTCAAGATACCGCCGCCCAGAGCGCCTGACTGAGATACAAAACCAATGTTGCCTCTCTCCGGTAAAGATTCTGCAAA
>CALUQQ010000014.1 GCA_944322955.1 Candidatus Gastranaerophilales bacterium
AATTGAAACACCGACGGGGTTATAGCGCAGTTGGTAGCGCGTTTGAATGGCATTCAAAAGGTCAGGGGTTCGACTCCCCTTAGCTCCACCAGATTTTGCCCGTTTTTGAGTGATTTTTGCTCAAAAACGGGCTTTTTCATGTCAAAAATTAGTTAATCTTACATTGTGTTTAATTATTTGGGGGTAAAATTGGGGGCAAATTGTATTTAATTTTCGCCCCCTCCGCCTTTAAATAATCGTCCGACACGTCAATGTAAGCGGTATCAAGCTTGCCCAGACTGTGCCCCATAAACAGTTTGCGGGCGACGTCGGCGACTCCGCATTCAACGCAGCGGGTGTTAAAGGTTATACGAAGCACATAAAGGACTTTATCCGGGAAAATCTCATGCAACTTTTTACGCATGTATTTTTCGCCCGGGAATTTAAATTGATTTACACCTTTCAGGTACGGCTCGAGCATTGGCGTGACTGGTATTTTTTTGTATTTAAGTTTACCGTTTTTCTGTTTGCTGTTTACCGCAATTATGAAACCTTCCTGAAGCCTGGCAGTCTTATATTCGTTCGGTCTCAATCCGGTATAGAGCGCGATCGCAAATAACAGCTGATATTTTGTGCCGGCAAATGCAGCCATTAGCTGCGCCTCCTCTTTCACCGTCAAAGCGCTGCTGTGCTCCCGTTCATGCTTTTCATGCACTACAAGGTCGAGAGGGTTATAAACAATCAGATTGTGTTTTATTGCCGCATTAAATATCCCGTTGAGCATGTAGTAAACTTCTTCAGCGGTTTTGCCCAGTCCCTTTGATTGAATATTGTCAATCAGGGTCTGACAGTCCTTGGGAGTGATCCTGGTTAAAGGCTTTTCTTCAAAAAAGGGCTTTACGTGGTTATTGTATTTATACATATTCGCCACATAAGTTGAAGTTGTAACCTTCCTCTTCCAGAAGTTCTCGAAGTAATACAATGCAAACCTGTTAAAGGTTGCCGGTATTCCCCGCAGCGTTTTTTGTCCGCTTTCGGCGTCTTTAATTGCTTGAACGAACCGTTCTTTTATGACTGACAGCGACGGACCGGAAACGGATATATTATACCCGTGGCGGCGGTAGCGTGCTTCATAGCTTACGGAATTGCCGCGCCGGCGCTTGCGATAATAGATTGTGCAGCCTTCGGCGCGAAAGTATTTTTTGAAACATGTTGGCATTTTTGAAACCTCCTGTGAAGTAAATTTCAAAAAGCCGTTAAAACCTGCCTGACTCAGCGGTTCAACGCCGCCATGTCTTTCTGTTGGTTGCTGCGTGACCGCAGCCAGTTCCTCCGAAACCGCCCTGACTTCGTCCTCGTTTTCGGAAGAGGCGGCAAGCACGAGCCGGCTTGCCAGTTGTAAAATTTTTTGTTTGTCCATTTATAAAAACTCCTTCGGCAAGTTGCCTACGGAATTTAATTGTAAATGGATATTTTAATTTTGTCTCATTTATGCGTTATCGGCGCGGGAGTGCAGATTTATAGCATTTTTTCAACCATTTCGATTATTGCTCGCTGTGCGGGTTCTCCTCGTGTTTTGCCTACTTCTCTGAACACGTAAAGCATTTCATCTTCAATAGGTGAAATGTATATTTTTTTTGTCGTTGAAGCTCCTGCCGTCTGTTCTTCGGGGGTAATCACGGGTGTTCCAAACTCGTCTACTAATCCAAGTAGATAGTCAGCGCTTACGTTAAATATTTTACTAAGTTCGATAATGGTATCAAGTGTTGGTTCTGTTTTTCCTTTTTCATAGTCGCTATAGGTTTGTTGGCTTATACAGAGTTTTTCAGCCATTTGTTTTTGTGATAGGTTTTTTTCTTTACGCAAGTCTTTTAAATTCGATAGCATATAGGTCTCCTATTGTTACTTTAAAAAATTTTACAAAAATTTTCGGTAAAAGGCTTGCATTACAAATAAACTCGGTGTATACTAATTACAAATACCGAATATCTCGGTAATTTTCAAAGGTAGGTAATTGAAATGAAACAGAATAAACAGATAATCAACTTAAATGCCAAACAAAGATCCAATTCTAAAACTAAACAAAGAAATGTCGAAAAAGAGTTTTCTATATTTTCTCGTAAGGGGCTTTTAGTTAATTGTACGGATTGTTCTAAATGTCCTTATTATAGCGATTGTCATTAAGACTATGATTTTTAAAAGGTAGGTAAATAAAATGTCGGACAATATTTTCGAGGGTAAGGATAACAACGTAACTTCTTTGACGGTAGTGGATGGTGGCAGTCTGGATGAGTATGTAAACAGTCTTACACCGTCCAAGTGTATGACCTGGGATTATACAAAAAGTGAATTTGTTGAAATTTCAGACCCGTTTAAGCGTGAAGAGCATGAAGGCAAAGCCCTGTTGGCGATCGATGCTTTTAAACATATTGTCGGCTGCGTAAAGGGCATGGTAGGTAATTTGTATGAATTATGTTACTACCTGAATATTGCCTATGACCATTATAAGTACATAGCAGGTGAGTATCGTGATAGCGATCTTCATGATTATGGTATGAGCGAAAGCAACTTTACCGATTTTATTGCTCGGTTAGGACTTTCCAAGAGTACGGCATATCGTTATCGTGATATAGGTATAGCGGTAGATATCAACACGAAGCAATTTAAGGCTGGTTTTGAGGGCTATAGTTTCACTTTGATGAGTGAGCTTGTATCGCTTTGCCGCAGTCGTTACTGTGCTGTTAATTATGATTATCTTATAAGGTTGACTGAGATAGTTCCTGCGACAACGACGATTGAGGAAATAACCAAGTATAAAAAGATAATGAATTTGCGTGCTAAGTGTGAAGAACCTTTTAGCCTTTATTCGGGTGAAGATTGTTCTTTGACTGATAAAATTTTTAAGAGTACTCCACTTCCGGACGTTCTCAAAATCTACGGAGAGTGGGAGCAGGAGAACGCAAAAAAGCAGCTCGAAGATACCATGAGCGAAAAGAAAACTTCTTCAGACCCCACGCCGGAATATGACGAGACAATAAATTCCCTCCGGCAGGAGATTAAAAAACTTCAGCTTGGTTATGTTCCCTCTCTCGGAATGTGCGAGGGCTGCGTATATAAGGGCGTAAACCTCAACAAATGCCGTTGTTGCCGGCGCAACAAGGACATGAAGGATTTATTTCAGCATAAATAACTTTTGGTAAAACTTTGCTGCGGGAAGTTTAACGACTTCCCGACAGTGATGTTACTTCCCGTAGCGGTTTTATATATAAAAATTAAGCCCGTGTATTACTCGCACGGCAAAGGAGATTTTTTATGAGTAATG
>CALUQQ010000015.1 GCA_944322955.1 Candidatus Gastranaerophilales bacterium
TTTTGTCAAGTAATTTACTGAAAACATTTATTTGTAAACAAATGTTACAAAAAATGCAAACGCTGAAATCGACCAAATTTAAAATACTTTATATATTTAAGAGAAGAGTACAACATAAGGAGAGCTATTATGTCATTCTTAGCGGTAGATGCACAAAAAAGTTTATTTATTTTGCAACGAAACCAATTGCAATATGAGCAGACGCTTGTTATGAGTACAGCAAACTTTGTGACCCAGCAAATGTCTTATATTGCCGAATGGGCGGAAGAAAATGAAGAGGATCTTGATGATAATCCGGAATATGTTGCATTGCAGCGAGAAGAAGAATATCTGGAATCAAGACAGGACACTTTGGATTCTCAAATTCAATTGTTGGACAATGAAATTTCCAGCTTGAAGACACTGGTTAACAACAATATTAAGAATAGCTGCGGTTTGAATTTGATAGGCAGCTAATCTGAGTGGTTTTTCTTCTCAAAAAGTTCAACGGTGTTGAGCATTAATGACGCTATTGTCATAGGGCCGACACCGCCCGGAACGGGTGAAATATATGATGCAATTTTGGAAACATTTTCAAAGTCGACATCTCCGCGTGTTCTACCTGTCGAATCTTTGAAAATACCTACATCAACCACTACACAACCGGGTTTTATCATTTTTTCTTTTATAATATTTTCCCCTGCTGCAGAAATTAGGATATCTGCAGTTTTTGTTATTTCGGAAAGTTTTTTTGTATGACTGTGGCAAATTGTAACGGTAGCGTTACGGTTTAGCAGCATTTGCATAAGCGGTTTGCCGACAATATTGGAACGCCCGACAATAACAGCGTGTTTGCCGTCAAGTTTAATATTATATTCATCCAGTAAAAGTAAAATGCCTTTGGGCGTACAAGGGTATACAAAAGGTTTTTCGCCTGAAAAAAGTTTGCCGAAATTATACGGAGTGAAGCCGTCAACATCTTTTTGCGGGCTTATCATACCGATTATTTTTTCTTTTGAAATATGTTTTGGCAACGGAAGCTGGACAAGGATTGCGTGTACATTTTCGTCCATATTAAGGGTATGAATTTCTTCCGTCAGTTCGTTTTCGGTAATTGTTTCAGGGTATCTGATAACAGTTGAATTTATTCCGATTTTTTCGGCTGTTATTTGTTTGTTTTTGACATAAATCCGGCTTGCCTCGTCATTTCCTATCAAAATTACCGTAAGATTCGGCTTTTTTTTGTATTTTTCTAATTTTAATTTAAGATTTTCAAGTATTTTATCCCGTAATTTTTTACCGTCCAGAATTGTCGTCATAATTCACCAACCTTTAATCTGCGGCAGATTTAGCCTGAAATAAAATTGTTTTATTGCGTCCTGCACTATTTTGGAATCTTTTTTAACGGTGTTCTTTTCTAATGATTTGTCATATGGAATTACTCCTAATACGTCAAGGTCGTATTTTTTTAATAAATCATAAACTTCGTTCAGCGCATCATTTGACGCTTTATTAATAACAACCCCTAATTGTCCGCCTGCTGCATATTTTGCACTGAATTCTTCAATACGTTTGGCTAGATGCGCAGAATCCTCGCTCGGGTTTGCAACAATTATTGCAGTATCTATATCAATATCTACAAGTTGATTTAAATATTTTAAATCAAATTCACAGTCAAATATAACTATGTCATATCTGGAAATCAGCTTTAAAACCGCGTCATTAATTTGGCCTGTAATCGGGCATCTGCAGTCTTTTGATCCTACAAACCAAGAAACTATAATATCAACATTCTCATCCAGTGCTACAACAATATCTTCCATTGCCCATTCAATAAATTCCTGTTTTGTCATATTTTCAGGAATACCAGTTTTATATTCATGTTTCCCGCTTCGTATCCCATAAATCGTATTTCTGATATCAAGTCCGAAACTGTGCCCCAACTCTCCTGTCAGGTCATTGTCAAATAAAAGAATTGTCTTTTCGGGAAACATTTCTTTCATTAAGTTCAAAAAAGCTTTTGTAATTGTGGTTTTCCCGCTTCCGCTTTTGCCTGTAATCGCAAGTTTAGTTGTCATTATACCTCTCTTTTAATTCAAAAGTCAGTTTCATAGCTTTCAACGCAAGTTCTTCCGGTAATGCTCCGGCGCCGCACGTTGGCGTTACAAGAGAATTGTTCATTATTAGTTTCTCATTAATTCCTTTTTTAGTCAAATAGTTTACAGCTTTTTTGAATTTTGTCTGAAGAATATTCAAATCCATATTTTCAAGAGTTTTTTTATCTTTTGTTGGAACTATTCCCCACGCGATTTTTCCGTTATTTTCGAGAAATTGTTTTATTTGTTTGTTATAGACACTGAAATTTTGTGCGTAATTATAGGCATCAGGGTTTAAGATATTAATTCCTGCGGATATCGGAACTGTCCAGTTGCAGTTGCCGCAGCAATGAAGACCGGATATTCCTCCGTTAGTTTTAATAACATCAGAAATTTCTTTTATCATTTCAATGGCGTCTTCTTTAGAGATTGTCAAATATGAAGATGTACCTAATTGAGTTAGGGCAGGTTCATCTATAAAAATTATCGGCACTGCGCCGTTTTTTTTAATTTGTTCAACCTGCCATAAAGCTTTTAGTGAAAGAATTTTTATGATTAATTCTCTAAGCGTATCGTCATAAATTGCGGATTTGCCTTTTTGGTCAGTTAGTGTCCCGGCAAGTGTAAATGGACCTGCTATTTGACCTTTTGCATATTTACTCTTATTTTTCTTGATTAATTCTAAGAAAAATCCGAATGTAGATGAAAAATTATCACTTATTTCAAATTTTTTGAGTAATTTATAATCTTTTTGCGTCATTATTTTGTCATAATCGTTTAAAAATTCTTCCAAATCATTGAAAAAGTGTTCATTTTCCGTATCAAATTGAAATAGACCGTCATCAGGTACAAAAAATGAGGGCATTCCTTCCAAAAACTGATAAGTCATGTCCTCATTTTTATTAACTTTTGCAAGTTGCGGCCAAAACGGTATTTCAGAAAAATAATTTTGTACGAGTTTCATGGCATCTTTGGGATTGTCATAGGGTAATGAACCGATTGCCAGACACTCCATTCAATCCTCCAAAATTTATTCTTCTTCTGATGTTGTTTCTTCAACTTCTTCTTCTATTGATTCCTTAACAACTTCTGATGCGGTTACTACAACTGCCAATTCGCATTTTACTTTAGAAGTTAATTTGATAAGCATTTTGTATTCACCGATTTTATTGATAGGAGCATTTAAAGAAACATTTTTTCTGTCAACTTCAATACCTGATTTATCTTTTAATTCTTCTGTCAATTTTTTAGTTGTAATAGTTCCGAATAATTTGCCTGATTCACCTGCTTTTGCCGACAATTCAAGTTTACCGAATTTTTCGATTTGTTCAGCTTTTTTGAGTGCTTCTGCGTGTAATTTTTCTTGTTTAGCTTTAATTCTTGCTAAATTCTTTTCGCGGTTTTGAAGAGCTCCTTCGGTTGCGATTTCAGCAACTGCCTGAGGCAGCAGAAAGTTTCTTGCATAACCGTCTTTAACGTTAACGATGTCGCCAGCTTCACCTAAATTTTGGACATCTTTTTTTAATATAACTTGCATAATAAAATTCTCCTTTACTATTTATTATCGCGTTTAAGCCAATGCTATAACAAACAAAATCAATTGTCGAGCATTTTTTGCGGATTGTTACAGACAAATTTTTATTTTATATCAGGGAAAAGGTAGTGAATGCCGTCATCGCCTCTCCAGCGTATGTAGCCGGTTTTTGGCATTCTGTCAAGATCAAGAACGCTTACGAGTGCCCAGTTTCCTCTGATTACGTTCAATTTAATTTTTGTCGGCATATTCATTTCTGCTATAAATTGAGAACTTTCGTCAGGAGCACTTTTTATATTTTTTACATTTTCCGGTGCGCCTTTCAGAATATATAGACCGTATTTGCGGCCGTACATGTTATAAAAATGAACCCAGCTCATAAATTTATAAGGATCATCTTTTTTAATCCAGGCAGTTTCGCCGGTTTTGTTGTTATGAATTATTTGAACCCAATCTTCTGTTTCATCAGTTACTGCGGCAAATCCGAGTTCTTTTGCCGGAATGAATACTATAAACAAGTCCTGAAATTTTACGCCTTCCGGAAAAATGTCAACGGCAGACCATTTAATATTATTAATTATACTGGACTGTTCGTCAGGCTGTTCATAGAGCGTAATATCTTTGGGCACCTGATACAAACCGATAGTTCTAAGGTCATTATGCTCAATATTAACAGGCATGATATCAGCGGCATTTACAGGTAAAATTAAACCCAGTAACAAAACCAAAAATACTATCAGTTTTTTCATAAGAGTTCTCCTATTCTCTAAAAGATATATCAGCATATGTTTTTTGAAGTTTTTCTCTGACGGATTGCATTTGTTTTTTATTTATTTTGTCCGTCAAAGTCGCGTTTTCATCCTGCATTTTTATACGGAATGCTAAACTTTTGTAACCTTTATCAATATTTTCACCGTGATAAACGTCGAAAACTTCGCTTCCCTTGAAAATATTTTGTTGAACAGCGCCTTTTATGACTTTTTGAATTTCGTCAAACGTAACATTTTCGTTAATTACAAACGCTAAATCACGTCGTACTTCCGGGAATTGAGGAAGTTTCTTAAATCGCGGCACGGTTTCTTTTACCGCAGAAATTATTGTTGTCAGATTTAATTCAAATAAAAATGCGTTTTGATTCAGTTTTAATTTATCTTTTAAAAGCGGATGAATTTGTCCGAAGTATCCGATTCTTTCCGGCTTTTTGCCTAAAAGCAGAATTTGTGCTGTTCTATATGGATGCATATAATCGATATCTGAGCAGAAATTTAATTTGATTCTTCTTTCAATACCCAGAATTTCAAACAGATGTTCAAAAATGCCTTTCAGTGTATAAAAATCAAGTGAACCTGTATTTTGCCATTTTGAATTTTGAATTTCGCCTGTCAAAATACCTGCTAAGATTTTGGATTCTGTCACTCCGCTGTTTTTTTCGTCGGCAGCGCCTGTTATTTTGTAGATTTTGCCAATTTCGTAACCCCAGAAATTTTTCTGTCCGTTATCAAAATTGTTTTTCATAACGTTTAAAACGCTTGCTGCAAGAGATTGACGCAGCATTGAATATTCTTCGCTTGCGGGGTTTTCAACATAAACGGCTTTTTCTTCTTCAAACGGCACCATAAATTTGTCAAGGAATGATTTACCGATTAAGGAGCTTGTAATGATTTCATTCAGTCCTGAATCCTGCATAATTCTGTTAACTTTTGCGGTGACTTTTTCTTCCAGGGAAATTTCAGGCATTTCATTTTTTGCGGGAAGTGTCGGGGCAATTTTGTCGTAGCCGTTTATACGGGCAATTTCTTCTATCAAGTCGATTTCGCGTGTTGCGTCATACGCGCGCCATGAAGGTACTGAAAATTTTGCAGCGGCTTCATTCCCGCCGAGTTTTTCAAAGCCCAGATTCTCCAAAATTGTACAGCATCTTTGAGGGTCAATTGAGCATCCGAGAATTCTTTTAACTTCCGGAAATCTTAAAGTTATTTCAATCGGATCAAGTTTATTTTTGCCTGTTTCGACCACACCTGTAACTTTTGCGTCTGCATATTCCGTCATTAATTGCATCGCACGAATTAAAGCGGGTTTTATTGCTTCTATATCAACGCCTCTTTCGTATCTTGAACTGGCTTCACTTCTATAACCTACGCTGCGCGCGGATTTTCGGTTCGTTACTGGCGTAAAATATGCGGCTTCCAGCGCAATATTTTTTGTGTTGTTGTCGATTTCGGAGTTTTCACCTCCGAATACGCCGCCTAAGCATACGCCATAATCTTTTGTCGCAATTAAAACTGTATCAGTTGTTAAAGTTCTTTCAACGCCGTCAAGTGTTGTAAGTTTTTCGCCTTCTTTTGCACGTCTTACGCAAAGATATCCGTTTAATTTGTCAAAATCAAATGCATGAAGCGGGGTGCCGTATTCAAGCATTACATAGTTTGTAATGTCGACAATATTGTTTATGGCACGCACACCGGACGCTAGAAGTCTTTTTTGCATCCATTCGGGCGACGGCTTTATTTTAATATCTTTTATCAAACCTATTGAATAATATTTGCAGACATCATCATCTAAAATTTCAACGTCAAATTCGTCTGTTGATAAATCTTTTGTACATTCAATTCTGTTGAATTTTAAAGGTTTATCAAATATCGCGCTTAATTCTCTTGCGATTCCGAGAACGGACATTTCGTCCCCTCTGTTTGCAGTCGGAGCAACATCAAGAATGTAGTCTTTTTCAAAACCTAAAACATCTTTTACATCAAGTCCTATTTGTACATTGGGGAAAATTCTGTTAAGTATCAAAATGCCGTCTTCTTCCTGATAATTTCGTTCTGCAACCCCTAATTCATCAGCAGAACAAAGCATGCCCTGAGATTCAACGCCTCTTATTACGGCCGGTGTGAGGGTGAACATTTCACCTGTTTTTCTGTCCAAAACCTGACTCCCGACACTTGCATAAGGAACAATTTGACCTTCAGCGATGTTTTGAGCGCCGCAGACAACGGTTTTGAGCCCTGAACCTGTGTTTACGGTCACAAGATGTAATCTGTCCGAATTCGGATGGTTATCAATTTTTTCAATTTTTACGGTTTTTATATTGGTAAATTTCGGCTTTATTTCTTCTACAGCTTCTACTTCCAAGCCGCTCATTGTAAGCTCATGTGCTATTTCTTCCGGTTCTTTATCAGATAAATCAACAAATTCATTTAACCAGTTCAGTGATACTTGCATTTTTTCCCCTCTTTTATCTTTTATACACCTTAATTGTAGTACAAAATAAACAGATTGTAAAATAGTTGTGTAAACAAAATTTGCGTAAAGTATACACTTGTTCTTGATAAAAAATATTTTTATGGGATAATTTTTGTGTAGCTTAAATAGCAGAAGTACACAATTATATAAGGAAACACAAAATGGCTAGAAAAACTCCATTAGAAAAAATCAGAAACATTGGTATTGCCGCTCACATTGATGCCGGTAAAACCACTACAACAGAGCGTATTTTGTTCTATACAGGTAAAACTCACAAAATCGGTGAAGTTCACGATGGTGCAGCTGTTACCGACTTTATGGAACAGGAACGCGAAAGAGGTATTACAATCCAATCCGCTGCTGTAACCGCATCATGGAAAGGGCATCAGATTAACATCATTGATACGCCTGGTCACGTTGACTTTACAATTGAAGTTGAACGTTCTTTGCGTGTATTAGACGGTGTTGTTGCTGTATTTTGTGCGGTAGGCGGTGTTCAATCTCAATCAGAAACGGTTTGGCGTCAGGCTAACAGATACGAAGTTCCGCGTATGGTTTTTGTTAACAAAATGGACAGAACCGGTGCTAATTTCTATCGTGTAGTTGACCAGATCAGAAATCGTTTGGGCGCTAACGCTCATCCTATCAGATTGCCTATCGGTGCTGAAGATCAATTCAAAGGTCTTATCGACTTATTTGAAATGAAAGCTTATATATATACCAACGATTTGGGTACTGATATTAAAGTTGAAGACATTCCTGCTGATATGGCTGAAAAAGCTCAAGAATACAGAGATGCTCTGGTTGAAGCTATTGCAGAGTGCGACGACGATATTATGATGAAATATCTTGAAGGCGAAGAAATTTCAATTGATGAATTGAAAAAAGGCCTGAGAAAAGGTGTTTGCGACAATAAAATTGTTCCTGTAACCTGTGGTACGGCTTTCAAAAACAAAGGCGTTCAGTTGTTATTGGACTCTATTGTTGAATTAATGCCTTCACCGGTTGATGTTAAAGCAATTGAAGGTGAACTTGAAGACGGTACAAAAGTTGAAAGACATTCATCTGATGATGAACCGTTCTCAGCTCTGGCTTTCAAAGTTATGACAGACCCTTATGTCGGTCGTTTGACATTCTTGAGAATATATTCAGGCAAATTGACTTCAGGTTCTTATGTTCTTAACGCTACTAACGGCAAAAAAG
>CALUQQ010000016.1 GCA_944322955.1 Candidatus Gastranaerophilales bacterium
AAACTTTACAAATCCTACCAAAATTTTTGTCATGCTGAACTTGTTTCAGCTTCTCATTAACTTTTTGGGATCCTTCGGCTAAAGCCTCAGGTTGACATGACAAGTTCCACCAATTTATAGTGTGTTGTCGTGCCTTTGGCACATCACCATGACATGGCAAGCTCCACCAATATTTAGTGTGTTGGCGTGCCTCTGGCACCTCAGGTTGACATATAAGCTGTAGGCCGGGTTTTCTAACCCGACTGTTACTTCTTAGTGCCTTAGTGCAATAGTATCTTAGTAACTTTTCCCAAACAGCGCCCCCGAAACTCGCACTACGAGCGGTTAAAAGGGTCGCCCCCCCCCGAGATTTTTAATATTTCGTTTTTTCATTCTTGCCTCCTTTTTATTAACTTGATTATATACAAAAATTTTAAAAATTGCAAATTGTAAACCCCAAAATCCACTGGCTAACCGAAAATATAAATTTGCTGTATTTTTTATAAAAATAATGCTATAATAGCTTTATCGGGAAAAAGATTTTATGATGAGCAAGACCAAAAAATTATCCATTGCATTCTATTGGCACATGCACCAGCCTGTATACCAGCTGACACCTGACGGAGATTATCTTATGCCATGGGTCAGGCTGCATGCTGTCAAAGATTATCTTGATATGGTCGAAATTCTGGACAAATTCAAACGCCTGAAACTCAATTTTAATCTTGTTCCGGTACTTTTAGACGCTATAATTGATTACACGGAAAATAATATCCATGACATCCATTCAAGGTTAACCATAACCCCTGTTGAAATGCTTTCAGATGACGCCAAATTGTTTATAATAAACAATTTTTTTGATGCAAATTATCAATCAATGATTCTTCCGTATGAAGAATACAGTCGGCTTTATCGAAAAATCCAAACCAACCCTGATGCAGGAATCAACCTGTTTTCAAATCAGGAATATTCTGACTTGATGGCTTTGTTTAATCTTGCTTGGTTTGATCCTGTTTATAAAACCAAATATCCCGATTTAAAAAAATTATACAAAAAAGGTAAAAATTTCACGCTTGATGACCGCATTAAAATTATTGAAATCCAGCGTGAAATTATGCGGCAAATAATTCCCACGTACAAAAAATATCTTAATAAAAACAGAATTGAAATTACTACAAGCCCTTATTATCATCCGATTCTGCCAATACTGCTTGAAAACAAAAACATTAAAAAAACAACTGAAAACGCTCCGCAAATTTTAAAAACTTATCTTGATGGAAAAATGCAAACCAAAATGGCGCTTGACAGAATTGAAGAAATTTTCGGCAAACGTCCTAAAGGAATTTGGCCATCCGAACATTGTGTCAGCCCCAAAACACTTTATATGCTCACAACACTCGGAGTGAACTGGACAATTTCCGATGAAGGTATTTTGTCTGACTCAATAAATTTTGAATTCATAAGAGATTTCAAAGGACATCTGGAAGATCCTTATCATCTTGTTAAATCTTACAATTACAAAGTTAAAAACAAAGACATAAAAATTATTTTCCGTGACGGAACACTGCCGAATCTAATAGGATTTGAATACCCAAACCATAACCCTATAGCTGCCGCAAATGATCTTTACGACAGAATTAAGGTCATCCAAAGCAAACTTTTATCATCACCCGATAATAATCACCTACTCACTATTGCTATGGACGGTGAAAACTGCTGGGAAAACTACATGGAAGACGGTCTGTCATTTTTAAAAACGCTTTATACTCTTATTGAAGCCGATGAATCTTTAGAAACAGTTTGTATTAGTGATTATCTTGATAAAGAAACCAGTCATAAACCTTTAGACAAAATAAGTTCAGGCTCCTGGATAAACAGAAATTTCAGATTATGGATTGATGAACCTGTAAAAAATCTTGCGTGGGATTATTTAAAACGTGTACGAGACGATTTTTCCAAATATGTTAAAAAAAATCCTCTTAATCCGCATATTATGGATGCTCGAAAAGAACTATTCATCTGTGAAGGCAGCGACTGGTTCTGGTGGTACGGGGAACCGAATGACTCCGGCAGAGATAATATTTTTGATTATCTTTTCCGTGAACATTTAAAAAATATTTACACATATCTCGGCCTACAGCCGCCGCAATATCTCGATCAGCCGCTTATTGCAGCTTTTACCAAACCGTCAAGATACCCCAAAGGTGAATTCACCCCTGCAATTGACGGCAATAAAGATGATGATACCTGGTTAAATGCAGGTTGTATTGATATTCCTGACGGTCCGGTTTTAAGACAATCAAAATTCTTTGACAGAATTTGCTATGGCTATGATAAAAATAACTTCTACATAAGATTTTACCTAAACAAATATATATTTGAAGAACCGGAGTTAAAAAACAGAACTTACCAAATGTATATTTACATGCGTAATTCTAACAAAAATCATACACTTTCTCCTGTTAGATTAATCAATAAAACAGAAAACGTCCTTCCATTGTTAAAAGAAAAATTTCATAATGAATTACAATTGTCAATCAACGACGATGAATTAAAACTTGTCAGAATAATCAAATCTATACCAGGTAATATATGGACACTACAAAATGACAAAGAAATTCAATATGTTTACGGAAACACAATTGATTTGAGTATTCCGTTTGATTTGCTGGAAATTAACATGGGCGAAACTCTTGAATTTATGTTTGTTAGTGCATATCTCGGAATAAAAGATTATTGTATTCCATATGAAATGCTTTTAACTGTTCCGAGATTGTAACAAGTTGTAAATTTTCCGGATTTTTTCCAAAGTTTTTTCAATTTTTTTACGTTAAATAAACAAAACGGAGTTAATAAATGGTTAAATTTTCTGACAGATTACCAAGCGGCTTACCGAAACTTCCGGAGAATTACTGGGAGCTGCTGCATAATGAAAAAACCGAAAAGCTGCCGGCCTACGTATTTGACAATGCCGTAAAATCAAGCCTTATTGATATAACACATGAAATTTCAATATTCAAAAAAAGAGAACCTTAAAAGTTCTCTTTTTTATTTACCCGTAGAGCCAAATCCGCCGGCGCCTCTTGTTGTTTCGGTTAATTCCGTCACAACCTCAATTTTTGCCTGTTCAACACGCGCAATGATCATTTGAGCAATTCTTTCTTCCGGCTGAATTGTATAGGTTTCATTTGATAAATTAACGACGGGCACACAAACTTCGCCTCTGTAATCTTCATCAATTGTTCCGACACAATTGATAAGAGTTATCCCGTGTTTTATGGAAAGTCCGGAACGCGGCCTTACCTGAGCCTCATAACCATGCTCCAGTTCTATCTTCAAACCTGTCGGAATAAGTGCCCTTTCAAGCGGTTTTAATGTTACAGGCTCTTTTATTGCCGCGCACAAATCCATGCCTGCAGCACCCTCTGTCTGATACTTTGGAACACTTTTATTATGCGGTAATCTCTCTATTTTTAATACGGTCATATTTACTCCTATTTTGATAAAACTTTTGGCATATACAGATTTATATTAATAAAAATAAAACGATTTGACAAGAATATTCAATACTTAATTATAATTTATTACAATTGCAAAATAATAACCCTTTTTATGTTAAAATAATTAAATAATTCTAATCAAAAGGCAAATAAATGAACAACGGGGAAAAAAATAACTTTGATATAAAAAGTGAAAAAAATTCTAACGCTACACCACAAATATCAATAATTATTCCGGCCTATAATGCGGAAAATTATATTGAAAAATGCTTGAAATCTTTAATAAACCAGACATTGAAAAATATTGAAATTATTGCTATTAACGACGGATCTTCTGATAAAACAGGCGAAATTATCACACAAATTGCAAATTCAGATAAAAGAATTCACGCAATTATGCAAAAAAATCAAGGCGTTGCCTCAACACGCAATAACGGTATAAAATTGGCAAAAGGAGAATACATAAGCTTTGTTGACAGCGATGATTATGTCGATCATGATTTCTTTGAAAAATTATATGATGCTGCCCAAAAAAATAACTGCGACATAGCTTCAGCCTCTATTTTAAAACATAAAAAAAATCACACCCGATATAACCTTTTATACAAAAAATCCTTAATCGCCGATTCTGTTCAATCAAAAATTAAACTGTGCCGGGACAAAAAACAAAGATTTTTTTATGTTTGGAACAAAATTTACAGAACATCTTTAATTAAAGATAATCACATATCTTTTCCTGACGGAAGGATTTTTGAGGATGTTATTTTTTCAATGAAAGCTATTTATTATGCAAATAAAATTATTTCCGTTACAAATACTAATTACCACTACATAGAAAATTCCAATTCCATAATAAATTCAAAAACGAAAAACGAAAAAAAACAACAAGATCTTATAACCGCATACTCTGAACTTCAAGACTTTGCAAAAAACCGCAATATCAAACTTCCAGAAAGATTAAATTATTATTTGAGTTGCTGGAAAAATCCGTTTATAAAAATTTATAAAGGAAAATATAAACAAAAAATGACACTATTCGGTATTTTACCGGTCTATAAAAAATCCGTTAATTTATAACAACTTAATTACAGCGCTATGACGGTTTGTTGTTGCATTTTCTTTCCGGTAAGAAAAAAATATATCATTGTCACAATACGTGCAATAAGGACAAATATCTATTTTTTCAACACCAATTTCAGCAAGCTGACGTGCATTAATACCTTTTAAATCAACAAATATTTCACCATTTTGGACTCTGAATAACCCATCAAAATCATTAACACTTGCTTTCAATTGATTAAAAACATCATCGCCAACATTATAACAGCACATAGAAATTGCCGGTCCTATAACGGCCGTGAGGTCTTTCGGGTCTGAATTCATTACAAGTATAGTTTTCACAACAATATTTTGAACGGTACCGCGCCAGCCTGCATGTGCAATTGCTGCAATATGCTGTTTTTTGTCATACAAAATAACCGGCGTGCAATCTGCAAAGTTCAAAAACACCGCCTGTTTATTATTAGTCAAAATTAACGCATCCGTATCAGGATAATTAGTTTTTCCGATTTCTGCATAACAAACATTACAACTATGGGTTTGAACAGGCGAAACCAACTCCGGCGAGCCTAAATAATCACAAATTATTTTTTTATTATTTTGAATTAGTTCTTCATTTTCACCGGATTTAATGCACAATTCTCTTGTAGTAAAAAAATGCTCAAAATCCTTAAAAAAATCTGATTTCAATACATTTTTTCCAGAAATTTTATCAAAATAAAACATATTATTACTATACAACAAAAATTTAGTACCAATCTAAAAATATATGCTAAAATGATTTATATGGATATAAGAAAAAAACTTTATCAGATGTTTATTCTCGGCACCTCGGGCGGTGGGTTTAAAGAAGCGCTGCAAAACAATTTAGGCGGGATAATATTTTTTACGCCTGACATTCAAAACGCCAAACAATTCAAGAATTTAATTTTCGAGTGCAAAGCTTTAGCCAAAACTCAGCCGTTTCTGTCTATTGATCAAGAAGGCGGCAGGGTTGAACGGACAGAAAATCTTCATAACGGGAAAAAGTATTTATCGGCCAAATACGCGTTTGAAAAAGGATTAGACTTTTTGGAAAACCAGACATGCCAAATTGCAAAAGAATTAAAAAATTACGGAATAAATTTGAATTTTGCACCCTGTATAGACGTAAACACCAATCCGGATAATCCCATAATCGGCGAACGCTCGTTTTCCTCAAATCCTGATGATGTAATAAAAGCCGAAAAAATTGTATCCGCAGCTTACCGCAAAAACGGAATTATTCCATGCGTAAAGCATTTTCCAGGTCATGGAGATGCAAATACAGACAGCCACTTAACCTTACCGGAAATTCACCTCTCACTTGATGAAATGGAAAAAACTCATATTAAACCTTTCAAAGCCTGCGCAAAAGATATTGAAATGATAATGGCAGCACACCTTCATTGCACATGCTTTGAAAAAGAAAAAATCCCGACAAGTTTAAGCAAAAACGCACTGGTTTATCTGAGACAAAAACTCGGATTTAAAGGCGTGATAATTTCCGACGATATGGTGATGAAAGGTGTTGCAAAATTCGGCACAGCGGAAGCCATAGAAATGGGGATTCTTGCGGGCTTGAATATGTTTATTTACAGAAATTCAAATCCCGAAACAATTAACGCAATTGAACTTGTTGCCGAAAAAGCCTATAACAACAAAGGACTTTCCGAAAATATTGAAAAGTCCTTTGAAAAAGTAATGAACTTAAAAACAGAGTATTCAATTTTTTTTTTTTTTTTATAATCGTCCTTGATTTCCCAGCCGTCAAGGAATATGAGATATCCGCATATTTGAGCATTTTCATCTGTTTTACAGTTATTTAAAACGCTTTGTCTTGTGCTTGAGCCGTAATTATGAAATCCGAAAGCTTTTTTACGTAAATCAAATGTCATATTAAAAACATCTTTACCACTCACGTTAGGTTTGTCAAAACCGTTTATATCCACTTTGAATATTATATTTTTGTATACTAGAGTAACACAAGTACCGTCCGGATTTTTCTCGCCATCCAAGCAGCCGGTACCAAACGCTACATTTACTAATACATTATTAGATAACATTATTTTATAGCCATAATTTGTATACCCGCCTATTAAATTACCGGATACCGGCAAAAACGGTCCGTCATAACCTATTTTTGTATATTGTGTGTACCCATAATCCTTTGCTACCTTTAGATACGGTATAAAATATTTTGTGACGAAGTTTTTTATAACATCTTCGCGATTAAAATTAGATGAAGCAATTGGTGTATCATATATTCCTCCAACTTCCCAAGTTGTTGTATCGCCATGCTCTGACTGCGCCATTGTAAGTGCCTGAGATATTATTGAATATGTCTGCTTTAATTTTGATACAGTCTGCTTTTTCTGATAATTCACTATCAATGTCGGTATTGTCATAGCCGCCACAATACCGATTATGCCGAGTGTTATGAGAACTTCCGCCAACGTGAAGGCGGCTTTTTTGGAAGATACTAAATTACTAAGGCAGTAAGGCACTAAGTTTTTACTGTGAGCTTCGCTCACAAAGCATCTCCCCACCCCTTGATGGCGGGGGTTGAATTTCAACACGAGCTTGCGAGTGTTTGAAATTCGGGGGCGGGGCTTTCTCTGCGTCACAGCTGCAAGATCCTGAAACAAATTCAGGATGACATATTGTAGGTCGGATTTACTAACCCGACTGTTACTTCTTAGTGCCTTAATATCATAGTATCTTAGTAACCTTTTCCAACGTATACCCCCGAAACCCATACTACAAGCGGTTAAAAGGGTCGCCCCCCCCCGAGATGTTTAAACATTTCCTTTTCCATATCGTTTTTTCTCCTTCTTTATGTTTTTTATGAATTTTATCATTTTTTTTCAAATTTTGCAACAGTTAATCAAATCTTTAGCAATTTTAACGGCATCTTCAAAGGCATATTTATTCCTAAATAAATCTTCATGCTCAATATATTTTTTAACAATTTTTCTTGCAAAAGATCCAACGGAAACCCCGTTTACATTAATCCCGCACAGCTTTGCGAGTTCTGCTGTTTTGGAATTTGTCCCGCCTGAAAGCAAAAGATACACCGGCAAATTTTCATTTTGAACAATTTCCGCTGTAGCAACAGCCTGCAGCGTTGTCTTAAAATCATCTTTTCCGCCGCTCATCGGAAACCCGTCAGCCTGAATTATAGTGGTATACGGCTGTCTGACAGATGTAAGTTTTTTAACTCTTTCAACAAGTTTTTCATCACTTAATTTGCCGCGGCTGGTACAAAGGCTTAAAATACCTGAATAAATTTCATTTATATAATTCCATTTTTGCAAAATTTCATCATCATTCAGCCCCATTGCATGGAATTCAATACAGTCAATCCCTTTTTCAATCAATGGCGGTAAAACCTCATGCAAATCTTTTTCTTCAGACACATAAGAAATCGCGCCTTTCGGGCAAATCTTTGCACATCTGCCACAGCCGATACATTTATATTTTTTAACTTTTGCATACTTTATGGCGCCTTGAGGGCAGACCTCATCGCAAGAACAACAGGAAATACATTTTTTATAATCCACAACGGCTTTATTAACATGCGGATCGTTTTTTATCCCAACGCTTACGCACAAATAAGCATCATTTACTCCGGCGAATTCAAGCCCGCGCCTTGCTGCGTCAATAATCTCTTCCGACGCTGACAAATCAAAAAATCGACATCCTGCTTTTGCATAAATCGCAACAAGTTTTTCAACTTCTTTTGCATCCTCATTACCTGCGCCGCAAACAAGTTTAAAACAGTTTTTAGCTTCAAGCACCTCTTTTAGCATTATCTCACCATATAATTATAGATAATTTCAGAGGCTTTAACAATAAAATCTTTACCCAAAACAGAATTATGCGGACGATTTGCGAGAATAACAACTATGTATTTTTTACCGTTAGGCGTAAAAACAATTCCGGCATCACCAAGCATTTTACCTATATCACCTGTTTTGTGCATAAATAATGCTCCCGGTCCGAGTCCTGGCTGAATTAAACGATTATTATGAACATGTCCCATATAATCAAATATTTTTTCGCGGGACGAAATATTCAAAAAATTGGGGTTATTGTCAATATTATAAAGCATTGTACCCAAATCACGAGCTGTTGTATGATTATTTCCGGTCAAATCCGGTAGCCAAGTTTGAATATAAGTACTATTCAAACCCCACTGGCGAATAGCACTGTTAACGTCAATCATAGAGCCTATTTTAGACATAATCATATTGGTTGCCGAATTATCAGATTCAGTTATCATAATCCTAGCCAAATCATCAAGTGTCCAGGTGGAATTTTCCGCCTTAAACTGCAGACTGCCGGAACCTTCGGCTCTATAATAATCCGTCAGCGTCATTTTATCATCAAGAGATACCTGTTTTGCTTCAACTGATTTAAAAAGTTGAATCAACACAGGGAGCTTAATAATACTGGCTGCAGAAAAAATTTCAGATGCGTTAATGTCTGCAAATTTTTCAGTTTCATATTGCCAAACATAAATTGACGGATGAATTGAAGGATATTGCGCCATTAAATTTTTAAGACTTATTTCTAAATCTCCCAACCTGTAAGTTTCGGAAATCTTTTGCATTTGCGGCTTTTTGGTTTCAACACCCGTCAAATAGCGCTGGTTAAATAACAAATCATTTGCCAAATAATCAGTCGTCGGAAACCTCAGGGCATGATAATCCGTTTTAACCTCAGGATAAGGGGAGCCGTGCAAAAATGACATTGTTACTCTATGAAATCCAAGAGGCAAAACAAAAACGGCAATCAGCGTAAAGAAAACCGTAGAAATAATTTTGTGCAAAATATTATTTCGTCTGACCTTCTTTTTATTAACCAGTAAATGAACAGGTCTTGGAGTATAAGCTGGCTTCCCGTACGTTCTTAAAGGACGCACCTCACTTATTCTGGGATAAGTAGGTTTTACATCCGCATAAAATTGCCTTCTGTCGTATTGTTCCGCTAACTTCGGCATTTATTCCTCCCAAGTATTAATATTGTACCTTAGGAAAAATTTATTGGCAAGTCGGTTAACATTTTTTTAAAATTTTTTGAAATTTTAAAATATCTGTTATAAAATTGAGCAAAAGAGGTAAAATTATGGACGAAAATTGCATTTTTTGTAAGATTATAAACGGAGATTTCGGCACTGAATTTGTATTGGAAAATGAGCATGCGGTTGTGTTTAATGACATAAATCCGAA
>CALUQQ010000017.1 GCA_944322955.1 Candidatus Gastranaerophilales bacterium
TCTTTGTTTTCTAAATCCATTGATTTTTTACCTTTCATAGTTTAGTGTAAATTCTTTATCGGGTAACGAATACATCAAAAACAAGCTAAAAATTAGCTATTGATAAAATATTCGTGAGTAACTTTTCTGACAAGAATTAATTTATCACAAATAAAAATAAATTGCAACAGATAGATTGAAAAATTTACAGAGCACTATCATCTTGATGGTCACTTCCTGCAAAACAAATTCAGCAAATATATTAACATTTAATCTACAATTTATCCCCGCCAAGTTCATAATCGACAATTTTCGGATCAAAATCATTGTATTTTATAATATATTCAATATTCCCCATGCCGCCAGTTGACGGTGTCTGGTATCTGTCTGATAATACTGAAAACCTAAATACATCTTTACCAAACTGATTAGGTCCTTTTTTGCCGTTAACGTCAACTACTATATCGGCGCAAGTTTCCCTTTTAGTAGGTTCTGTAAGGGCATTGCCGTATTCATCTCTGGCAATTGTTCCGTCCGGGGTATAAACGTATTGTTCACCCGGCCTTATACACCCCTCATTTTGAAATTTTAAAACACCTATTATAATTCCATCTGCAGTTTGAAAATTACGGGGCGGAAGATTATCGCCGTCGTCATATTTATTTGCGTCGTTATGATTTTCTCCGGGATACATTCTTTTTATTTTGTAGGTATCGACGTTCATTTGGACTGATTTAAAGTATTTTGAAAACAGTGCTGTAGATTCATCAGGGGTGGTTGAAGGCGAAAATATAAACCCATGCCTATTAGATATTATACCATAAACTTTAAAAATACTCATAGAAAACTTAATATTTATTGATATATCTATATGTATGGCCAAAAAATTTAGTAAAGTATTTCATAAAAAATTCGGTCAGCTTTTAAAATATTTAAGGCTTGAACGTGGATTGACACAGGAACAATTAAGCCTTGAAATAGGCACTGATAATTCGTATATTTCAAATATTGAAAACGCAAGAAATGACATCCCTTTGTCACGTATTAATCAGATTGCCAAAGCGCTCAATGTCGAGCCGTATGAGCTGTTGAAGTTTTAGCTAAGTTATTTCCTCAGCAAGTTTTACGATTAATTCGTCAGCGGATTCTAAGTTTATTATTTTGCCTTTTGCAAATTTTTGAAAATCATCGTTATTTTTTTTAGTAAAGTCAAGTATCTTTTTTAACGTTTTTAAGTGCTGCGGCAAATCGTTTTCAAAATCGGCATCAGGAGTTGGTGTGTGCCAAACTTGTTTAACTTTATCAATAAAGGAATGCTTTTTGGACTTAGGCGTGATAAATTCATTTACAGACGGCTGCTTTGCCATTATAAAATCAAACACGCTGTGTATATCTTTTTCTGTAGTTACAACGTGTAATGCAGTATCAATAAAATTTTCCGTATCAATGTTATGAAACTCTGCATTATCTTTAAGCCATTTTGGGGAACCGCCGGAATTTTTTGCAAGATTTATAAGTAATTTATCCGTTACCACACGAAACGGATTTTCGCCGATAAAATAATCTGCCTGTTTGTGCATAGTTGTTCTGTAGGCCGGAAGAATATAATTAATTACATCGTCAGCATTTCGGCGTGTCAAAGGAATTCTGTATATACCTGTAAAATTTGTATTATTAGTTTTATTAATCTGCATAAAAACTCCTTGCACAGATGTTAAAAATCGAAAAAATATTTTTTTTGCTAACTTTTTATCAATTCTTCTAATTTATCGAGCATACATTTTTGGATATGTTCGCATTCGTGTTTTGTTTTGGCTTCAAAACGGAGGGTAAAAACAGGCTCTGTGTTGCTCTGGCGAATAAGCGCAAAACCGCCGTCAAAAACTATCCGCATGCCGTCTAAGGTTACTATATCCTTGATTTCTGTGTTGAACATATCTTTATGCAAGTTTACATATTCTTTTAATTTTTCCAAAACAGTTTTTTTAAGCTCATTTGCACAGGGGAAACGAACTTCATTTGAGGTATAAACCGCGTCAAAAGGTTTCAAAAGTTCTTGAATTTTAAAATTCGGGTTGTATTTTTTGTTTTTGGCAATAATTTCAATAATTCTGCACCCTGCGTAAATCGCGTCGTCAAAACCATAGTATCTGTCTTTAAAAAACGTATGGCCGCTCATTTCACCTGCAAGAATTGCGCCTGTTTCTTTCATTTTTTCTTTAATATAACCGTGACCTGTTTTACACATAACAGCTTTTGCGCCTGTTTGATTGATTGTGTCATAAAGCACCTGTGAACACTTAACCTCAGATACAACAGTCGGTTTTGAGTCAGTGGACGCAATCAAATCCGTTGCATAGATTAAAAGCAATTTGTCGCCGGTGAGGGGGCGGCCTTCGGTATCAATAACGCCAATTCTGTCAGAATCGCCGTCATAAGCAATCCCTACATCAGCTTTATATTCAATAACAGCATTTTCGATATCTTTAAGCGTTTTCAAATCACTCGGATTGGGATGGTGGTTTGGGAAATGTCCGTCCGGTTCGGAGTACAATTCAAAAACATCACACCCTAGTTTTCGGTATAATTTCGGCCCGACAATCCCGCCTGTGGCATTTGCACTGTCGACAACAACCTTAATTCCTTTGCCTATTGTGCCGAAACGTTTTTTCATATCTTCAATATAATCAGGAATTATGTCATATTCCTTTACAAGCGCGGAATTTGCCGGTATCTGTTTAGCCGTCCAATTTGAAAACGTCAGGTCGCGGACTTCTTTAATCTGTTTTTCGTTAAGGGTTTGGTGTTGATATGTCATTTTAAGCCCGTTATATTCCGACGGATTATGGCTTGCTGTAATTATCATTGCAGAAATTACATCGGGCATTGTGACTTCCGAATAGTATCCGATAGGTGTCGGCGCAAGTCCTAAATAAATAACTTTAGCGCCGGTTGAGGTCAGGCCGGCAATTAATGCATTTTTAAGCGACGGCGAATGCAGTCTTGCATCGCGGCATACGGTTAACGTCATATCTGCAGCTTTTTTGCCGGATTTTTTTTTCAGCCATTCAATAAATCCCATTCCGATATTGTAGTATAATTCTTCCGTAATATCTTTTTCGTAAATCCCTCTTATATCGTTTTTGCCGAAAGCCTGTTCATATTTTTGCATAAGTCCTCTCCCTCATTGTATAATTATATCATGAAGTTGTGTCATGCAATATTTAACAGAGAAAATTATGCTGCGTGGCTTTTTATTTTGCCGGCACTTGCAGGAACTTTCGTGTTTATTATAATTCCTGTAATCTGCTCTTTCGGATTGAGTTTTTGTAATTGGGATTTGATTACCCCGATTGAATTTGCAGGATTTGATAATTACAGGGAAATTTTCACGGAACCCTTATTTTACAAAATATTTTTGAATACGATGGTTTTTGCGGTATCGACATCTGTTTTCGGGGTAATTATTCCGTTAATTCTCGCGGTAATCTTAAACAATAAAATCAGAGGGTCGGAATTTTATAAAACTGCTTATTTTTTGCCGTTTATAACACCGATGATTGTAATAGGCGTTGTGTGGCAGTGGATTTTTGACCCGAATATAGGAATTTTGAATAATTTATT
>CALUQQ010000018.1 GCA_944322955.1 Candidatus Gastranaerophilales bacterium
ATGTCGGAATTGTCATCGCAGCCACAACACCGATTATACCGAGTGTTATCAAAACCTCAGCCAGAGTGAAGGCAGCTTTTTTAGAGCGAGTATAGTAAGGGTTGTGTTTACTGTGAGCTTCGCACACGGTTTTATTATTAATTATCTCTTTTATTAAACTATAATTCTTCATAACAGAATTATAGTTTAATTTAATGCATTTGTCAAACTCTCCAATCTTATCAACAAAACCCCCGAAACCCGCGCCACGAGCGGCTAAAAGGGTCGCCCCCCCCCCGAGATTTTTGAACTTATTGTTTCTCATCGCTTTTGCTCCTTTTTTAAATATTATATCAGATTTTATAATTTAAGGCAACTTTTTTATAGTACAATCACATCTAAATATAATATTTTTTAAATTAAAAGAGACAAAATTAAAAACTATCAACAGATGCTCCTGATTGACACACTAACTAAACATACTGAAAGATTTTTCAACGTTTTTATCTATTACGTTTTTAACTGATTCATATTCAGTTTGGAGAGCATTGTGTTCAGTGTCTAACTTTTTCAATTCAAGGTCGATAATAGTATCTTTTTTCTCAAGAGCAGCAATATCCTGATTATATTTGGCTTCAACTCTTGCGATTTCGCGTTCATCTTCGACTTCCTGAATTGCTTCATCATCGCTTATAGAAGTTGAAACAAACGCTCTGTCAGTGGCAGAAAAATATTCCAAAAGGAGTTTACCTTCCTTAAGCTGCTGTTCAAACCAATCATTTTTTTTGATAGTATCATTTTCATTTTCTTCGGTATAATATCCGTCAGAGGCCATCTTGTTAAATATATTTCTTAAATAATCAATATAACCTGCGTCAACTTGATCAGCAGTTTTTAAAAATTTACTTTCCCCAGAAACTACAGAGGTATATTTTGTATTTTTATTATCATAATGGCTTGTTATTGCAACCGCATAATCATAAAACTCGCGTTGTTCTTCAGTGACACCTTCATAACTAATAGCTTTATGCTTGCCATTCAATGTGTAAAATGCATAGCCGTCAAACAATGTACCTGTACCAACAACCTGCGGTAGGAATGAAGTATATCCGTATTCAATCTCCGGATTACGGTTTTCATGTTCCTCGTCAGCAAAAGTAATACCAACAGAGGTGAAATATTTATCCCAAGCCTCATGAATTTTAGTTTGTGCTTCTTCATCAGTAAGATTGCCGATATCAGATTGACAGTAGCCCAATTCTGCAAGGAATATATTAAAATCACCGTTACCGGCTTCAAAAGCCTTTGCCTGCTCATTTGTAACAAGAATTTTGCCTTTAGTATCCGTTATGATATATTGCTTGCCGCAAGCAACTGTTTCAAATCCTGTCATCAAGTTGTAAGAGATATCCGAATAATTTGCAATAGAACCGTTAAACCCAGTCAAAACGGTTAATTTGGTAGCAGAAAGAGCAGCATTATAAGCTGTATTCAACTGCTCTGTTTCATCCGCAAGACGTTGTTTAGAATACGAAAGAGCCTGTCCGCTGGCTTCGTTATCGCTTAGTCTTGCGGTAATGCTGAGCAATCGCGCTTGTCCTGCTGCCATTCCCATAAAAAATGTTCCTTTCTAAATACTTAGTACTTATGTTTACGGTGTCTTGGCACAAAAACTTTAGGATATTTATTTTTTGTATTTACAAAATGTTACATAAAACTTTTATATATAATTGATTGAAATGTTAATAATCCCATTAACAACCTAAAAGGGACGGTCGGCTTAGTAAAGCCGACCGTTAGCCTATCAAGCGATTTTAGTTACAGATTATGCTATTGCCTGACGGCATTCTTCGCAGATACCGTTTTCGTCGAGTTTTCTGTATTTCCAGCAGCGTTCACATTTTTCGCCTTCAGCCTTTGTAACCCAAACTGTGTAATCATCTTCAGCATATTCATTTAATACCTCTGACGGCTTTTCGTCCGTTGCATACGCTTGCGATGTGATAAATATATTTGCAAGTTCATCTGCATTTGCTTTTAAAACAGTATTGTCTGCCGATTTTACGTAAACCGCGACTTCAAGCGAGCTTCCGACTTTTTTATCAGATCTTAAAGGTTCAATTGCACGGGTTACGACTTCACGTGCCTTCAAGATTTTCATAAAATCTTCTTCCAATTGAGCATCATTCCATTTTTCGTTTACTTTAGGCCAATTTGAAAGCAAAATACTTTCCAGACCGCCTCTTTGCGGTTGTGGAACATTTTGCCAGATATCTTCGGCCTGATGCGGCATTACAGGAACAAGCAGTCTGACAAGGGTTTGCGAAATCTCATACAAAACCGTCTGACATGCGCGTCTTGAAATTGATTTTTTACCTGCGGTATATAATCTGTCTTTTACAATATCAAGATAAAATGCGCTCAAGTCAACTGCCGCAAAGTTTTGGAGGCACTGAAAATATTTGTAGAATTCATAATTTTCAAAAGCTTCCGTAACCTGTTCAATTAATTGATTTAACTTATAAAGCGCAAATTTATCAAGTGATTTAAGTTCATCATATTGAACGTAATCTTTTTGAGGGTCAAAATCAAACAGATTGCCAAGTAAAAATCTTGATGTATTTCTTGTTTTTTTGAAAATTTCAACAAGCTGTTTGATAATATTGTCGCCGATTTTGGTATCGTTTCTGTAATCGACCGACGCTACCCAGAGTCGTAAAACATCTGCTCCGTATGTTTTTATAATATCATCAGGTCTAATATAATTGCCCAAAGATTTTGACATTTTTCTACCGTCTTCCCCGAACACAAAACCATGCGTAAGGACAGATTTATAAGGTGCTTTGCCTTGAGTTGCAACAGATGTCAAAAGTGATGACTGGAACCAGCCTCTGTGCTGGTCGGAGCCTTCAAGATACATATCAACCGGTATATGGCCGAGTTCATCCGAACGTTTTTCAACAACCGCACTCCAGGTTATACCTGAATCAAACCAGACATCCATGATGTCGTTTTCTTTTGAAAAACAATAGGTTTTGCCGCATTTCGGACATTTAAAACCTTGAGGCAAAAGTTCGTCTGCACTGTATTTTACCCATGCGTCGGAACTTTCTTTTTCAAAGATTTTCGCGACATTTTCAATAGTTTCATCGGTTACGATAACTTCTCCGCAATCTTTGCAATAAAAAACAGGAATCGGAACACCCCAAGATCTTTGACGTGAAATACACCAGTCCGAGCGGCCTTCCACCATGTTTGAAATTCTTGCTTCTCCGCTTGATGGAATCCATTTGACTTTCCTGATTTCTTCAAGTGTCTGCTGTCTAAATTTATCAACTTTTACAAACCACTGCGGTGTCGCGCGGTAGATTACCGGGTTTTTACATCTCCAGCAGTGCGGATAACTGTGCTGGATATCTTGTTTTGCAAGCAATGCCCCGCATTTTTCAAGTTTTTCGATTACAATTGAGTTGCCTTTATAATAAGGAACCCCTACCAAATCTTTATCCAAAACTTTATCCGTCCAAACACCTTTTGAATCCAACGGCGAAAATACCTCAATTCCGTATTTAAGACCGACTTCATAGTCCTCAAGACCATGTCCGGGAGCAGTGTGAACAGAACCGGTACCTGCATCAAGAGTTACGTGTTCACCCAGAATTATAGGAGATTTTCTGTCAACAAGCGGATGTTTTGTGTTTAAAAGTTCCAAATCCGCGCCTGTGCAGGATGCGATTACATTGATATCTTTTTCTTCCCAGCCTACATCAGCTAAAAATGCCCCTAAAAGTCCCTGCGCGGCAACATAGATGACGCCTTTATATTCAAAAAATGTGTATTCAAATTTCGGGTGCATTGAAATCGCCATATTTGAGGGAATTGTCCACGGGGTTGTTGTCCAGATTACGGCATAAATATCTTTGTCATTTTTAACCTGTTTGAGAATCTCTTTTTGAATTTTTTCGGTTGACTCATCATCAAATTTGAATCTTACATAAATTGAAGTTGAGGTGTGATCAGCGTATTCAACTTCAGCTTCTGCAAGCGCCGTTTCACAGGATGCACACCAATAAACCGGCTTCAAACCTTTTTCAATATATCCTTTTTTGTACATTTCACCGAAAACTCGGACTTGTTCAGCTTCAAAATCGGGATTAATAGTCAAATAAGGATGTTCCCAATCTCCCCAGACGCCTAGACGTTTAAATTCGAATTCCTGACCTTTTAAATTTTTATGAGCAAATTCTCGGCATTTTGCACGTAATTCAAGAGGAGTGAGTGCGCTTCTGCCCCCTTTTATATTTTTTACAACTGCGTTTTCAATCGGAAGTCCGTGTCCGTCATAACCCGGCACATAAGGCGCATAAAAGCCTTTTTGTGATTTATATTTAATCAAAATGTCTTTTAAAATTTTATTCAAAGCCGTTCCGACGTGAATTTTTTCAGAACTTAAATATGGCGGACCGTCATGGAGCACAAAACTGTTTGTTTTCTCACGCTGTTTAATATTTTTTTCATAAACATTTTGATCTTCCCAAAATTTTTGGGTTTGAAGTTCTTTTACTGTTGCATTTGCTCTCATTTCCAAAGTTGTTTGAGGCAAATTAAGGGTGTTTTTGTAATCCGTTTTTGTCTGTTCGCTCATTCTATTCCTCTATTCGTAACTTTTTCATAAATATTTTTTATACCAGAAAAATCCCATTCAAGTTTATCATGATCTGTTTCGTCAATAAATTCCTTCATTTTTCCGTAATCAAATGCATTCTCCCAGCGTGCAATGACAACTGTAGCGACACAATTGCCGATCAAGTTAACAGTTGTTCTGCCCATATCAAGAATTTGATCAATGCCCAAAAGTATTGCCACGCCTAAAAGCGGGATATTAAAACTTGCAAGAGTTCCCGCCAGAACAATTAAAGAAACTCTCGGGACACCGGCAATACCTTTGCTTGTAAGCATCAAAGCAAGCATCATAATAACCTGCTGATTCAAGTCAAGATGAATTCCTACGATTTGTGATGAAAACAATACAGCCATAGCGAGGTAAAGCGTGCTGCCGTCAAGGTTAAATGTATAGCCTGTAGGCATTACAAAACCTACAATATTTTTTGGCACTCCGAATTTTTCCATAATTTCAATTGCTTTCGGGAAAGCAGCTTCCGAACTTGCAGTTGTAAAAGCTAATAAAGCAGGTTCCTGTATAGCTTTTATAAGGTTTCTGAATGAAATTCTTGCGTATTTGCAAGCAATAAATAAAACCACCAACACAAATACCGCAAGTGCCGTATACAATGAAAATATTACTTTCGCATAATTTTTAAGAATTGAAAGCCCGTTAGCTCCGACCGTAGAGGCAATAGCGCCAAAAATTCCCAAAGGTGCAAAATACATAACGTATTCCGTAAATTTAAACATAATTTGCGAAACAGAATTTAAAATGTCCATCACGGGTTTTGCTGCTTTTCCGACAGTACACATTGCAATCGCAAAGAAAATTGAAAAAACAACAATTTGCAATAAATTTCCGTCAGACATCGCCTGAACAATACTTGTCGGGAATATATTCATTATCATGTCGGAAATTGAGGTGTGCGCGTTAGAAACTGCCATTAAGCCCGCTTCACTTAAAAGTGCGGGGTTAGCAGCAGCGTTATCAGAAACAAATCCCATACCCGGCCTGAAAATATTTGCCATAGTTAAACCGAGTACAAGCGCCAAAGTTGTTACAATTTCAAAATATACAATCGTTTTCAAACCGATTTTGCCAAGACTTTTTATATCGCCGTGACCTGCAATCCCGACAACAAGCGTCGCAAATAACAAAGGCGCGATAATCATTTTTACCATTCGCAAAAATATCATCGCAAACGGACGCATTTTTACCGCAAAATCAGGGGCAAAATATCCGACGATAACGCCAAGTATAAGTGCTATAAATATTAAGGCTGTAAGTTTTGAATGTTTCAAAGAAATTTCCTCTGACTATATTATATTATAAACATACAAAAGAGGAAATTTTAATTTAAAAAAATTAATGACTAACCGATATTTTTATATAAAAATATAATTAAAAAATTAAATAGTGTTACAGTTTTGGCATGCTGTTGCGCGTAAATTAAAACTGATGTAAAATTATAAAATAATCATGCTCTAAAGCATGCTGGGATAGAATTATTTTTAACAGACTATGGAGGTTAATGTGTCAGATTCTACATGTATTGACGATGTATGTTTATCCGAAAACGCAGTAAAAGTTCTTGAAAAAAGATATCTTAAACGCGACAAAGACGGCAATTGTACCGAAAAACCGGCTGATATGTTCAGACGTGTTTCAAGAGCCATTGCAGAAGGCGATTTTAAATTCGGCGCAACTCAATCAGATGTTGATAAACTTACCGAAAGATTTTATAAAACTATTACAAATCTTTATTTTATGCCTAATTCACCGACCTTGATGAATGCAGGCAGAGAACTCGGGCAATTGGCAGCTTGTTTTGTACTGCCGGTTGAAGATTCTCTGGAAGGTATTTTTGAAACCGTTAAAAATACTGCCTTAATTCATAAATCAGGCGGCGGTACAGGTTTTTCATTCTCAAGATTAAGGCCTAAAAACAGTGTTGTAAGATCCACAATGGGTGTTTCATCAGGTCCGGTATCTTTTATGGAAGTATTTAACGCCGCAACCGAAGCCGTTAAACAGGGCGGTACACGACGCGGTGCAAATATGGGGATCTTAAGAGTTGATCACCCGGATATTTTGGATTTTATTGAATGTAAATCTGATAATAACAAATTAAACAACTTTAACATTTCAGTTGCTGTAACCGATAAATTTATGGAAGCATACCTCAACGGCACTGATTATGACTTAATCAATCCGCAAAATAATCAAGTTGCAGGCAAATTAAGCGCTAAAAAAGTGTTTGATATGATTGTTGACGGAGCCTGGAGAAACGGAGAACCAGGTATTGTATTTATTGACAAAATGAATTCCGATAACCCCACACCTTTAATCGGCGAAATTGAATCAACAAATCCTTGCGGAGAAGTTCCTTTGCTAGCTTATGAAGCTTGTAACTTAGGTTCTATTAATCTTGGCAGAATGGTTAAAGAAACATCCGCAGGAGGTGAGATTGATTGGGATTTACTGGCCGCAACCACAAGAACAGCAATAAGATTTTTGGATAATGTAATTGCGGTTAATAATTATCCTCTTCCCCAAATCTCTGAAATGGTTCAAAATAACAGAAAAATCGGACTTGGTGTTATGGGTTGGGCTGATATGCTTATGAAAATGGGTATATCTTATGCGTCAGATGAAGGCACCAAACTCGCAGGACAGATTATGGAATTTATTGATTACGAATCAAAATGTGAATCAATTGAACTTTCAAAAGAACGCGGCAGATTTAATAACTTTAAAGGAAGTGTTTACGACAGTGATTATTATCTTTATAACAAATATAAAGGTAAATCCGCCGGAAAGATTTCCGATGACCAATGGAAAGAATTGGATGAGTTGATTAAACAATACGGCATCCGCAATGCAACAACAACTTGTATTGCTCCGACAGGTACAATTTCAATGATAGCCGGTGCATCTGGCGGTGTTGAACCATTATTCGGACTTGTATTTTCAAGGTTGATTATGGATGGTACCGAAATGCTTGAAATTAACCCGATTTTCAAAGATTATATGATCTCTCACGGATTATACAGTGAAGATTTGATGAAAAAAATTGCCAAAAACGGTTCAATTGCACATATTGACGGAATTGCCGATGAGATTAAGCATATATTTGTAACTGCGCACGATGTTTCACCTTACTGGCACGTTAAAATGCAGGCAGCATTCCAATTACATACCGATAACGCTGTTTCTAAAACAGTAAACTTTGAAGAACATGCAACAAGAAAAGATATTGAAGAAGCATATATTCTGGCATATAAAAATAATCTCAAAGGCATTACGGTTTACAGAAACAACTCCCGCCAATTCCAGCCTATGAATTTGGATGATAAGAAAAAATCCGAAGAAAACATTGAAGAAAAAGTCGAGGAAATCGCTGAAACTATTTCTGAAGAACCAACAGGCGAAATTAAAACAGTTAAATGTCCTGAATGCGGTAATGAAATTCAAATGGCAGAAGGATGTTTTATCTGTCTGAAATGCGGATATTCAGGTTGTTCATAAGTCCTATCCGTTATAAGATAAAGGAGTACCCGTAAAGGTACTCCTTTGTTAATATATGTAACAAAATCGTATTTTTTTAGCAAAAAAAATATTTACGAGTCTTAATTGTAATGTAAACAGAATATTGAAAGGACAAATATGTCAATAGTTGCAATTCCGGGTTATGATGTAAAAAAAATAGGTAAAGACAGATATTCTATTGCAGTTACAAACGGCAATATGGGCGCAACTGTAGTAAACAAAGCACAATTAAAACAGATTGCAGACAATTGCGGAGTGCCTGTTAAAGATGATTCTAAGACTAAAAAGATTATTTTAGGTGTGACAGGCGGTTTATTAGCTGCAGGAGCCGTTGCTGCAGGTATTATTTACCGTAAAAATATCGGCCAAGTACTCAGTAACTTAAAAAATACAAAACTTGGCGAGTTTACCCAAAATATCATCACAAAAGCTACCGAAAAATTTAGCACGGTTAAAAATACAATCACGGAAAAAGCTCCTAAAATTTTCAAAAAAATTACGACTTCAGCTCAAAATATTTTGCAAACAGTTAAGGAATTTTTTATAAAAGGCTGGAATAAAATAACTGAATTTTCTAAGCAGTTATTCAAAAAACCTACAGTACCAAAACCTTAAGAACACTTAAAATATTATAAAAAAAAACACCGCTTTGACGGTGTTTTTTATGTTATAATAAAATTCGGAAAGGTTGGTATTAAATGCAAAAAATCGTATCAGGAATGAGATCAACCGGAAGGTTACATCTCGGGCACTATTTGGGCGTTATACAAAACTGGGTTAAACTGCAAAATGAATATGAATGTTATTTTTTTGTAGCTGACTGGCACGCATTAACGACTAAATATGACAACACCGAAAACTTGCGTCAGGATGTAATTGATGTTGTAATTGATTGGCTGGCCTCAGGAATTGATCCCGAGAAATCTACAATATATGCACAGTCATTAGTTCCTGAGATTGCTGAATTGCATATATATTTAAGTATGGTAACCCCTCAAAACTGGGTTGAACGAGATCCGACACTGAAGGATATGGCAAAAATCTTACGCACCAAAGACGGCTCAAATTCACAGATAAGCTACGGGCTTATGGGATATCCGGTTTTAATGAGTGCAGATATTATGATGCTAAATTCACCGTTAATTCCGGTTGGAGTTGACCAAATTGCACATATTGAAATTACTCGCGACATAGTCAGAAGATTTAATAATATTTATAAAACTGACTTTTTCAATGAACCACAGCCCTTATTGAACAACTGCTCGTTAATATGCGGACTTGACGGTAACAAAATGAGTAAATCTTATAACAACGATATAAAAATTTCAGACACAGAAGAAACCACAGCTAAAAAAATTATGACTGCAATTACTGACAGAAGCCGATTGCGCCGTGATGACTTAGGGCATCCTGATCAATGTGAAGTAGCATTTAAATACTGGCAGATTTTCGGTGATTCGGAACAAGTTAACACCGTAAAATGCGAATGCGAAAAAGGCGCTCGAGGTTGTGCTGATTGCAAAAGACAATTGGCACAAATTGTAAATGCACGATTACATGATATACGTGAACGACGGAAATATTTTGAGGCACATCCGGATGAAGTAAGAGAAATTATCCGCAAAGGCTCGGAAAAAACACGTATTGAAGCTCAAAAAGTTTTAAAAGAGGTCAGAAATATTATAGGTATGTACTAAATTCTAGAACATATTAGTTGTACCGATTAATCATGGCAGATATTTCGGAACAATCAGCTGCAAAATTATTTTTATTTTTCGACTTGACATTATAAAAACAAATACTACAAAAGCAGTTCAGATAGCCACCCTCTTCAAAATTGGTTCAGGACTTAGGTTTTAATAATTTTGTTTAAAAAACCATTGCGGGAGCGTCACAATCGCAAAATCATTGAAGTCTACAGGTCATCCTGAGGCTATCGCCTCAGGATCTCAAAAAAAAGAAGCTCCCATTTGAGGAACTCCTTTTTTTATAATAATCAAATTCATTATGCTTTTGCAGCGCCTGACTTTTCGATAATTTCTTTTTCGATATTTGCAGGAACCTGCTCGTAGCATTTGAATTCCATTGAGAAAGTACCGCGGCCTTGAGTTTTTGAACGAATATCCGTTGCATAACCGAACATTTCGCCGAGAGGTACAATCGCATTGATTTTTTGAATTCCGGTACCTTC
>CALUQQ010000019.1 GCA_944322955.1 Candidatus Gastranaerophilales bacterium
TTAGTGGAGTTAAAATTACATCAGGTTAGTTATAATCTAATAAACACAAAGGGTATAAATTTATGGTCGATAACAGATCTGCAGGATTTTTCGGAATCGGCGGCGCGTTTAATTTTAAAAGCGGCGACATATCCGGCACTGCGGCCAGAACTCAGGATGATAAAATGGGGCAGGGCGGTGAATATTTTGCCCAGCAAAAACGTGAAGAGGATGAGGCTCAGGAACAAAATAAATATATGGATCAAAGCGCTGTCTTGCGTGCTACTTTGAATTCACTTGCCATGATGAATGTTGCGGATGTTATTAATGCCAAGAAAAAGAAGATTACCCTCAAAGGAAAGACCAAAGAGGATATCAAAAATAAAAAAATTGAGGAATCTTTAAAAGTTAAGGCTGACGAAAATACTGAAGACGAAGATTTTTATTAACCAAAAATATTGATATCTTCGTGTTTTGTTTCTTTTTTATGTCCGTTAGCCAAAAGTTCTCCGTGATAAAACGGATTTGAACCTTTTTTGTCTTTTGTAGTCCCGAAACTTACTATTGAGTTGAATTTCGGAGTTTCTGCAGCTTTTTGTACATCCGCCCCTTCATAAACTGAAAATGCGATTTTCCCTTCAACATTTTTTTGAACCTGCTGTGCTGCCTGAGTGTTCAAAAATTGAATTGAATTCATAACCTCTTGATTGAGTTTGATTTGTAGACCGGAATTATTCAAAGCAATTTGACGGGCGGTTTGAGTATCTATTTTGCCCTGATATAAGTCCAACCCTATATCTGATGATTTGAAGGCACCGGTTTGAACATTCATTGCCTTTGCCTGTGCCCGTTTGAGTATTTCGGCTGACACTTCTTTTAGTATTGAAGTGTCAATTCCGGTTTTGTAGTTTTGAGTGAAATTAACTGCGTTAAGACTCATCAGATTATCCCTTTTTTCCTTATATTTGTTTTATCGGCAGGCAGGGTATTAATCTTTAATATTTTGGTATTTGTCTGTTACAAAACTTAATATCATTAAAAATCATGGCAATTTTTAGGTTTGTAAATGTGTTTATATATATAAACGAGGTAATTATGACATACTTATGCGGATACAATCCGGGTTTTACAAATACTGTTACAGGTTTGCAGGCTGGGCTTGCAGGTTTAAACGGTATTGTAAATTATCTGGAGGCCAGGAATAACGGTGCAAATGTCGGGCAGGCTTTGTCTTATGGTATTGGTAATACTGCTATGGGAGTCGGCAATGCACTTTTAGGCAATGCCATTGATAGGACAACTCACAGTTATCTCGGCTCAACCATGAATACCGTGATGAATACATTTACCGGAAATAATCCTTGGGCAACATCAATTGGCATGACAGGTACCGCCCTTGCAACATCTATGTTTATGATGCCTTCTGTATGCGGGCCTTTCGGGTATTCCGCATGGGCATCTCCTATGATGTATCCTATGATGATGCCGCCGTTTGGCGGGTTCTGCTGCCGGTGTTAAGCTGTTTCCAGCTTTCGGATACTTTGTTTAAGATGTCCTGTGTGGTTGATTTGTTTAGTAAAACTTCTTGTACTGCTGAATTAATCAGGGTATTAATTTCTTTTTGATCTCTGTCCGATTTTAGTGCAGGCTGTACGTTAGAAAGTTGTTTTGCACTGATTACACGTGCTTTTGACATTAAATCATCAGGCGTATAATTTGTATAAAAGTCGTCTTTAAGAGAGTTTTTATTAACAGCAATAACGTTGGTGAGTTTTGCGAGTTCAAGCTGATTTTTTTCATTGGTGATAAAAAGTGCGAATTTCAGAGCTTGTTTTTGATTTTTGGAACGCAAAGGTATGACAAAATTCATTAAAGAAAAGTCATACTGGCCGATATCCCCTGTAATTTGCGTGGCAACATCGGTATTTTGGTATGTTGATGGTGCATTTTCTTTAATCATATTCAAAAAATTTGCTCCTGCCTGAAACATTGCAATATTTCCTGACATATATTTTTCCAGAGCTTCTCTGTGAGTCTGGGTAATTGATTCTTTAGGTATTAAATCGTTTTGATATAAATTTTTAAAAAAGTCAAAAACTTCTGCTGATTTTGGAGAGTTTATATTTTCTGCGGAAGTCACGCCGTATTTGTTTAAAATTCTAAGCATTGTGTCGTTTTCCGAAATATTCGGGAGCCAGATATATGAATTTGTTTTGTCTTTCATTTGGGGTGCGATATTCCCCATTTGAGTATATGTTTCAGGAACTTTTAATTCTGCCTTATTAAATAAATCCCTATTATAAATTGTCACTGCTGATGTGGCATACCAGGGTATTGAATAGAGTTTTTCGTTATATTTTAAAGAGTCAATTATCTGCGGAACAAATTGTTCCGTTGAATTTTTATCAATTTCGTATAGAGCGCCTTTTTGTGCAAGAATGGCTGAAAAATCCGGATTAAGATTGATTAAATCCGGCGGGTTATCGCTAAGAACAGATGCAAGCGTACGTTTTTCACCTTCCGAAAACGGTACATCTATCCATTTGATTTTTATATCGGGGTTTTCTTTCTCAAAATCTTTTATTACGCCTGTTATGTAAGACGAAAAATCACTCATCTGAAGTGTCCAGAAAACAACTTCGTTTTGGGAATTTGTACGGGTGAAAATCGAATTAAAACCGTATTTTAAAACTGTAAAAATAAAGCTTAATATTAGTATCAGACCAAGAGAAACAAAAAATTTCTTCATTTATATTGCTCCTTTTGATATTTACATTATACTATAAATATTTCTAATTATTTGCAAAAAATTCTGCTGTCTGTTAATATGTATTCAAGAAGGGGAATTTTTATATGAGATATTTGACCGTTTTATTAACATTATTTTTAACTGCATCATCTGCCTTTGCTGCGGATGTTTGGGTAAATGATTTGAGATCTTTGTTTTTGTCAAATAACGCAATTATTTATGAGATAAATTTGAGAACATTTGGTGCTCAGGATGTTAATAAGGACGGCATTATAGAGTTGTCTGAAGGAGAAGAAAGCGGAAATTTCCTTAATGCAATAAGCAGATTGGATGAACTTCAAAGTGCCGGCATTAATACTCTCCATGTAATGCCTGTTATGGCTGTCGGAAAAACCAAAGCTCTCGGAACTGCCGGTTCTTTATATGCTGCTGCAAGTTTTAATGAGTTGAATCCGCAGCTTAAAAGTAACAGAACTGCTTTGTCTTTGGAAGAACAGGCACTGAAATTTATTAATGAAGCACATAAAAGAAAAATCAGGGTTATAATTGATCTGCCGGCATGCGGTTCGTATGACCTTTATCTCAAGCGACCTGAATTGTTTGTAAAAGATTCTTCCGGCCAGCCTGTAATCCCTTCTGACTGGACAGATGTCAGGCTTTTGAATGCAGGGTCTGCCGGGAATATTAATATGGATGTTTTTAATCTGTATAAAGGGTTTGTAGATTATGTAATTCAACTCGGAGCTGACGGAATTAGGGCGGATGTTGCGTCTTGCAAGCCCGAAAAGTTCTGGCGTGAGCTTATAAGTTATTCAAGGAAAAAAGATCCCCAGTTCTTGTGGCTTGCTGAGGCATCTGATTCTTGGACGGAACCGGTTTGTGAAAATGCGGTCTTTACTTCTTACGACAAGCTTCTGGAAGCCGGCTTTGACGGTTTTTACGGCAGTTACTTTATGATGAAAGACTGGCGCTCCGCCTCTGAATTAATGAATCATATTAAATTTACCAGATCTTTAAAAGATAAATTCTCAGAACCTAAATCCGTTATAGGCAGTTTTACAACTCATGATGAATTGAGCCCTGTTCTTATTAACGGTGGTTTGTACAGTGATATGATTTTGTGGCTTAATTCCACTTTGCCGCTTAATCCATATTACGTTGACGGTTTCCCTTCCGGCGATAATTATATTTATTTGTGGGCTAATAAAAAGGCCGATAAAACTTTTACCGATGATGAATATTATTTTGTTCATAGAGGTAAGCTTGATATCTTTAACTTCTCCCGTCAGCCGGGTGGAAAAGATAATAACCTGAAAAATGATTTTGTTACGGCTAATAGATTTAGACAGTTTATTGCACCCATAATTGCAAACGGAAATTTTATTGAGTTGAAATCTAATAATCCCGAAGTCTTTGCATACGCTCTTTCTTATAATAAAACAACAATTTTAGTGTTCGGAAATATTAATTTCAGAGGATATAATGAAGCTGTTGTAAAAGTCCCGCACTATAATGATTCGTATTTGTTAATTCCTATTCAGATGGATACAACACCGGTAAATGAAAAAGATAAGTTTAAATTAAATCTTATGCCCGGTGAAATTCAGGTATTGCTTGTGAATGATTTTGAACTGAAATAAAGATTGTTGCCAAAATAAAAATAATTTGCTATAATAATACCATTAAAAGGAGAAAAAATATGGTAAATGATAAGTTCAAAAATCTCGGGGGGGGGCGACCCTTTTAACCGCTCGTGGCGCGGGTTTCGGGGGTTTTGTTGATATAATTGGAGAGTTTGACAAATGCATTAAATTAAACTATAATTCTGTTATGAAGAATTATAGTTTAATTAAAGAGATAATTAATAATAAAACTGTGTGCGAAGCTCACAGTAAACACAACCCTTACTATACTCGCTCTAAAAAAGCTGCCTTCACTCTGGCTGAGGTTTTGATAACACTCGGTATAATCGGTGTTGTGGCTGCGATGACAATTCCGACAT
>CALUQQ010000020.1 GCA_944322955.1 Candidatus Gastranaerophilales bacterium
AGGCACAAATCGCCCCCACTTTACTTTTTCATGTTACTTCATCATATTACATCAATATATTTAGTCAAGAAATTTTAAGCTCTTTTTTTTGAATTTGTTAAATTTTTGTTACAATATTTTTTGAAAGGCTGAAAGCTTGATTATATCTGAATTTGCTTGTCAAGGCATAAAATGTATATATCAGTTGGCGCGGGTTTTGCTATGTTGCCTGAAACCCAAGCTAAATCAAACAAATGGGAAAAGTACGTCGTTAAGTCCTTAGGACGTTAAGCATTTTAATAAAATCTGTTTTGTAAAAACCGGCTTAGGCAGATGAAAGTTCCTTATTGTCTTAGCGTTTTAAAAACATAATTGCTTTTGTCAAGAAAATCTCTTATGGTATTGTTTTGTCTTCCTTGCAAAACGTAAAAACTTTTGCTAAAATCTTTGTTATGAAAAAATTATTTTTATTATTAGCATTATTGGTTTTTGGTTTGAGTGTGAATGCTGAAGGTATTACCCTGACAGGCGAAGCGCGTTTTGACTGGGTTGATATGACCCAAATTCAGCGTGATTCCACAATTGAGTATTATCGTGATATTCTTTTCGGCGAAAACAGTGTTAATAATTATACAAAAGATGAATTCAAAGAAGAATTTAAGCCGTTTAAAAAGGACGAAAACCATAAAGAGCATTACATGCTTGCACGCGATAATGTGAAAGAAACCAAGGACGCCAACATTTGTTCTTTTTATTATAAAGGTAATATATTAATAATATATGCACTTCAATATAAAGATAACCCTCATAATGTTTTTTATTATGACCCATACGGACACTTAAAATATGTAGATGTAATTTCTGAAAATTATCCTAATTTTCCGTATAATTCAAAACAGTATAAAGCCGGTGGAAAACTCGTCAGTGCAATATATTTTACCTCTAAAGACATGCAATATATGTATGAACCCGACGGAAAGTTTAAGGGACTTTGGTATAAAGATAAAATGTATGACCGAAATGGTAAACAGACTGTCGTAAGAACTAATTGGTAAAAAATAAAGGGCGGAATTTCCGCCCTTTTAAATTATTATTTATCCTTTTTATCAGCTTTGTGAGGAGCTTTGCGATCAGCTTTCGGCGGAAATTTTTTGTGGAAATCGCCATGATGTCTGTCGCATCTGCATTCATGATAATACGGAGGAGGCGGATACATACCGGGCATCGGCGGTTTGTTAACGGCGTGGAATAAGCTCAATGCAAAAAATACACCAATAAATGAACCGCAGGTTACGATTAAGAATTTTCTGAACCCCTTTGACATGCAAATGCAATCGCATTTTTGTGTTTCACATCTTTGTTCTTCTGTCATAATTTTTTCTCCTTTTTCGTAATAAACTAACCAAAATTTGAATATTTCTAATATAAATTATAACGATTTTTTGAAAAAATTGTTCATTTATCCGGTGGAAAATTTACATAAATTTATTTAGGCAGGTTTTTAAAATAATCTTTATCGTAAAGGGCTTTGTAAGTGCAGCCTGCGCCGTTTAAATTCTCGGTTGAACTTGAAGAACACCAGGCATCATTTTCGTCGTAATAATCCGTGCCTTCGGCTCCCATCGGCAAGAGAATGCCTTTGTCATTTATTTGGAACATAAATAAATCTTTGCCTAAGCGGTTTGGTTTATTTGCAAGACCGTTTACGTCACAAGAAATATATATAGGACGGAGATCTGTAGGAGGAGCTCCGTTTTCAATAAGTATTAGGGTACCGTCGTTCAGAACAAATTGACCGTCATCAAATTTGTATAGATCAATTTCGTTCCCGGTTAGAGTTTTATAATCGTCGGAGCTTGTTCCCTCGCCGTTATCGTAATTTTTTACACATGCATCTTCTTCATTTATTCCGAAACCGCAGTCTATTGCGACTTTGAAGTAGGGCATGATATTTTCTTTTAATTCTTTTATGCCTATATTGTTTGATGTTAACGGAATACCGTTTTCCGCCTGATATAATTTCAATGCCTGATTTATTTCTGAATAAGCTTTTTTTAATTGTGCTTGCAAAGCTTTATTTTGTTGGTCGGCAATCAACGTCGGTATTGTCATAGCTGCCACAATGCCGATTATGGTAAGGGTTATCAAGACTTCAGCCAAAGTAAAGGCGGCTTTCTTAAAAGATACTAAGTTACTAAGGCAGTAAGGCACTAAGAGTTTTTTAGAGTGAATAGCGTGAGTAAAGGGAGTGGAGTGAGGGGTGTGGCTTCTGTGAGCTTCATTCACGGGCCTTATCCCCATCCATTGAGGGCGGGGGTTGAATTTCTTAGTGAGCTTTGCGAACTTAGAAATTCTGGGGCGGGGTTGATTTTCTTGAGATCCTTCGGCTATCGCCTCAGGATGACAAGACAAGTCCCACCAATGTCTGGTGTGTTGCCGTGCCTCTATCGCCTCAGGATGACATTTTTTAATAAAATCCTTAAAACCTAAGCCCCAAGTCAATTTCGGGGGGGGGTGGCTATCTGAACCGCTTTTGTAGTGACTGTTTTCATGAACTTATCCTCCTGTTTCTTTTATTAAATCTTATTTTTTAGATTTTGTCAAGCATTAAAAAGGGGCGGATCGCCCCTTTTTTTAGTATTTTTTATGCGGCAGCGGTTTCTTTAACCGGTTTTGGGCCGTTTTTCTTATCGTTCCAGAAGTCAATCAGCATACTGCAGAAGAATATACTTGAATATGTTCCGATAGCAATACCCAAAATCATTGCAAGTACAAAGTCTTTGGTTGTGACACCGCCAAAGAAATAGAGTGCACACAACGTGATTAACGTTGTCAATGATGTATTGATACTTCTTGCAAGTGTTTGGTTTACTGACGCATCTACGATTTCGCCAAATGACATTTTCTTTGAATAGTATCTTAAGTTTTCTCTGATTCTGTCAAATACAACGATTGTGTCGTGGACTGAAAATCCGATTACCGTCAAAATAGCAGTGATGAATAACCCGTCAATTTGAACGTTATACAAAAGCCCCAGAATTGAAAACGCGCCGCAAACAAAAAGTACGTCGTGCAAAATTCCGAGAATTGCAGCTACCGCATAATCAAATCTGAATCTCAAAGAAAGATATATGCATATTCCTAAAAATGCCAGTGCAACCGCTATGAATGAATTTTTGAATAATTCTTTACCCATAGTCGGTCCGACTGAACTTACCTGAATTAATTCAGGTGTTTCAAACTGGCTTGAAAGTGCGTTTGTGATATTTTGTACATCTTCTGAGCTTTCGCCGATGAATTTTGTTCTGATTGAAATAATTGAATTAATGTTGTTTTTGGTTTCTTCCTGCTGGGTGTTATTAACGTTTAAGATTTGCAGATAAGGGTTTTCGACCCCGATTTTTTCTAAATTAGCACGGGTTGTAGTCAAATCATTATTTGTAATTTTTTGCTTTAAACCGTACTGCAAAATGGTGCCGCCTGTATAGTCAATTCCGACTTTCATCGGGGCGTGGTTCGGGTAGGTCATTGATGAATAAACCATAGCAACAATACCCGGAATCAACAGGATTGCGGACAATACCATCCATAATATTCTGTACTTAACTATATGTACCAGATGTCTTTTTAGTGCAAACATTTTATTTAATCCTTTCCTAGTCTAAAATACCGAAACGAGCTTTTTCACGTTTGGTTTCGGTTGCTTCG
>CALUQQ010000021.1 GCA_944322955.1 Candidatus Gastranaerophilales bacterium
AGCATGACAAAAATTTTGGTAGGATTTGTAAAGTTCAGGATGCGAAATATGTGAGCGAAGCACACAGAAAACACTTATTTCCTTATTCCCCTATTACCTTATTCACTTCAAAAAAAGCTGCGTTTACTTTGGCTGAAGTCTTGATAACCCTTGCCATAATCGGCATTGTGGCAGCCATGACAATTCCGACGCTTGTTCAAAATTACAAGAAAAAAGTGGTTGAAACAAAGCTTGTTAATTTTTATTCTGTTATGAATAACGCAGTTAAAATGTCTGAAATTGAAAATGGTCAGCTTGCACTGTGGGATGCTTTGGAACAGGATGAAATAAAAGATGATGCAAATAATGTTATTGCAACACCGACTACTAATGTGCTGGAGTGGTTTAATAAATATTTTGTTCCTTATGTGCAAACTGCCCGCGTCGAAAAACTCGAAAAAGACAGGGACGGGAAATTGGCTGTGTATTTTAATGACGGCAGTCTTGTTTTAATCGGAGGTTCAAGCTGGTTTTTCTACCCTGAATCAAATGATTTTAGAACATTTGATTATGATGATAATTATACGGATATTGATAAATCTGATTGCGGTATTAAATTTTTCACTTTTTATTTTAATCCTGCTACCAATAATGATGATTCTTATAAATTTCATAAAAATAAAGGTGTAGAACCTTATATGGGTTTTTGGGACGGGACTTTGGATGATTTGAAAAATAATAGTAGAACCGGATGTAGAGAAAATGTTACGTCTGAACGTGCTTTTTGTACTAAGTTGATTCAGCTTAATAATTGGAAAATTCCAGACGATTATCCGGTGAAATTCTGACAAAACTTAAATTATTTTACAAAGCCTTAAATTTATGTAATAATAGTTTTAAGGATAGTTATATATGTATGAATTTCCCTTTGAACTGGATGATTTCCAAAAAGATGCCTGTAATTTTATTGATGTAGGCAAAAGTGTTGTTGTCTGTGCGCCTACAGGTGCCGGAAAAACAGTTATTGCCGAACATGCTATTCACAGAGCATTGGATGAAGGGAAAAGAATTTTTTATACAACACCTTTAAAAGCGCTCTCCAACCAGAAATATTATGATTTCAGCGAAAAATACGGACAGGATAAAGTAGGGCTTTTGACAGGCGATACTTCAATTAACAGAAGCGGTCAAATTGTCGTTATGACAACCGAAGTTTTTCGTAACATGCTTTATGGAACGAATTTCGGTGCTGTTGCGGATAATTTGCAGGATGTTAAGTACGTTGTGCTTGATGAAGTTCACTATATGAATGATGAGCAGCGTGGAACTGTTTGGGAAGAAAGTATAATTTATTGTCCGACCAATGTACAGCTGATTGCGCTTTCGGCAACCGTTGCAAACGCTGATGAGTTGACTAACTGGATTAACACTGTTCATTCAAAGACTGAGCTTGTTGATACTGATTTTAGGCCGGTGCCTTTGCGATTTTATTATTTTGACAGTTCCCAGCCGTATAAATTGCTTCCCTTATTTACTCCGTCAGGCCAGCTTAATAAAAAAATTAAGCCTGAAAAGCACGCGTGGGGTAAACACGGAAAAAATAAACAAAAATCTCCTGTAAAAGATGTAATAAGAAATTTGGCGCAAAATGATATGCTGCCGGCGATTTATTTTACATTTTCGCGTAAAAAATGTGATGAACAAATGGAAAAATGCGCATCGCTCGGGCTTGTTACACCGGGTGAACAGGCTCAAATAAGGCAATTTGTTGATGATTATATTGCAGAGAACCCGCATTTGTACGGCAATAAGCATATTGAATATTTGCTGCAAGGTGTTGCCTCACACCATGCCGGTTTACTTCCGGCGTGGAAAAATTTGGTGGAAAAATTATTTCAAAAAGGTTTGATAAAAGTCGTTTTTTCAACGGAAACACTTGCTGCCGGTATTAATATGCCGGCACGGTCAACTGTTATAAGTTCTACAAGCAAAAGAACGGACAGCGGTCACAGAATGCTTACGGCAAGCGAATTTTTGCAAATGTCAGGGCGTGCCGGCCGACGTGGTATGGATGAAATTGGTTATGTTACTATTGTCGGTACGCCGTTTCAATCACCTGAGGAGGTGGCGGAACTTGTTTTGAGTGACGCAAATCCACTCGAAAGCCGCTTTTCTCCCAGCTATTCTATGGTATTGAATTTGTTGCAGAGATTTTCTCTTGATGAGTCAAAAGAATTGATTTTAAAAAGTTTCGGCTACTATTCTGCTGGTTCCAGAATGCAGCCTCTATTGAAACAGTACGATATAAATGAAAAAGAAAAAAAAGAGCGAAATTTTGTGTGCATGCACAAAATTTCGGATGATGAATTTTTGAAATACGACAAAATGCGTCATTTATATGTTCAGAACAGACTTACCTATAAAAAAATCTGTAAGCAGGAGCAATCAAAGAAAAGGGCGTTATCCGATGAGGTAATTGCATTTCGTGACAGCAACCGTTTACTTTTGGAACAATTGCATTCTTATCCTTGTGATACCTGCAACCGTTACAAAAAGCATGCTAAAAATTTGGAAGTACTCGGTCGTATTGAGCTTCGTCAGGCACGCTTGCAAAAAGAAATGGAGCGTCAGCGTGATATTTACTGGAATAAATTTCTTTCTCACAGAAGTGTATTGATTGATTTCGGGTATTTAAAAGATGATTTTCCGACTGCAAAAGGTGTTACAACTTCCCAAATTCGCTCTGAAAATGAGTTATATATTGCAGAAATTGTATTTTCTAATGTGTTAGAAGGATTGTCACCGTCTCAGCTTGCGGCTGTGATTTGTGCGGTTACAACAGAAGATTTAAGAATGGATATCCCTTATCTGCCGTTTTCTCAAACTGTAAGAAAAACTCTTAATTTGATAAGAAACATCCGCAGAAAAATTGATAAAGTTCAAAAGCGTTATCTGGTCGATTCTCCAATGTTTATAAATCCGTATTTCAGCTCTTTAATTGAATTATGGGTTGAAGGTGCTGAGTGGGAAACTATTACTGAGCAAATCGATATGGGGGAAGGTGATATTGTCAGGGCCTTTAAACGTACGGTCGATGTTTTAAGACAGTTTACTATTATTGATAATATACCGGAAAGTCTTGTGTTTACTGCTCGTGAAGCAATTGAAAAAATTCTGCGTGAACCTGTTGACGTAGATTAAGTTGTTGTATATAATTTATCAAGGAGGTAGAAGCATGAAAAAAGTTTCAAATTACAAGAACATCGGGGGGGGGCGACCCTTTTAACCGTTCGTAGAGGGAGTTTTGGGGGTGCTGTTTGGGAGAAGTTACTAAGATACTATGATACTAAGGCACTAAGAAGGAACAGCCGGGTTAGAAAACCCGGCCTACAGCTTATATGTCAACCTGAGGTGCCAGAGGCACGCCAACACACTAAATATTGGTGGAGCTTGCCATGTCAGGGTGATGTGCCAAAGGCACGACAACATACTATACATTGGTGGAACTTGTCATGTCAACCTGAGGTGCCAGAGGCACGACAACACACTAAATATTGGCGGAGCTTGTCTTGTCATGGTGATGTGTTAGCCGAAGGATCCCAAAAAGTTAATGAGAAGCTGAAACAAGTTCAGCATGACAAAAATTTTGGTAGGATTTGTAAAGTTCAGGATGC
>CALUQQ010000022.1 GCA_944322955.1 Candidatus Gastranaerophilales bacterium
TAATCGGCAGCGGCAGTAAATATGCAAATACTCCCAGTGCTACCGTTACAAGAATTTCTCCCGCAAAAATGTTCGCAAAAAGTCGGATTGCAAGGCTTAAAGGTCTTGTAATCATTTCCAAAAGTTCCACAAGCCCCATTATTATCCCTGTAAAACTGAATTCGTGCAGGAAAAATTTAAATCCTTTTTTCTTCAAACCCATGCCGACATAATAGATTAAAACAATAATCGCCATTGCGGCCGTCAGGTTCAAATCGTTTGTCGGAGAAGCCAATTCCCCGCTTTTTAAATGTATAATTCTTAAAGGCAATTGTCCCATAAGGTTTGCTATTAATATAAATAAAAACAGTGACGCAACCAGCGGAACATGTTTTCTGTTATCAGACGGTATCATAGTATCCAGAACTCCCCAGAAAAATTGCATCATGCTTTCCGATATTGCCTGAAGTTTACCCGGAATTATTGAGAGATTTCTTGTCGCTATGAATGCAAAAATAAGTACAACAGCCATTGCAAACCACATAGTAAATATGGTGTCCAGATTGAATGAAAAACCATGCCCGTTGATTACTGTATTATAGACCCAATGTCCGGTTTCACTCATTTTTCTCTCTCCTTATGAATTTATTTTAACTCGGTAAAAAAAAATTAGCAAATATTTTTTGTTTATAATAAAATAATTCTTGAATGTTATATGAGGGCGAAATGGAGCTTATTACCCTTACAGAAGTTGATTCAACGAATAATTACTCAAAGAAAAAATTGGAAATTTTTTCTGATAGAACTGTTGTGCGCGCATTAAGGCAAACTTCCGGAAAAGGCAGATTAAACCGCAGGTGGGTTGATTTGGGCGGGGAAAATTTATTTTTTTCAATAATTTTAAAGCCGTCAGATAAATTTTGTGATGTTTATGCAAATCTTACCCAGTATATGTCTGTTGTGCTTTCAAAATTGCTGGAAGAATACGGTTTGATGCCGCAAATCAAGTGGCCGAATGACGTTTTGATTGACGGTAAAAAAATCGCGGGGATTCTCTCGGAAACTGTTATGCAGGGGGCTAATTTTAAAGGACTTATACTCGGCGTCGGGATTAATCTTAATGCTGAATTAAAAGATGTTAGTGCTATCCCTGATAAAATTATTACTGCGCTTAATCTTGAACTTTCAAAAAAAATTGATGCGGATGAATTTTTGAATAAACTTTTGGATAAATTTTTCAGTAAATACGACGAATTTTTGGAAAAAGGTTTTGAATTTATCAAATCTGATTATATAAAAAGAGCATGCTTTTTGGATAAAGAAGTGTGTGTTCAGCTTATAAATGAAACAAAACATGGGATTGCAAAGTCCGTAAACAAATCCGGCGAGCTCATTTTGGAAGATAATGGAAAAGAATTCTCGCTCACAATCGGTGATATATTATAACGAAAGGAAATATAAAATATGACAAAAAAACTTATCAAAGTTATGGATACTTCGTTCAGGGACGGGTTTCAATCCGTTTACGGTGCAAGAGTTTTTGTGGAGGATTTTTTACCCGCCTTGCAGTCAGCTGTCGCGGCAGGGATTAATCATTTTGAAGTCGCCGGCGGCGCAAGATTTCAATCCCCGATTTTTTATTGCAATGAAAATGCGTTTGAGACAATGGATAAAATCAGAGCAGCTGCAGGACCCGACGTAAATCTTCAATCTTTGGCGCGCGGGGTGAATGTAGTAGGGCTTGATTCCCAGCCGAGAGATATTATTAATCTTCATGCCAAAATGTTTAAAAAGCACGGTGTGACAACTGTTCGTAACTTTGATGCGTTGAATGATGTCAATAATCTTATTTATTCAGGGCAGTGCATAAAAGATAACGGCTTAAAACATGAAGTTACAATCACCATGATGGAGCTTCCGATTGGCTGTACAGGCGCGCATGATGTTGAGTTTTATGTGAAAGTTTTGAAAAATATTCTTGATGCAGAAATTCCGTTTGATTCAATTGCTTTTAAAGATGCTTCAGGAACTTCTGCTCCCAGAAAGGTTTATGAAACCATTAAACGCACAAGAGAAATTCTCGGTACAGGGGCTCATATAAGATTTCATTCGCATGAAACTGCGGGCACGGCACTTGCAGCATATCTTGCAGCACTTGACGGAGGGGCAGACGGTATTGATTTGTCTATGAAACCTGTATCTGGCGGTACTGCCCAGCCTGATATTGTTTCAATGTGGCATGCTTTGAAAGGCACTGAATACGATTTGGGTATTGATATTGAAAAAATTCTTGAAACAGAAGAAATATTTAAAGACTGTATGAAGGATTATTTCCTTCCGCCTGAAGCACTGGCAGTTAATCCTATGATTATTCAGTCACCACTGCCGGGCGGTGCTTTGACTGCTAACACACAAATGCTCAGAGATAACGGAATTATGGATAAATACCCCGAGATAGTTTCTGCAATGAAAGAAGTTGTTGAAAAAGGCGGGTTTGGAACATCTGTTACTCCGGTTTCACAATTCTATTTCCAACAAGCCTTTAATAACGTTATGTTCGGTAAGTGGAAAAAAATTGCAGAAGGCTATGGGAAAATGGTTCTCGGCTATTTTGGCAAAACTCCGTGTGAGCCTGACAGCGAAGTCGTTAAACTTGCCTCTGAACAGTTGAAACTTCAGCCGACAACCGAGTGTGTCGTTGACATTAACGACAAAGACCCGAATAAAGGTATTGAGGCTGCGCGTAAAATGCTTAATGATGCAGGACTTGTAGAAACTGAAGAAAATATCTTTATTGCTGCAGCGTGTAAAGAAAAAGGAATTTTGTTCCTTGAAGGTAAAGGCACAATCGGTGTCAGAAAAAATGAACAAAAATCAGAAACTTCTGAATCTTCTGCAAACGGTTATACTGTTACCGTTAACGGCAAAAAATATGCGGTTGCGCTTGAAGGTGAAAAGGCAACTGTTAATGGAAAACTTTATGATTTTTCAATAAAATCCGGAATTGAAGCTAAACAATCCGTCGGCGGAGAGGGTACTCCCGTTAAGGCGGCACTTCCTGGAACCGTTTTAAAGGTTCTCGTTGAAGAAGGCGACACTATTCAAGAAGGTGATGTTCTGGCGGTTGTTGAAGCAATGAAAATGGAAACAGAAATTAAATCTCCTGTTGGTGGTACTGTTCAGTCAGTTGAAATAGAAGTCGGCGGTCATGTTCAAACAGGTCAGGTCCTAGTGACTGTAGTATAATTTAATAAGGAAATAATAAAATGGATATAGCAGAAAGTTTAATAAAATTATGGAATTCAACAGGTATGGCAAATTTTATTCAGCCTGTAGATCCAAATATAACAAATGGATTTGAACAATTTTTACATCAATATGGATCTCCCATAATGCTTTTCGTATGTTTATTCCTGTTGTGGCTTGGAATTAAAAAGCAATTTGAACCGTTATTGCTGGTGCCGATAGCATTCGGCGGATTATTGTCTAACATTCCTGTGGCGGATATCGCAGGTCCCAACGGATTTTTGGGAATTATTTATGAAGCCGGCATTCATAAAGGTTTGTTCCCGCTGATTATATTTATGGGAGTCGGCGCAATGACTGATTTCGGCCCTTTGATTGCCAACCCTAAAACAGCGCTTTTAGGCGGTGCGGCTCAGTTCGGTATATTTGGTGCATTGCTTCTGGCATTATGTGTGTTCGGTTTTACGCTTCCGCAGTCCGCTGCTATCGGTATTATAGGCGGTGCTGACGGCCCGACATCTATTTATGTGACTTCTAAACTCGCACCGGAACTTTTGGGGGCAATCGCGGTTGCTGCTTATTCTTATATGGCGCTTGTACCGGTTATTCAACCGCCGATTATGAAGCTCTTAACTACAAAAGATGAACGTAAAATTCAAATGTCACAATTGAGAAACGTTACAAAACGTGAAAAAATAGTTTTTCCGCTTGTTGTTCTTGGCCTTTGTATTATATTTTTGCCTGATGCGTGTCCTTTGATAGGTGCATTGACCTTTGGCAATTTATGCAAAGAATGTGGTGTTGTAGAAAGACTCTCAGATACCATGCAAAATGCTTTAATTAATATTGTAACGATTTTCTTGGGATTGTCTGTTGGTTCTAAATTATCAGCTGATCAATTTTTAACCTTGCAGACGTTATTTATACTTGTTTTAGGGGTTACGGCCTTTGCGCTTGCAACAGCCGGCGGTGTTATTTTTGCAAAAGTTATGAACTGTTTTGAATACTTTATGCACAGGGTCTTTAAAAAACCGCTCAATTTGGTTAATCCTTTGATAGGGTCAGCAGGGGTATCTGCAGTTCCTATGGCTGCCCGTGTTTCAAATAAGGTCGGATTGGAAGAAAATGACCAAAATTATCTTTTGATGCATGCTATGGGGCCGAATGTCGCGGGAGTTATAGGATCAGGTGTCGCGGCTGGAATATTGCTTGCACTTTGCAGTTAATAAAAAACTCCCCTTTTAGGGGAGTTTTTTTAATGGTTAAAAGCCTAATGCTGCCGGCTGAATTGGTTCGATATCAAGATCTTTTTTCCCGATTTTCGTAATTATGTTTTTTACAAAATCAACCAGATCTTTTGAAACGTCGCCTTTTGTTGCATTTAATACTTTGGAATTTTTCGTACAATAGGTGTCAATTTCCTGTGCAGCTTTTTTTAATTCCGGATGATTTGACCGCAAAATATTGCTCAATTTAAATGCCGCAAAGCTTGTATCACCATTTTGATAGGTTTCGTCACTGATATTTGTAAGTTTTTTTATAACTTCACATTGTGTACGAAATGCTCTGCGCGTACCAAATAAATTTCTTGCAGACGCTGCCTCTACTGCGTCTTCAATTGGAATTTTAATCCCAAAACTCGGGCTGTTGTTGATTGCTTGAATATTCATATATACTCCTTTTTTTTCTAACCGCTAAAAGATATTTTTATAATACTCCTGAAAAAAAATTTTTGCTCTTTTTTTTATTTTTTTGTAATAAAATGTTACTATGGGTGTAATGTACGAAAATTCGGGCGTAAATCTGGCTGAGGCACATAAATTGGCCGGCAAACTTAATAATTTGGGTGGAAATTTTAATTTATTCAGCGGTGATAAATTGTGTGGCGGCTTGAAAATTTCACATTGCTGCGATGGTATCGGAACTAAAATTATACCGTTATACAGCAGGAAATTGTATAAAAATATTGCTGTTGATCTTGCAGCAGCTAATTTGAATGATATTGCGACGCAAAATGTACGTGCATTTGCTTTTCTGGATTATATTGCCGTAAATGAACTTGACAGTGCTGCTGTTTCTGAAATTATTTTTGAATTGAAAAAGATTTTGGCCGTGTATGACTGCGAATTGCTTGGAGGCGAAACTTCAGAAATGCCTGCAATTTTACGTGAAAATACTATTGATATATGCGGTTTTTTGACCGGTATAAAAAAGGACACTGTCTATTGTATCCGTGACGGAGATTGCGTGATTGGATTAACATCTAACGGAATTCATGCAAACGGATTTTCTTTAATACGTAAACTTTATTCTCAAAAACTTTTGTCTGAAGATGAATTTATTGATTGTTTAAAACCTTCTTATATCTATTACGGGGTTTTAAGAAAATTGTGGGATAATAATTTTATAAAATCGGGTGCAAATATTACCGGCGGAGGAATTTTGTCAAACTTAAACCGTGTTATTCCTCAAAATTGTACTGTAGATTTGGATTACAATAAAATTCCTTCTCAGAATATTTATAAAAAATTATATTCTATTTGCGGCGAAGAAATGTTCGAAGTTTTTAACTGCGGTGTCGGATTTTGTATTATTGCGGAAAAAAGCCGTCTGGATGATATATTTAATATTTGCAGTGAGTTTAATCCGTTTTTGTTAGGAAAGGTTGTGAAAAAATGACAAAAAAAATTGCTGTTATGGGCTCGGGCGAAGGAACAAATTTTCAGGCAATTGCGGAATATTTTAAGGATAAAGATGTAAAAATTGTTTGTCTTTCGGATAATTTGAATGCACGTATTCTTGAACGTGCCCAAAAAATCGGAATTGAAAATCATTATTTGCCTTTTGAAGAGAATGCAGCATATTTTGGCGCTAAGGACTTTGATTTGATTGTTCTTGCGGGTTATATGAGAATACTTCCTCCTGATGTTTTGGATTTGGGCAGGTTTATTAATTTACATCCGTCCCTTTTGCCGGCGTTTAAAGGAAAAGATGCAATTCAAAGGGCTTTTCTGGCTGGTGTTAAGGTCAGCGGTGTAACTGTTCATTGGGTTACGGATGAACTTGACGGCGGCAAAATTATTGCTCAATATCCGGTTTTGATTGAAAATTTAATGCATTTTGATGAATTTGAAGCGGAAATCCACAAAATTGAACATGTTTTGTACCCTATAGTTATTGAAAAATTATTAAACGATGAAGTTTTTGATTTTTCGGATTTGATTAGCGGTTGCGGAGGGTGCGGAAATTGTCGTTAAAAATTTGTGTAGTCGGTTCAGGTGCCCGTGAAGAAGCAATAAAAGAGGCAGTTTCATCCTCACCTATGTGCGCAGGTCTTGTCAGTTCTTTTGATGATAATCCTGATTTGATAATTTTTGGACCTGAACAGCCGATTTGTGATGGACTTGTTGATTATTATAAATCTAAAGGTATTGCATGTATCGGCGTGGATAAAAAGTTTTCAAGGCTTGAAAGTTCAAAACTTTTTGCTAAAAAATTTATGGTTGATCACGGAATTAAATGCGCTAAACTTTTGCCGGTTGAATCCGATATTTTCCCGCAGGTTGTAAAAGCCGACGGACTTTGTAAAGGTAAAGGGGTTAAAGTCGTGTATAACCGCACTGAAAAAGATAAATTCACACGTAAAATCCCGAAACCTTATTTCATCGAAGAATATTTGGATGGCAGTGAAATTTCCGTTATGTCATATTTTAACGGTAAAAAACTCATTAATTTTTGCCCAGCAAGAGATTTCAAGCGTTTGACATCAGATATTAGATCTCCGAATACCGGCGGAATGGGAGCTTATTGTCCTGTTGATTTGTCTGATGCGCAGTTGCAAAAACTGCAAATATACCTTGATTTGCTGCAAAATGCTCTGATTTGTGAAGGCGCTGATTTTAATGGATTTATTTATTCAGGTTTAATCTGGTCACGCGATGACTGGTATGTGCTTGAATATAATGTCCGGCTTGGCGACCCTGAGTGTCAGGTAATCTTAAATCTTTTAGAGAATGATTTTTTGTCAATTCTTTTGAATAATGAAGCACCGGTTTACAAAAAAGGCTATTCAGCCTGTCTTACAATTGCTGCTGAAGGATATCCTGATTCTCCGATAAAAGGAAATGAAATTATTTTGCCGGATGATAACAGGGTTAAAGTTTATTTTGCGAGTGTAAGAGAGGGAAATGGACATTTATTTTCCGATGGCGGCAGGGTCTTGTCTTTATGTACAGTGTCTGAGGATCCTTTTCCGGTTTTGAAAAATTTCGCTGAAAAAATTCATATGAATCATAAAATTTTTAGAAATGATATAAACATTTTTTAATATTTTGTGTATAATATGGATATAAAAATGAGGGATTTATATGTCAATTGATGATGCATTGGTTATGATACTTGCAGGCGGTGAGGGCAAAAGACTTTATCCTTTGACAAAGGACAGAGCAAAACCCGCTGTTCCTTTTGGAGGCAGATACAGAATAATTGATTTTGTTATCAATAATTTTGTTAATTCGGGTTTCTTTAAAATAAAAGTTTTGACTCAGTATAAATCTGATTCATTGAATAAGCATATTACTCGCGGCTGGATGCTGTCTCCTTTTTTAAATCAGTATATCGACCTTGCACCGGCACAGATGCGTACAGGCAGCGATTGGTACAGAGGTACTGCCGATGCGATTTATCAGAATATTTTTCATATTCTTGATGAAGATCCTAAATATGTATGTATTTTTGGCGGTGATCATATTTACAAAATGGATGTATCACAAATGTTGTGCTTCCATAAAAATAAAAATGCGGATTTGTCTATTTCGGCAATTCCTATTCCTGTTAAAGAGGCCTCCGAATTCGGAATTATTGAAGTTGACGATGACTGGCGTCTCGTAAATTTTGTAGAAAAACCTAAAAATACGCCCAGAACAATTCCGGGTAACCCTGATATGTGTCTTGCTTCTATGGGAAATTACATCTTTAATAAAGAAATTCTCCTTGATGCGCTTGAACATGATGACAAGATAGAAAGTTCAAGTCATGATTTCGGGAAAAATATTATTCCGATGCTTTTGAATGAAGGCAAAAATATTTATGTTTATAATTTTTATGACAATTCTTTTTCCGGTATGTCCGATGCTGAACGTGGCTACTGGAGAGATGTAGGCAGTATTGATGCATATTGGCAGGCTAATATGGATTTATTACAGGCAGCGCCTGAGTTAGATTTGTATTCCAAAGATTGGCCTATAAGAACTTTTAACTATAATTATCCTCCTGCTAAATTTATTTGGCAGGAAGGCGACAGGGTCGGTATGGCAACAAATTCTATGGTATCTGAAGGCTGTATTGTGTCCGGCGGTGTGCTTTCGCATTGTGTTTTGTCGCCTAAAGTTCGTATTAACAGCTATTCTATGGTTTGTGACAGTATCTTAATGGAAAATGTAGAAGTAGGCAGATATTCTAAAATCAGAAAAGCTATTATTGATAAAAATGTAAAAATTCCTCCAAATACCCGTATAGGCTACAGTTGGGAAGAAGATGTAAATAGAGGGTTCCATGTGTCGCCGGGCGGGGTTACTGTTGTGCCTAAAGGTGCTATTTTATAATTTTTATTATGTGCTATATTGGTGTTGTTTAAATTTTCCTGCTTAATATTTATTAATATTCAGGGCTTTTAAGGCAATTCTGAAAGTTCACCGTATTTACATATTTGGGTAGAAATATGGCATCAATAAGTTCAATTCGTAATTTTTCTTTATCCCGTACTTATGACAAAATAAGCCGGAAAGTTTCGCGTGTTGTTTTAAATAATATTGGCAGCCGTGAAAAATTGCCTACTATTTCAAATCCCAAAAATCTTAGAATAATTGATTGGATAGGTAAAAAACTATCTTCAGCTGAAAATCGTTTAATACTTGGTGCTTCTGCACTTTTATCCCAGCCTTTTATTGATGCCTCAAATAAAAATGTTGACAATGAAACACGTCATTATTCTATCTGCAGGACTATTGCAAAAATTATTGCAGGTACGCTCACTGGTTATTCTATCCGCAAACTTTGTATTAAATCTGTTGATGCCTTTACAAAATATGCTCATGAAATTAAGCCCGATGCAAGATTTAAAAAATTGAGAACTTTTTTGACACCTACTCTCAAATGTACCGCCGATGAACTTCAACAGTATAAAAATACTATGGGTACAATAGCTGCACTCGGTGTTATGATATTTTCAAATTTTCTTATTGATGCTCCTTTGACCAAAGGTTTGACGAATTGGTTTACTAAACTTGGAGGTGTCCGCAATGATGAATCCAAGTAAGATATTTGAAAATTTTAAAAATGCAATTTTAACAAAATACGGGCCGAATCCGGCAAAAATGCTTATCTATACCGGCGTTTTGGGATGGTTTTTGTCATCTGCTGCTCAGGTTGTTGCGATTATTGTAAATGATAAAATTCCGAAAGAACAAAAAATGTTCCTTATTCCGCAGGAAATCGGCGACGGTGCCATCAACGTAATTTCCTTTTTCTGTGTAACTTCAGTTATTAAAAATTTTGCGTCGCGCCTTGTATCTTCAGGAAAGTTGGCAAGCCTTAAAACAAGACAATTTTTGACTGACTCTGGTATTAATATTAAGACTAAAAATGGCTGGAAAGTTCCGAAAAACTTTGATTTTTCAAAATTTAATATAAAAAATATGATGAATTTTGATCAAATTAAAGACGATTATAACAGTTTTAAAAACGGCGTTGACGTTGTTGCTATGACAATAGGCTCAATCCTTTCCTGCAATATTATTACACCTGTTCTGCGGAATAAATATGCTGCTAAAAGACAACAGCGTAACCTTGCTGAAATGAGCAGAATTTCTAATGAAAAAATAAAATACCCGAAAGGGATCTCTATGGACACGTATATTAAAATGACATCCGTTAAATATCCATCATCATCCGGTTTAAAAATATAATATGGCAAGAAATCCGAACACAATAAGGCTTATCAGTACTGTGAATGCTCCGAGTAATTTGTAAAAGGGGTCTAATCCTATTTGTTGGTAATTTTTTTCAAGCTTGTTTATGATTAATTTTGAATAATCATTTTTCCAGTCGGAACGAGTTTTTTCAAATGAATTATGCAGCATTTTTTTAAATTGGTACATATCTTCAAGATCTTTTCTGGCAAGAGGATTTGATATTGCTATTTTTTTAATTCTCAAAGATTCATTTGCATCAAGTTCATTATCTATATAGGCAGACAAATTATGTTTAAAATCTTCGTATTGTTTTGTGTAATATTGTTTGGGTTCTTCAAATTCATCAGATAGCGTCAGTATGTGTTTCATAATTTTTTTTGACTGCATGTATACTTCGCGGCATTCGGGACAATGTCTCAGATGTTCGTCCACGTATTCTTTCAGCCTGGAATTAAGTTTGTCTTCAACATAAAAACTCATTAGTGCAATTACCTGATTACATGTTAATTCATTTTGCATAATTTCCCTCCTAAATATATGATTTTAATCCTGTTTGAAGTTTGCCTCTTGCACGTGCAATGCGTGATTTTACTGTCCCTACACTTGAATTTGTTGCTTCTGCTATTTCTTCATAGCTGAGGCCTTGAAGTTCTCTTAAAATAATGGCTATCCGGAATTGTTCCGGCAGTTCTCTTATGGCATTTTTTATAATTTCTTCCAGTTCTGTTGAAAGACATTTCTCATGCGGTTTACATTTTTTGTCAGGTAATTGGGCTTTTATCGGATTTTCTTCATTTTCGTCGTCAATTGATATTGTGTCCGGCCGGCGTTGTTTTTTTCTCAATTCATCGTAAAAAAGATTTGATATGATTTGGTTCAGCCAGCTTTTAAAATTTTTTGGATTTTTAAGTGTGTGGATGTTTCTTGCCAGTTTCAAGAGAGCTTCTTGAGTTAAATCTGCCACGTTTTCGCGTTTTTTACTCAAATACGAAAATGCCGCAAATACGTTTTTTTGTTCGCGTCGTATCAGCTCTTCAAGAGCCTTAAGGTCGTCTTTCTGGGATAAAACCACAAGTTCTTCCAGTGACATTTTTTTGTATTGCTGACCTGTCATTATTTTCTCCTTATTTAAATAGTACGTAAATTTCTCTGTGAATTTCTCATTCTTTGCTATATAATATGGGGATTATATTTTTTTCTTTAAAATAATATTCATTTACAGAGTATTGTTAATTACTTGCATTTTCCTTGAATATTCATTAAAATATTGTTATTATGGACAAATTGTTAGAAAAAAAGATTAATAAAGAATTTAAAACTGGAAATGTAAAGTCAGCTATAGAATTATGCCAGATAGGCCTGCAAAATGACCCCACTAATGCGGATTTACACATAAGGCTCGGTGATTTGTTTCTGGCATGGCATTTGGATATATATAATTCTTGCCAGTATATTGATGAAGCAATTACCGAATATCAAAGAGCGCTGGAAACTTATATTGATTCTCCCGAAATTTATTTCAAAATTGGCCAGGCGGAATTTTATAAAGGTGATCTTGATAAGGCAATTAATTATCTTGATATGGCTATTGCTAAAGATGATAAATTCGCTAAAGCCTATTATCTTCTTGCCGAAACCTATACCAGAAAAGCAAGATTTCTGGAGGCAGGTTTGAATGCTAAAAAGGCCATATCTTGTAAACCCTTTAGAAATTCCTGCGCGCATTATCTTTTATATTCGCTGTACCGTGTTTCTTCTTATAAATGTTTGAAAACAACATTTAAGGCCTACCGGGAACTTCTATTATCCTGGCTTACGCTGCCTTTTGATTTTCAGGCTGTGAAAAATGTTATAAAATCGCTTTCTTATCTTAAATTTCTGCCGATACTTGTCAAAGGCTTTTACAGAGTTCATACGCGCGGCTTGAATGATGCGATTGAAGTTTATGCGGAAGCTATTGAAAAGGCTCCTGGTTTTGTTCCGTTGTATTGTCTTTTAGGTGATATTTACAGAACAGTCGGACAGTTTGATAATGCAATAACAGAATACAAAATGGCAATCTGGCTTGATAGTTTGAATATTTCTGCCTACAGACATCTTTGTCAGGCCTATGAAGAACTTGGAGATTATGATAGTGCCGTTGAAATTTATGAAAAATTAATTCAAATTATGCCGAATATCCCGGAATTTCATTCAAATCTCGCAAATATTTTGTATATTAAAGGCGATTTGGACGGTGCGATATCTCATTTTCAATCGGCAGTTACACTGAATCCGAATAAACAATGGACGAGTGTTATTAATCAGACGCTTGGATTTGTATTCCAAGAATCAAAAACGGATTTGAATGCGGCAATTAGTTCTTATCAGAGTGCTTATCTTTTGACACCGGAAGATATTGATATCTACATAAATCTCGGAAGCGCTTTTTATGATAAAGAAGATTATAATAATGCACTTGCAGTTTACAGGAATGCATTGGATCTGGAACCGGAAAATGCACGAATTCACTGTAATCTCGGATTTTTATACTGGGGAAAAGGGGACATCGACGAAGCTATCAAAGAATACGAACTTGCCATTCATTATGATAATAATTATGATATTGCTTATAATAATTTGGGCGTTATTTATCTTGACGATTTAGGCAGAGTGCAAAAAGCAATGGAGCTGTTCAAAAAATCTGTAGAATGTAATCCGAATTATGCACTTGCTCATTTTAATCTTGCAAGATGTATTTCGCTAACCGGCGACAAGATTGAAGCAGCAAAACTTTATCAAATCGCGCAGGATATAAATAAGGTTACGGGTGAAATTGATCCTCAGGATATTGTTGATAAAATTAACGGTCTTTTTGATTAAATATGAGGCAAATAAAAGGAGAAGCTTATGCCAATATTGAGCGGAATTACGGATATAGGTACTGTTTGGATTAAAAAAGTTGACAGGCGTGGAAATTTAATTCAAAAACGTGTTCAAAAAAACGGAATTCAATACGATACTTTTTTTCGGCAAAAAGACGGCAAACCCAAAATAACCCTGCGGACAAATTTGCATAAAAACCAGCAAATAGTGTATGTTTATTCAAATAATAAGCGCGCAGCGAATGTTGAAAATGTTAAAAATAAGAGCTTGGCCGGTCGTTTGTATGTAAAATATCTGCAAAAAGTATCAGGATTTTTAAATAAAAATTTCAATAATATCACGGAAAATTTGCTCGCTAAGCATCTTGAAAAAATGGAAGAAATCCTGTTGTAATAATTTATATGTTAATTGTGCTTTTAACCGGCAGGGTAAAACCAAATGTAGAACCTTCTCCGGGTTTTGAATTCACAAAAACCTTGCCGCCATGATGTTTTTCAATTGCTGTTTTTACAAGATGAAGCCCAAGCCCTGTACCTTTTATAGTGTGGGTGTCATTTTCTACCCGGTAAAATCTGTCGAAAATTTTCTTTTGATGTTCAGCAGATATTCCGCAGCCCTCATCTTGAACAGTCACCACAATATTATTTTCAGAGCCTCTGTAGACCCGTACATAGATTTTTTTACCTTCAGGTGAATATTTTATTGCATTAGATAAAAGGTTTCTTAAAGCGCGTTCTATGCTGTCATAATTAAATGATATTTCCGGCATGTTATCTTCTCTTGTGATTTCTATTGTAAGATGTTTTTCTTGTGCAAGTATGCTGATTTGGTTAACGCAATTTTCTACAAGCAGTGTTATATCGTTATAGGATTTTTCAAGTTCTACATCAGAATCCAGTCTTGAAAAATCAAGAATATCGTTTACCATGTTTTGCAATCTGATAATTTCGTTATTAAGTGTCCCGATAAATTCTTTCTGGGTTTCATAATCAAATTCGTTCCCCATTGTGTAAAGCGTGTCTATGTAGCTTCTTAAAACCGTAACCGGCGTCCTTAATTCGTGGGATACATTTGAAATGAATTGAGATTTCATCAAATCCATTTCTGTTTCTCTTGTAACATCAATTAAGACAATTATATATCCTACGTATTCACCGCTTCTTGTATACATAGGCGAAATTATTGATTTGATTATTCGTTTGTCGACAGTAATATTAAATGTAACATATTTATTTTGGCTTGACTTAAATTCTTCAATTTTATCCCTAAAACAGAAGTTACCCTCTGTATCAATATAATTTTGAATGGAGGTATTAAGCATTTGGTTCTCTTCAACTTCAAGCAGGTTTTGCGCATGGTTATTTACGAGAACTACAGTATCGTTGTTATCACATACAACAACGCCGTTTGCAATACTCATTAAAACAGCTTCAAGCTTGTTGCGCTCAAGGGTTAATTGTTCTATATTTTGTTCTTCATACAAATGCAATCGGGATGACATATCATTGAAAGAGTTGAAAAGCTCCTGCACTTCGTTGCTTACATTTTCCCCTTCAATTTTGTAACCGAAGTTTCCTGATGAAATTTTTTGCACTCCGTCATGAAGTATTCGAAGTTCACGCGTTATGAGGTAGGTGTTTATTAAAATTACAAAGGCAAAAACAAGCCATGCAACCGCAAATACAAATAAAAGCGAGGCACGTGTGGTTGATGAAATCTGGCTTATTATGTTACCGGAAAGTCCAACTGTGACAGACCCTATCGGGGAATTGCTAATCATATCCGTCAAAGGTGAACTGACCGTGATATTGGGCTTTTGGGCACTTTTGTGCGATTCATTTTGGCCTGAATATATTATTTTCCCCTCATTATCTGTGAATTGTATAAAAACAATATCATTATGACTTTTTAAAATCGTGTCGGTATGTTTTTTTAATGTGTTATATATTTCATTTTTTGGCAAATTTTTGGTTAGTTCATTGCTTTCAATAGCAAGTGTTTTAGAGATTACCTGACCGAAATTGTGATAGCCTTCATTGAGTTTTTTCTGGATATTAAGTACAGAAAAAACAGCAATTGCCATGATAAGCAGGGTGCTTAAAATAAGACCGAATACAATCAGTCGGTTTTGAGTTGTTAAACTTACCTTTTTATTCATATATAAATTATACCATTATTTATCCGCGTGAGCAAATAGTTCTTGCAACATGAACACCTGATGCGGAAGCTTGGATTAAACCTCTTGTGACTCCTGCACCGTCACCAATTGCAAAAAGATTTTTCACACCTTCAGTTTCCAGTTCATCGGTTAATTTTACTCTTGCAGAGTAGAATTTAACTTCAATACCGTATAACAGAGTATAGCGTGAGGCTGTACCCGGAGCAATTTTATCAAGCGCAAACAGCATTTCTTTAATACTTGTCAATTGTCTGTAGGGAATTACAAGGCTTAAGTCGCCTGGAGTTGCACAGGTTAAGGTTGGCGTTATAATGCTTGATTTAATTCTTTCCGGCGTTGAACGTCTGCCGTCAAGAAGGTCGCCGAATCTTTGAACAAGAATTCCTCCGCCGAGCATATTTGCAAGGCTTGCAATATGCTGTCCGTACTGAATGGGTTCTTTAAACGGTTCCGTGAATTTTTCGCTTACAAGAAGCGCAAAGTTTGTGTTAGGAGTTTTAAAATTTGCATAACTATGTCCGTTAACAGTTGCAATACCGTTGTAATTTTCCTGAACAACTTCTCCGTTCGGGTTCATACAGAACGTTCTGACTTCATCCCCGAAGGTTGGCGAGTGATAAATAAGTTTTGATTCATAAAGCTTTGATGTCAAAGGCTCAAACACAGGCGCCGGCAATTCAACGCGGACACCTACGTCAACTGCGTTATTTACCATACCAATTTTGTGGTCTGCAAATTCTTTCGTAAGCCAGTCTGCGCCTTCTCTACCAGGAGCTATAATTGTATATTCCGCGCAAATCGTTTCTCCGTTGCTTAATTTGATACCTTTTACCTGGTCCAATTCAACTATTAAGCTTTCGGCTGTCACATTATTCAAAATTGTAATTCTTTCATCAAGATAATCCTGCATTGCTTTCAAAACATCCAGACTTCTTTCTGTGCCGAGATGTCTGACAGGAGAATATACAAGTTTTAATTCAGCAAGAACTGCCTGGTGTTCAATATCCTGAAAAGTTTTGGTGTCTGTTCCGAAAACTTCCTCTGTCGCACCAAATTTTAAGTATAATTTATCTGCGTAATCAATTAATTCTTCGGTTTTTTGTCTTGGCATATAATCTACAAGATTTCCGCCAACATCCGGCGTTAGCGTTAATTTTCCGTCAGAGAAAGCTCCTGCGCCGCCCCAGCCGCATAATAGCCCGCATCGTTTACAGTTAATACATTTTGGTGAACCTTCTCTCAAGGGGCATTTTCTGTTTTCAATTTTTTGTCCTTTTTCAACTAAAATTACTTTCCAGTCCGGTTTTAATTTTGTTATCTCCAGCGCCGCAAAAATTCCTGCAGGGCCTGCTCCTATTATTGCTACGTTATACATTTTTCTCTCCGTTTTATTCTCAACCAGTTAAATATAACCTAAATATATTAATTTTAAAAGTCTTTGTGAAGATTTTGTTAACGGGGATTTTGTGCGGAAAAATTTATTTTTTCAAGTATGATTTTCGGTAATGTTTTATTTTTTGACGGTTTTGTATTAATTTGAATATTCATTTGCTGGTATTTGCCGAATTTTTCAAGTGTTGCAGATGAAAATGCCTCTCTTATGCGTAAATCAAGGTTATTTCCGATTCGTGCTATAGTTTCCCAATAATTTTTCTTGGCATCGTCAAGATTTAATGAGTTTTGTGAATTTCCCAGATTGCATTCACGTTTTGCTAATCCTATGCGGCGTCCTGCTTCCGTAATTTTATCTGAGGATTTTCCGGTTATGATATAGCCTCTGCCATATTTGTCAAATATTATTTTAAAAAAGTCCGAAGGTGTCAGTTTTTTATCTGAGATTACACCGCAATATCCGTGAAATGCACGTGCGTACTTGTAATCGTGATCCATAACAGCAAGCATTGCTGCGGGTTGTTTAAACTGAGGTTTGTCTTTCAAAGGACCAGCAAGACCGTTTATTACTTCAAGACAGGTTTTTCGCACTATGTTTTTGTCCAAAATCTCTTTACCGTTTTGGAATACCCTGACAGGAATTACGCCTGTAAAATTTGTGTCGGACGCCCTATTTATTTGCATAATAAACACCTTTTTTTATTTTTAAAACGGCTGAATAATAATTTTGCTACAGGCTTAGTAATTCTTTACAAACTATACTTATCTAAATTTTCGTTGTGTTTAATAATACTTATCAGTTCTTCTAAATCCGGTGTCATTTGAATTTTTCCTGCTAATCCGGCATATTCAAGGGCGGTATTATATTTTTTCATATTCATATAAATATATGCGAAATTGTAATATATTACAAATCTTTCATCATCGGTGTTTGCTGTGTTCAAAGCTGATTGGAGAGCTTTAAGGGCTTTTTTGTATTGTTTTATATCGGCATAGGAGCCAGCAAGATTGATGTATCCTGCTGAAATTTCCGGATTTGATTCAATATAATCTTGTGCTTCAGCTATTTTTCTTTTTGCTAAATCTTTTTTACTTCCAAGAACGACGGGCGTGTAAATTAAACTGTCTTTTTCCGGTGAATCCGTAATTGTAGGCTCAAGCATATACAATAGTTCAAGTGTGTTGACATCGCTGCCTGATAGATAGTGGAAATCTTCCCGAAAAGGTGTGTAAATGCTGTTTTCTTTTGCCTGCCGGTACATCAGGTCGTCTGTACTGTAACTGTGCCCCATAATTCCGAGAGCATGTCCCATTTCGTGTAAAATGGTGTTGTAAACTTCTTTATCAGAAAAATATTCTCCCGCAGGATTTTTATCATAAATTGTAATAGTCATATTTTTAAGTCTGTTACGCGTTATTAAAGGAGTGGTATATCCTACGACATATTTACATAAATTTCCGTTGCATACGTTATCCGGAAGTTTTTCAAACAGGATAAGAATTTTTGCATCGGATTTTTGGCCTGTTGCAGCAAAGCTTACAAAATCTACAGACCTGTCCCATTGGCTGAGTGCACGGGATACTGCGGATTTATAGTAGTCAGGAAGGCTTTCAAGGCCGGCATTATCAATGTAAACTTTTAGAGGAAATGAGTTTTTATTCCATCTTATAATATTTGTATCAAAGGGAGCTTGTTCTATGTAATTGCGACCGATGTTTTCATGAATATTTCTGCGCCATTCATTTATTTTAACTGTTGCCAGAATTTTTGCACCGTCATCTTTTGAATCGTTTGAAATGTTGTATATGGTTTTTTGAATTTTATACACCGGCTTTAATTCAGAAAGTGATTTTACAAAATAATATCTGTAATCAGTATTTGAAGGCTTTAATACAAGGGCTTTTTTTATAAATTCTGCAGCATTTTGATATTTACCTGCTCTATATAAAGACATCCCGCGCCAGAAAAATATTTTGGGAAGCATTATTACAAAAAAAGCGTAAACCGCAATAAGTGCAATAATCCATATCACAAAAAATCTAATTTTCTGGTTCATCCTCTATCCTTTTTTCCAAATCCAGCATTTTAGAAAGGGCTTTTGTGTCACCTTTGAGTTTGAAATATTCTGCGAATTTGGGTGTGGTTTTTAAGTTGTAGCTTCTGCCGTTTTTATCTTTTGTTCTTGAAATCAAGCCCTTTTCTAAAAGTTCCTGAACATGCTCATAAGCATTAGAACCGCGCATGTCTTTTAAAACGGTTTGTCTTATCGGCTCTTTTAGGGCAATGACTGAAAGTGTCCTTAAAACTGCCGGCTTAAGTTCAACGGGGCAAAGTTTTTCAACTATATCCATATGTTCTTCTTTAACCTGCAGTATGTAGCCGTTTTCATCGTCAATTTCCAGCGCTCCGCCGCGTGAGGAGTAATCCATAATTAAATCAAGCAGCGCTTCTTCAACAGCTTCGGTATCAGTTTCAAGAATTTCCGCGATTTCTTTCGCGGTTAAAGCTTTAGCTGTCGTGAATAAAACAGCTTCAATCCGTGATTTCAACTGTTCCATTCTCAGCTCCTTCTTCGGCTATTTTTTGTGTTTCTTTTACAACGTATAAATCGGAATAAAATTCGTCCTGTTTTAAATCGTAATCAGTTTCTGCAGTTAAAAATAAAAGTGCTATATATGCGCTTATTTTATCCATGCCGAGCAGTGTTAATTCTTTTAATTCAATTTTTTCTTCGTGTTCAAAGATTTGAGATAAATTCTCTTTTAACTTCAAAACGCAATCTTCAATATATTCTTCGTGTGCCAGATTTATAATGTCATCCGGCGTAAACCTTGAATAAGACTGAACACGGCGTTTTGCCCTTTCATGCGCCTGTTGGAGCGACTGTTTTTTTTCTAATTTTTCATAAAATTGCAATTGTCGGATTAAATCCCGCAGGGTTACAACGCGGTTTCTGTTAAGCCTTACGCTTGTACGTCTTTGCAGAACATCATCAATTGAGACAACATTGCTTGTAGGTATAAATTCTTCATCTTCTGGATATTCCACTATAAATCCGTCATCATCGTATTCAAGCCCTTGAGTGTAATCTGGTTCGCCGATTTGTAAAATTTCTTCATTTCCTTCCAGAACATTTGATTTTAATTTAAGTAGAACAGCTGCAAAAAGGAAAGTTCTGCCAGTTAAACGCAGATTTTGGGATTTCATCTCGCAGATATGCGCCAGATATTTATCAGTAACATCAATAATATCAACATTCCAAGGGTCAATCTTGCCGGCTTTTGCCATTGAAACAAGAATACCAATGCCTTCATCTTCGTTAGACTGCACTAATTCAGGGAGGGTTGTACTGTTTATATCGTAATGTATTGCTGCCTCGTTATTCATCTTCTCTTAATTTAATCCCTGTAACTCTTGTGATGCCTTTTTCTTTTTGTGTAACACCAATTGTCCTATTAGCTGATTCTATCATAGGTTTTCTGTGACTAACTACTATAAATTGCGTATCTTTTGACTGGTTCTGCACCATATGGGCGATGCGTTCAACATTCATTGTGTCAAGGCTTGCATCTACCTCGTCAAATGCGTAGAAAGGCGCAGGCATATAGCGTTGAATCGCAAATACAAATGCTAAAGCTGTTAAGGATTTTTCGCCGCCGGACATACTTTCAAGCCTTTGAAGCTTTTTATCTCTCGGCTGGGCTTCAATTGTAAGCCCGCCGGATAAGGGATCGTCCGGGTTCTCAAGCTTTAATTCGCCTTCGCCCTCTGATAATTGGTGGAAAACATCCTTAAAATTCTCATTTATGTTATTATAAGTTTTCATAAAGGTTTCTTTTTTAAGTTGTTCATAACCATGCATTCTGTCTAAGATTTCTTTTCTTTCTTTCGAGAGGGTTTCAATCTGGAGTTTTAATTCTTCCTGACGCGCAAGAACTTCTTCATACGCGGCAAGCGCGCGCATGTTAACATCACCTAATTCTTCCATTCTACGCTCCAGCCGCTGAATTTTTGATGTGATTTCGTCTATTGAAATGTTAACCGGTTCAAGCTTACTAATTTCAACGCCGGAATTTTCCAGTATTTCACGCGCTTGATCCATTTGCGGTTCAAGCTCTCTTCTGCGGGCTTTGAAAGATTCAATCTGTTCTGCAATACGCTCAATGTCGGTTGTTTTAATGTGTTTTTGTTTCTCCAGTTCGATTAAATCATTGTTAATCTCATCCCGCTCTTTAAGCAATTTACCAAGTTTTTCCTCAATTGCATCAATTTGTTCTTTCAAGCCTTCTATTTTTTGGTTTAAAACTTCAATATCCGCTTTGTATTTTTGTTTGTCTTCTTCAAGTTTCAGGTTGTTTTTTTTGATTGACTCAATTTCCTCGTTTTTGGTTTCAATCAAATTGACGTGGAATGTAATCTGGCGGTTAAGCTCATTCACATCATTATTGGCGTTCATAAGGTTTGTCTGCAGACGTTTTATATCAAATTCAACGCCTTCGGTTTTTTCTTTGAGTTCCTTTAAGTCCTTATCATTAATAAGTTTCTCAACCTCTTCAATTTGGGATTGAATAGATGAGATTTTTTCTAAGATTTGAACATGATTTTCTTCCATTTTATCAAGTTTTTTGCTCAAATCTTCAATTTTGGGAGCGGTAATTTTAATGAATTCCGCTTTTTCTGACAAAATTGTTTCGCTTTGGTCGTAATTTTTATTCATACTGTCAAGTTCAATTTTTGACTTGCTATATTCACTCATTGAGTCGGAATAATTTGTTCGGACAGTATCAAGTTTTTGTTCAAGTTCAGTTTTTTTCTTTTCAAGTGCGGACAATTTATCTTCCATATCTTTAAGCCTGATTTTAAAAGTTTCAAGCTCTGCGTCGTCATTCTGGCTGAAGCTTAAACCCGTACGTCTGACGGAACCGCCTGTGATTGAACCTGATTTTTCAAAAAGTTCGCCCTGTAAAGTTACCATACGGTATCTTCCGATAAGCTTTTTGGCGCATTCCATATCTTCAACAACAAGTGTGTCGCCAACTGCATAGAAAAACGCGTTAAGGTATTTATCGTCAAAATCGACAAGATTTATTGCAAAATCAATTACACCCTTGTCTTTTGGCAATTGAAGTTTTGAGGGAGCACGCTGAACTTTATTCAGCGGAATAAATGTCGCACGGCCGGCGTTTGATGACTTTAAAAGCTCAATTGCAACTGATGCCACATGTTCATCATCAACGACCAGATGTGCCATTCTGCCTCCAAAGGCTACTTCCATTGCAGTTGAATATTCTTTATCTACCGTGCCGAGTTTTACAAGCGGCGCGTGAACACCTTTGAGGTTTGCGCCCATTATGGTGTCTATTGCTCGGCCGAAATTCGCATCTTCAAATGCCTGTTTTTTAGCTTCCATTGAGGAAATTTTTCTGTATGCCATCTGGATATTGTAATTCAGATCGTTGATTTCATTTTTAGTTGTATCAAGATCATGCAGTGTGTTTTGCTGGATAATTTTAAAATCATGTAATTCTTTTTCAAGCTGGTCAACAAGCTCTTTTTTTAAGGACTGGTTTTCGCTGAAATTCCGCTTCATTTCTTCAAGTTCCGAAAGCTTTGCCTTAGCTTCATCCAGTTCCTTTTGAAGATTTTTAAGCTCATTTTCAAGCGGCAGACGTTCTTTGATTAAGTTGTTTTCTCTGTCTTGAAGATTCTCAAGCTCTTTTCTTAACGTATTTCTGCGTTCGATATGCTGGTCTGCAGTCGCGTTTAAACCGGTCATATCTTCAAGAATTTTCTTTAATTCTTCGTTTTTGTCTGCAATATTTTTTTCAATAAGTTTAATTTCATCGTTTTTTAGGTTAATTTTTAACTTAAAATCTTCAATTTTGTGATTAAAAGTTTCTATGCCGTTTTTGGCGTTTTCAATTGAACGGAGCCCGTCGTGAATTTGTTTGTCAGCGTAAATTGTTGCATTATTTTTTCGGTCAATTTCGCCCTTTAATTCTTCTTCTTGTTTTTTTAGATTAATCTGCTGCTGTTCGCCTTCTTCTTTTAATTTGTCTGAAATTTCTTGATACTTTTGTTTAATCAGGCCCAAGCGTTCGTCCAAATCCTTGCTTTTAACTTCTTCTTCTTTTTTCTTTTTAGTAAATTCAAGGATATTTTCGTGTGCCTGTTCAAGATTTCTTTTTATGTCAAAAAAGCGGACAGTGTTTATCTGACCTTCAAGAGATGTTTTTTCTTCTCGAAGTTTCTGGTATTTAAGAGCCACTTCGCGTTCTTCTTTTAGCTGCTCAAGGCGGGCATCAACTTCATTCAAGATAACGCTTGAACGTTCAACCCGCTGTTCAACTGTCGTTAATTCATTTGTAGCCTGCTCTATTCGTCTGTCAAAATCCGCAATGCCGGCAATTTCATCAATAATTTTACGGCGCTGTTTCGGAGAACAATTTGTAATCCCCATGACGTCACCCTGCATCATGACATTATAGCTATTGGGGGTTACGTTGTATTTTTCAAGCACGGCATGGATATTTGAAAGCGTTGTAACACTGTCATTCAGGTAATAAGTACTTGCATAGCCTTGTGTGGATTTTCTTATACGTCTTGCAATACTTAAATCGCGTCCGCCTTCCATATCACCGAAAGTTACTTTTACCAGTGCATCGTTACGTTTTGTGTAGGTGGAAATAAAGTGTGACAAATTCTCAGCACGAAGCTCACCGGCGTTCGCTAAGCCGAGTGCGAATAATATACTGTCAATTATGTTGCTTTTTCCCGAACCGTTCGGTCCTGATATTGTCGTAAAACCTTTTAACAACGGTATTTCGGATTTGTTGGCAAATGATTTGAAATTATCAATTTCAAGCTGTTTTATGTACATAAATTTATAAAATTCCTACCAAGTCTTATTTTAATTGAACTATAACTTTTTCAATATGTCAAAATATTAAATAAATCTTTACGTTTATTTGCCCTGCCAATAAAAAAATGGTATTATAACCTTATGGAAAACGGCATAACAGATTTTAGAGAGCTTAACGACAGAGAAAGAGAGTATTTTAAGCAGGATTTTGGAGAAATTGCCAAACTTTTATCCGTAATCCGTAATTCACTCATTACCGGCAATCCTGTAGATTTGAAGGGGTTGGAACTTTCAAATTTTATTAAATACAATCCCTCCGAAACGCTTACTTATATCACACTTTTTCAATCAGGGCAAAAATTTATACGCTATGGCAGTAAGCGCAATAATTTTGCAGCAACTCTTAATCGCGATATTGAAATGTTGAGAAAAAATAAAAAATTTACTCAATTTGATGTATCAGATGAAAACAATTGCCGTATCATGCTTGAATATATGACTGACAGGCGTAAAGTTGACAGGAATAAATTAAATCAAATTTATTTTAATGACGACAGGTTTGAAATCGGTATTAACGGACTTGAACTTAAAATGGGTGAAAAATCTTATTATTATATGCCGACTGATGCTGTTACGCTCAGCCACATAGGGATGAATCAGGTTTTTCAAACTCTTGCAAAAAGATCTCCTATAGGCAAAATTACCGACAAAATTTCGGAAAGGCTTGAACTTTTAAAATCGGATAAAAATGCAGAATTCTATTTGTTTAAAAGCCGTGCGTTTGTATCTTATAAAAACACCTGCATTCCGCTTTATCGCGGTAATGTTTTGTATGATGAATTCGATGTGGATATTTTATATGATCAGCTGGTATCGTCTGTTAACTGGCTTATTAAAAATATGTATGATGACGGCAGATTTTTGTATTACTATGATTGCTGCGACGATACGAGAAAAGATCATGAACACCCGTCACGCAAAGACGATAATCTTTATTATAATGACCTTAGGCACTGCGGCGGTATAATTTCACTTGTCAGAATGTATCAGCTGACATCTGATAAAAAATATTCTGCCGCTGCTAAAAAAGCTCTTGACTGGAGTGTTTCAATTTCCCGTGAACATGATACCAAATGGGGCAAAGGATATTATGCATTTTGTAATGAAAAAGCAAAGCTCGGCGGAACGGGTGTTCTGCTTGTTGCAATGATGCAATATCGAATTTCAACGGGCGATCCCTCTTATGATGGATATATAAAAGGTTATGCCCGTCATCTTTTAAGCAGAATATGCCCGAGCGGTGAATTTATGGGATATTATATTCATCCTAACTATCATGACGGTGAACCTTTGATTGTAATGACTGATTCAGAACGTAAAGAAACTTTTTCATTCTATTATCCCGGCGAAGCTCTCTTGGGACTTGCTCTTTTTGCTAATAATTTCCCGGATGAAATCTTAGCCGCTGAAGTTAAAAAAATGTCTGAAAAAGCTCTTGATTGGATTATTGACGAACGCCCGAAAATTTATTCTGAATTATTTACAAAGCTTCCGTCTGACGCGTGGCTTATGCAGGCAATTGAAGAATGGACCAAAAATGAAGCATTCCAAAAAGAAAATTATTTAAAATTTGTTTTTGATGATGCGCGTACTATGATTAACAAATGCTATAAACGTGATGATTCACCATATATTGATTATGAGGGCGGTTATTATTATGATTTGGGCGACCATTTTTATCCTGACGGTGCTCGTTCAGAAGGTCTTGTGGCAGCTTATTATCTTGCGGCAAGGCTTGGATGGGATATCTTGGCGCAAAAAATTCTTGCCGCCTGTAAATTGACGGCTAAGTGCCAGTTTTTACTTTTTAATAATGAAATTAATTCTTATTCCCATAAAAATCCTGAAAAATCTGTCGGTGCAATTAGATTTAAAGCAACCCGCCAATGGGTTAGAGTTGATTCCATTCAGCATGTTTCGTGCTTTTTTGCAAGACTTTATGCGGCTTTAAAATAACCTTATTAATTCAGCAAAAAAAAAACGGCCTTTTATAAGACCGTCGGAAAAAAGGGGAAATGTAGTGGTCTGACATAGCAGGCCAACAAAACTTTTGTGTAAAATCCGTCGAATTAAATCTAAATAAAGTACGCTTAAATCGGGTCGAAAGATTAACCGAAAGTTTTGAATGTAGATTCGGTGTTCTTTTCGATGACTTTTTGTACAGCATCCATTTCGTTTGAAATGGCATCCTGTTCGGTATCAAGCTGTTTCAAGCGTAATTCAAGATTTTTATCCTGTGCCTGAATAATCTCAATTTTGGCATTGATTTCTTGAATTGATTGATCATACTGATACTTGTCATATTCGTACTGGTTCATAGCATCATCGTATGCATCTTGGTCGGTCAATGTATTTGTTGTTAATGCGTATGTGACTTCATTAATAACATCGCCGTCATCATTTTTGTCATACATTGTGATGTTTATATATCTGCCTGTAGTATCTTTTTCCAATCTTGCTGTAACGCCTTTGACTTCTTCGGTTTCTTGTGCAGAACCCATAGTATATGCGTTAATGTTGGATTGTGATGTTCCGTCTTCTGAATAGGTTGCGTTGTCAACTTGACTTTTTCTGTAGAAGATGGGTGACCAGGTATTTGTAGATGTGTTTTGTACATATCTTACGTACCAATCTTCATCATTTCCTCCGCAGTATTTTTTGTTTAATAAATCTTTATACTGTTCTTCTTCTTGTAGTAATTGTTTTCTTTGTGTTGGCGATAATGAAAGTAAATATTCATCATTGCCTTCGTAATTGCCGTCGTCAGGGTCAATGCCAGAATTGAGTGCCCTTAATTCTGTGGAACCGACATAGAAGTTGTTGGCTGCGTCTTTAGTCACAATAGCGGTACCTGCAGCAACAGGTGTAAAGTCATTTGTCCAGGAAGAAACGTAGCTTATTAAATATTCACCATTCGGCTGAGCAATCAATGAAGTGATAGAGTTTGAAAGATTGCCGTCTTCGAATGTGTAAACGGTTTTTGTATAATCCGCAACTGAAGGCGGTGTCGGAACCGTCATACCAAGCAGCTGGTTATAGTAGTTAGCTGATTGGTTGGACAACGTTGTTCTTTGCTGGTTGATCTGTTGACCTTCATATTCTACGTTTGTCTTTCTTGCTGTCAGACCTAAAAATCTTGCCTGTGATGCCGCCATACCCATGACTTTGTTTCCTTTCGTTTTTTCCTTGTGCTCATGTCTACGGCATTTGTATTTTTTTTCTTCAATTTTTGACTTAAAGTTTGTAATATTTTGTTACATTTAAAGCCGTAATACACTAATAACAAGAAAAAAAGAGATTACACATCGTAATCTCTTTTTAATGAAATAATATAAAAAGTCAATATTTTTTATTTAATATTTGAGAAAGTCCAGGCATCAAATGTCGGAGTTTCTGAGATTTTCATCTCTTTTTTGGTTGTTCCGGCGCAGGAATCATCGTGTGCAATAGGTTTATATAATCTGTTATAATACTCTATAACCATACGATCAGAATTGAAGTAAGCTTCGGATGTTCTGATAGCCTGACGCATCATACGTGCCCATTCGGGTTTGTTTTCGTAATATGTCGGAATAATTTGGTTTTCAATGATATTCATAATGCAATCGTGGTCTTTCCAGTGACGTTCTTCCCACGGCATTTCATCATCAAGTTCAGGATATTCAACGGTGTAACCGTTAATGCCGTTAAATGTACCTTCAACAGTCCAGCCGTCATATATAGAAAGGTGAACTGCTCCGTTTGCGTTAGCGGACATACCTGATGTTCCTGAGGCTTCAAACGGTCTGAGCGGAGTATTTAACCAGATATCAGAACCGCGTTTAAGCATACCTGACAATTGCAGTTCATAACCAGGTAATACAACTACATTTTTCAATGTGTGTGATTGGTTAAGAAGTTTGTTGAACATTTCTTTGCCCATAACATCATCCGGATGGAATTTACCGGCAAATATAATTTGAACTTTGTTTGAGTCAAGAAGTTTGTTAATTCTGTCTTTGTCCATCAAAATAAGCCAAGCACGCTTGTAATCAGCAAATCTTCTTGCCCAAGTGATTGTTAATACGTCAGGATCAAATCTTTTACCTGCAACGTTTGCGATATATTTAAACAGTTCGCATTTCATTTCGCGTTTAACTGCCAATAATTGTTCCGGCGTGTGCGCTTCTTTTATACGTTCATCCTGCCAATAGTGAAGGTTTACGGCGTTAGTAATGGCACGGATAGGACATCTGCCTTCTACCCACTCCCACATTTTGTTGGCAACAAGACCGTGTAATTGTGATACTGCGTTTGCAATCCGGCTCATTCTAAGCGCTGCAACAGTCAACGAGAAATTTTCTCCGCCTAAATTAACTGCTGTTTCTCTTGAACATCCTGCGAAAAATCCGCCTTCAAGAAGTGTATCTACCCAATGAACTTCGTTGCCAGCGGCAACAGGCGTGTGGGTTGTGAATACTGTTTTCTTTTTAACTTCTTCAAGATTACCGTTATATTGTCTTAAAAGTTCAAAAGCCGCAGGAAGCGCGTGGCCTTCATTCATATGGATTACGTCAAAATTGTATCCGATTGCCTGCAGTATTCTGACACCGGCAACGCCGAGCACTGTTTCCTGTGCAATTCTTATTTTTTCATTACCGTCGTAAAGTTTGTAGGAAATGCTTTTTGCCCAGTCACTGTTTCCATCAATATCTGTTGTTAATAAATATACCGGACATGTTCCGAAAAGTTCCGGTTCTACCTTGAAGGCCTTTACCTTAACTTTTTCGCCGAAGATATCTACTTCCGTTGTAACACCAATATCATTCAAAAAATCATAATATTTTCTGATATATGCTACTTCAACCTGTCCTTTGTGGTCAATTCTTTGATCGTAATAACCGTATGACCACAGCATTGTAACACCTACCATTGGTAATTGCAGATATCCTGCTGATAACATGTGTGATCCCGCAAGAAAACCTAAACCGCCGGAATATGTGCTTAATGACTGATCCATAGCGATTTCCATTGAAAAATATGCTACGTTTGGTAATGACATATAACCTATACCTTTCTTCTTATGTATAAAACGAAATTTTTTAAACACTCAATGTGAGATTTACTAACAGCATACCACAAAATTTTTTCTGTCAAAGCTTTTAGTGCGTAAAAATTTTATAATCCTTGAGAATTAGTTATTAATAGCTATCTGCGCCATTAAAAAATCTTAACATTTCATCTTAAACTGAGTATTTTTCAAGGATTTTCTTAAGTGCAATTTTAACATGAGCATAATTTAATCCGCCCTGCATGTATGCAACATATGGCGGACGTATAGGGCCGTCAGCAGACAATTCAATAGTGGAGCCTTCAATAAAAGTTCCGCCTGCCATAATTATTTTGTCTTCATAGCCAGGAACATATTCCGGAATCGGTGTAACGTAGCCGTTTACGGGAGAGAGTGATTGAATTGTCCTGCAAAAATGTTCAAGCGGATCCGGCGCATTAAAAATTATGTTTTGAATTATGTCAGAGCGTTTGTCGTTGTACTTGGGATAAGAATCAAATCCGATATCTTCAAAAACTTTTGCGGCCAGTACAGCGCCTTTTACCGCATCAGCCACAACTGAGGGGGCCATAAATAACCCTTGAAAAATAAGTCTGTGCTGGTTAAACATTGCACCGCCTTCATATCCTATGCCCGGTGCCGTAAGACGATTAGCTGCATGGGTTACAAATTTTTCTTTACCTGCTATGTACCCGCCGGCTTCAACTATTCCTCCTCCGGGATTTTTAATCAAAGAACCTGCTATCAAGTCGGCTCCGGCTTCCAACGGTTCAATTTTTTGGACAAATTCACCGTAACAGTTGTCGACGAAGCAGATACAATCAGGATTTTTGTGTTTCACTATACTGCATATTTCGCCTATTTCTTCTACCGTAAGTGATTTTCTCGTTGAATATCCTTTTGAACGCTGGATTAAGACCATAGTAACAGTTTTATCTATTGCATTTTCTATTGCCTTAAAATCAGGTTCGTTGCCATTTTTTAATGGAATTTCATCGTAATGTACACCATGTGCAATTAGCGAATCAGCTTTTGTTTCAGCGTCGCCTGCAGTCCCTATAACTTCCAGCATTGTGTCATAGGGTGTTCCTAAAACTGAAATCAGCTTATCTCCGGGACGCAAATTCCCAAACAGGCAGCAGGCAAGCGTATGGGTTCCTGAGGCAAAATGCACGCGTACTATTGCTTTTTCTGCCTTAAATACATCTGCAAATACTTTATCCAGAACTTCCCGTCCCAGATCATCGTGTCCGTAGCCTGATACCGTATAAAAATGTTCCGGAGCTACCTTATTTTCCACAAAAGCATTCAAAACTTTTTCTTGGTTAAAATCCCTTATGTCATCTATATTTTCAAATTCTTTTTGCAAAAATTTTTCGGCTTGTTTTATCAAATCTTTATTCATAACATGTTTATGATATTGCAATAAATAATAAAGGTCAACCGGATTAGTTTACTGTTATGGTGAAATGCATTGTGCTGTCATAAATAATTTACATATGTTGAGGGTATTTTTAATACTTTTTTTAATGTTTTTTCAATTCTCACATGCAAGTGAGTATAATCTATACAGCCCTGATAACTATAAAATGGATAAAAACGCTGATGAAAGAATATTATTTATACTTGATTTTTCAAACAGCATGTCTGAATACCTTGAAGGCGTTGAAAAAGTTGAGTTGATGATTAATACTATGGCAAGAATTTTGCCGCTGATTCCTCCTGAAACATCCGTTGGATTGCGCATTTACGGTCATAAGTCCGGCATTACTGCAATGGATGCGTGCCGCGCCTCAACACTTCTTGTACCGGTTTCTAAATCCGGTGCAAATGCTGTTGAAAATTCTTTGCTTTCTGCCCGCCCAAAAGGAATGACGCCCATTACTTACTCGCTTAAACAGGCGGTGAAAAATGATTTTTTGGGTTTTTCCGGTCAAAAAAGAATAATTCTGCTGACTGACGGTGGTGAAAATTGTGACGAAAGTCCTTGTGAATATGCTATGGAGCTTATTAAAACCAGAAAAGATATTCATATTGATGTAATTGCATTCAACATAAATGATGAGGACGATTTGGCACAGTTAAAATGTGCAGCACTTGTTACGAGCGGGAAATTTTATACTGCTAATACGGCTGCAGAGCTTATGAAAAATTTATCCGAAACCGTTAGTGCAAGGAAAGATGTTGATGCTAAAATAATTACGAATTATTAATTTTCTATATTTCATATATGCAGCTATCAGTGGGAAATTCCGGGATAATTATTTACTCGAAAATTTATCTGCAGCCGGTATCTTTTGCGTCAATCAGACCGTCAAAATCATTATCAATGCCGTCCTCGCAGGACCCGATTGAATCTTTGCTTTCGGCTCTTGCGTTTCGGGTTAGGTATATATCCGGAATTTTTGACCACAGATAAAGAAAATATGCTTTATATTTTTTTGCAAGTTTTGTATTTTTAATTATAAGCAAATTTTCATCATTTTTATTCTCTCCGCTGTTTGAAAAATTCATGGAGCCGGTGATTATATATTCATCATCTATAATAATTGACTTTGAGTGAAGTTTGCCGGCATAATTTTCGGTTTTTAGCGGGATATTATTCTGTCTTAAAACTTGATGTTTTGTATTGCGTGTCGTTACACTATTGGCATCTATTATGATTTTTACATCAACTTTTCTCTGTTTTGCCTTCACAAGAGCTTTTGAAAGTTCATTATGCGTTATTAAAAAAGCCGGCATATATATGTATTTTTTTGCATTATCTATAAGTGGTATTATGTGCAAAGTAGTTTTATCGTAGGGTGAAAAATATACCTCAACAGTTGTATCGTTCAAAATAAATTTGCGCGGTAAATCAGGTTTTATCTTTTTATTATGAAAATTTCCGGCAAGCATCTGTTCAAATTCAGTTGTGTATAAGTTTGCTATTTCCTTTGAATTTATAATTACAATCGCATTCGCATTATAGTCGGAAAGGCCTGTAGCGCTTAAATTCATTGAGCCGGTAAAAACTGTTTTGTTATCAAAAATAAAAAATTTGTTATGCATCAGCTGGTTTGTATAAGATGGTTCATCCTCCAGATAATCGTTCCGGCTTTCTCCTGCAAGCCGGACAATTCTTTCTGTTTCTTTGTAATAATTATTATTTTGTAAAAACGATTTGTCATAAACCATTCTTATTTTTACATTTCTTGCCGTTGCAAGTGCAAGTGCCTGATGAAGCTTGGCTATGTCATCCATACCGTAAACTGCTATATCTATTGATTTTTTTGCATTATTAATTTCGTTTAAAAGCGCAGAGCAGGCTGTTGTATTACACAATCTGTCCGGTTTAAGATTTTGGGTGTAATCGGTCAGTATAAGTTTTATATCTCCGGCAGAAATTATTTCTTGAGGGGTTGAAATAATTTTGTCGGGCATTTTATGCGAGGCCTTGTATTTATCCAAATGACAAAATTTGCACGGCAAAGCATCTTTCAGCAGCTGTTTTTTCGGGATTATAGTGTAGTCTGAGCTCATAAGTCCGTATTCGCAATCCAATTCGTGATACTTCCCGCTTTTTATATTGTAAATTACTAGATTTAATCCTGATGATTTTTGCAGATTTTCGGTAAGTTTTTCTTTGAAAAATTCATTATTTTTTGCTGAAAATCCCGAATTTGTTAATAAATCTGAATATTTTTGTCCGTTTATGTAAATTTCCGCGTATTTGCAGTCGTGTTTTGCATTGCCTGTAAATTTTATTTTAACTGGCGCAGACATTAGTGTATCAGCGGCAAATTTGTCTGCCATGTAGCCGAGAGCAATAATTTCTTTAGCAGAAAGATTTAATTCATTTGCGAATTCCGGAGTTTTATCTTTATTTGCCCTTGAAAAGCTTACTGTGCCGGGTATGCATATTGTTTCTCCGTCATCAATCACTCCGTTGTTATTTAAGTCGGCCTGCACTGTAACCGGATCGAGTATATTAAGCACAATAGGCATAATCTGTCTGCTTTGTATGTAAATCGTAAATCCGATAAATAATATTAAAATAAACGTTGCGGCAAGGTATTTTTTCATAGGCTTAAATTCTTATAGTTAGTAATTTCATAGCCGGATTGTTTTATTATGTATTCCAAGTTTTTGTCTAAGGTCAGCGAAAATTCCTCTGAGTGTGAATTTTTTACGGCTGATGCGCAAGGATGTATCAACGCTTCTACAATAGCATCTTTATCAATATTTTTAAGTCCGTATTCAATAGTCTTTGCGTCCATCATGCCGGTATAGCCTACCCCGAGCAGGTAATCATTTGTTTTTAAATCGTAGTCGGCAAGAGTTTTTTTATTTATTTGGGTAAATGTATTTAGTATCAGAATTTTTATTACATTCAGTGGATAAGATAAATTAAGGTGTTTTTTTAAAGACGGAACCATATAAGGTAATTCCTTTTGCGTCCGGACAAACGGAATTTTGTATTCTTTTGCAAGTTTGCAGGTAATATTGAAAATTTCCGGTATTGCATGAGTGTGTACGTGTGAATCCAGATGGTCAATTGCGGTATATGAATTAACTTTTTCAATCTGCGCTCTGAATTCCTGTTCAATTTCCTCTAAAACAGCTTTTTTGTGTGAATTAAGAATAAAATACAAATATCCTTTGTTAAATTGACCGTTTTTATTAGTTAAAAACCTGCATTTAGTAAGGGATTTACCTTCAATTATATTAAGATGAACACCGAGTCCTATACCCGGACATTCCGGAAGAATATCGTTAACGGCAGCAGAAAAGGCTTCTCCGTTAGCACAAATACTTGCTGACATTAAAAAACCATTGTTATAACCTTCAAGTACTGCCTTGTTATATCCTTTTTTTATCCCGAAATCATCGGCATTCAGTATAAATTTTTTCCCCATGAAAATTCCTTGCATTTCTTTTATCTATATTATAGTATAAAAATAATGAATGAATTTAAACCTGTATTAGCTTTAGTTATTCCGTGTTATAACGAAGAATTATGTATTGCTGCAACAGCCGGCCGGCTTCTGGAAGTTTTGCAGTCGCTTATTGATAAAAATAAAATCAGTGAAAAAAGTTATCTGTATTTTGTTGATGACGGCTCATTTGATAATACTTGGAGCCTGATAACAGAGCTTCATAAAGCAAATTCTCAAGTAAAAGGAACAAAATTTATTAAAAATTTCGGAAACCAAAAGGCTCTTATTGCAGGATATGAAAGTGTCAGGGATATAGGCTGTGATTGTGCTGTTTCAATTGATGCTGACCTGCAGCAGGATGAAAATGCTATAGAAACATTTGTGGATAAATTTCTGGAAGGGTTTGATATAGTATCCGGTATAAGAAACAGCCGCGATACGGATACTTTTTTCAAGAAGATTTCTGCAATTTTGTTTTATAAATTGATGTATATGCTAGGTGCGAAAATTCCGATGAATCATTCGGACTATAGGCTTGTAAGCAGGCGTGCGCTTTGTATAATGGAATTGTATCCTGAAAAATATCTTTTTTTAAGGGGATTTTTTAATGATGTAGGACTGAAAACAGCGTACGTGAATTTTGATGTAAAACCCAGAATGGCCGGCGAATCCAAATTTAATTTTGTCAAACTCATGGGGCTGGCTCTTAACGGGATTACTTCATTCAGCGTAGTGCCGCTGCGCATAGTGTCCATACTCGGGTTTATTATGGCTGTGGTTAGCTTTTTGATTGGTGCCGAAACATTATTTGAAAAAATATTTTTTCATAATACACCGAACGGATGGGCTACAAATATATTGCTATTGTGCTTTTTCGGGGGTATACAAATCTGTTGTCTCGGGGTTATCGGAGAGTATGTAGGGCAAGTGTACAGAGAAGTTAAAGCACGCCCAAGATATATTAAAGATACAGAATTAAAATAAAAAGCCGTGCCACTGTCTATCGAATTTACAAAATAAAATCTCTATAAACATCATCTCTTTTTAAAGATATCACACCCGCAAAGATTGTCTTAGTGCTGCTATGTTTCCATCCTGACACGGTTCGGCAGTTTGCGCCGCAATATGTTTAAACGTCATCAATTCTGTGTATATCAACAGTATTTTGCAAACCCTCACAACAGGCTCTGCACCCCGCATTCGCTTCGGGTCGAGAGATTGCAATTCCCCGTGGAGCACGGCTTAGTAATATTATAACATAAATAGTTATTATGCAAGTATATTAATCAATAATTTTTACGCTCAAAGTCGGTATATTGTTGTAAAAATACGGAAGATTTTCGCCGTCAGTTGTTATTGCTGTCCACAAAACGCCTTTTGGTGTGTTAGCAAGACGTTTTTCCAAATTTGAAGCAGTTTCCATTTTTGAAGTTTTTAAATTACTTATTTTACCCAAATCTCTTATATTTACGATGACAGGCTTGCCGGTTGTTTTATTGTATTCAATTGCCCTGTCAAGAGCTTTGTGAACTTCTCTGGCTTGATGCCTTTTATTTGGGTATTTAATTTCAATAACATCAATACCGAGAGCCTGTGCATGCGACAGGAAAGCTTTCAAGTAGGTTTTTAATTTTATTTCATCCTTATCTGCAATTATTAGACCAGTTTTGATTTCGCCTTGAATCTGTTTTTTACTGTTTAGTAAAAGGCATTTTAAAGGGTAAAGTATTTTATCTTTTAAGTGAGCGCTGGTCATTTCTCCGAAATCGAGTTTGTTAAGTCCGGAATTTTTTCTGGAAATTTCGACAACTGATTTAGGTATGGTATTTTTAGCAGCCAATTTTTTTATACTGACAATTGCGAGTATTACTGCTGCAAGCCCAGCAATGTAATTTGCCTTGTTCTCTTTGATTGAAAATTTGGCTTTGTAGTTTTCATTTGCAGTATACATAAAAGGGCTTATAGTACTTGTAAAATGTGGTATGGATACAGCGCTGATTTTCATAATATTATTTTAAAACAGCGCATAATTTTTTTTGCTGTAATATTAAGTTTTTTAAAGATTGCTTTTGTATATTAGCCAGGTAAGTCAATGCAATAAATTTTTAATAATCGTATTCTGCAATGAGGAGGTGAAAATGACAGAACGATTACAGATATACCGCTGTGAAATTTGCGGAAATATTGTGCAGGTATTAATAGAAGGACATGGTGAGCTTGTTTGCTGCGGAGAACCTATGATGTTGTTAAGTCCTAAAGACAGTGAAAACGAAGGATTAGAAAAGCATATTCCTGTATTTGAACAAAATGAAAACGGTGATTTAACCATTCGCGTTGGGTCTGTTCCGCATCCAATGATTAACGAACATTATATTCAATTTATAGAAACAATTTCAGATGACAAGAAAAAGGTTTATCTTGAATATTTAAATCCCGGCACTGATCCGGGAATTGAAATAAAAATGTATGACGATAATATTACTGCCTATGAATACTGCAATATTCACGGACTGTGGGAGGGTAAAAATGATAAGTGATAATGTAAAAAACATCTTGAATGAACAAATCAACAAAGAATTCTATTCAGCGTATCTTTATCTCGCGATGTCGGCATATTTTGATGATATCGGGTTATATGGCTTTGCAAACTGGACAAGGGTTCAGGCAAAAGAGGAAGTTGATCATGGCATGATTATTTTTGAATATATGAATGACCGCGATACAAAAGTACAATTAAAACAAATTGATGCTCCTGATATGAATTTCACATCACCGCTTCAAGTTTTTGAAAAAATTCTTGATCATGAAAGATATGTAACATCTTCAATAGAGGCTATAGCAAATCTTTCAATGGACGAATGTGATCTTGCAACAAGAAATTTCATCAATTGGTATTTAAAAGAGCAGGTTGAAGAAGAAAAAAATGCACGTGATATTATTACAAATCTCAAACTTTTCGGTGACGAAAAGGCATCTTTGTATCTTTTAAATGAACAACTTGCAAAACGCAAATATCATAAACACGAATAAATATTTCAAATTTGTAAACAATTTGTCTTTAACAGAATAATAATTTATTATTATAGTGTTATGGGTAAGATTGTAGTAGTTGATGATGAAAAAATGGTTACATCAGCCTTCAAAACTTTGCTGAAAGTTGAAGGACTTAACGACGCTGCATTTTTTAACAGTCCTAAAGAAGCTATAAGGTATTTACAAACAGAAACTCCGGACATAATCATTTCTGACTTTATGATGCCAGAAATGAACGGTTTGGAGTTTTTGACTGAGGCAAAAAAACTTCATCCGGAAGTGAGTATGATTCTTCTGACAGGTTATGCAGATAAAGAAAATGCTATCAAGGCTATTAACGAAATAGGTCTGTATAAGTACATAGAAAAGCCTTGGGATAACGACGATTTGATTATTAATATTAAAAACGGCATTGAAAGAAGTCATCTTTTGTCAAATTTACGTGAAAAAATTGCTGAATTAGAAGATGCTAAAACAAAGCTTGAGAATTATTCGGAAAATTTGGAAAAAATGGTAAAGGAAAGGACCTCAGAATTATCCGATGCAAACGCAAAGCTCAGCGGAATAATAAATTATTGTGCAGACGGAATAATTATCATTGACAATCTCGGTATCATTGAACAGGTAAACCCTGCGTGCGAAAACATGACAGGGCTTTCATCTCAGGCACTTTGTCATATGAGATTACAGGAAATAGCATTTTCTGATAATGTTGATTTTAATAAGGCAGGCAAAAATAAAAACGGCATTTTCGGACTCGGACCTGATAAATCTGAAATCCTTATCCGGAATTGTTTCATAAGAAATTCTCTGAGTGATAAAAATATACCAGTCGAAATTAATTTTGCACTTATATCATCAGAGGGTAAACCAAGATATGTTGGTGTGATCCGTGATGTCAGTCTGCAAAAAGACACCGAAAGATTAAGGGATGATTTTATTGCCACACTTACTCATGACCTAAGAACACCTTTACTCGCGGCAATTCAAACACTTAAGTTTTTCCTCGACGGTTCTTTGGGCACTCTTGAAGATAAACAAAAAGTTCTTTTGTCAACCATGCTGCAGAGCAACGAGGATTTACTCGGGCTTGTCAACGCTTTATTGGAAGTTTATAAATTTGAAAGCGGTAAACTAACTCTTTGTAAAACAGTATTTGGCGCAAAGGATTTGATTAAGCAGTGTTATGAAGAATTAAAACCGCTTGCCGAGCATAAAAACATAGAGTTTGTTCTTAATTGTGAGATGGATGATAATATTGATATATATGCAGATAAGGCCGAAATTAAAAGGGTTATAATAAATCTTTGCGGTAATGCGGTAAATTATACTAACAAAAACGGTAAAATTGAAATATTTGTAAAAGCACAGGCAGGTGATTTTATATTTTCAGTATCCGATAACGGCAACGGGATTCCGAAAGAGGACATTCCCCATTTGTTTATGAGATTTTCACAAGGTACAAGTAAGAAAAGATCAACAGGCACAGGTCTGGGCTTATATTTATCGCGGCAAATAGTAGAAGCTCATGGCGGCAAAATATGGTTAGAGAGCAAAATGACAAAAGGAAGTGAGTTCAGTTTCCTTTTACCGAATACGGTTATAAAAAATTCAGTTAATGAAAGACAGGTTGTAAATGGCTAAGATAAGAGTTTTGATTGTAGAAGATCACGATATGGCTAGGATGGGATTATCGGTTATTTTGTCAAAAAATCCAGATATAGAAATTTTAGATATGTCGGCAGATGGTGAAGAAGGTGTTGAAAAAGCCTTGAAACTCAAACCGGATGTTGTAATTATGGATATCGGGCTGCCGACAATTGACGGAATTGAAGCAACCCGTAAAATTAAAAATTCTAATCCAGATATAAAAGTATTGATGTACACATCACGCGAAGAAGAAGACGATATATTTGATTCATTCAAGGCAGGTGCAGACGGATATATTACAAAAGGCGCCACCTCTGACCAGACTGTTGCGGCTGTTATTGCAGTATCTGAAGGTGCGGGATGGCTTGATCCTGCTATTGCGAAAATTGTTCTTACTAATATCAGAAAATCATCAGATGTTGAGAAAAAACGCGGTGTTATAAATTACAAGCTAGGCAAAAATTTATATGGGCTTACAGAACGCGAAATGGAAGTTCTTGCGTTAATTGTTGACGGGATGAGTAACCCGCAGATTTCAGAAAAGCTTGTTATTACACTGTCGACAACTAAAACCCATGTGCACAGCATTTTGCAAAAACTCTATGTGGAAAGCCGTTCAAAAGCCGTTGCAACCGCTATGAAAGAGGGTTTGGTTTAAGTTGAAAAAAGGCATTTTTCTGTTAGCGGCAATATTATTTTTGAATTCAATCAGTGTGTCAGCTTTTTCTTTCAGAAAAAAGGAGGCGCGCGACAGAGAAGCTGAATATATTCACAATGTCTTAAAACAGGAAGAAAAAGAAAAATACGAGCGCAAAAAACTTGATTACAAGCCGTCCGGTTATATGACCGTTGAAGAATATGAAGCGCTTTCGGTTTACAGGGACAAATTCCAAGAAAAAATTGAAATTCCGAAAAAAGTGCGAGAATCAGATATGAAATACGTGCCGGTGCCGACTTATAGAATAGTTCGCTATAATGATCCGCCCGGCAGCCCTGAACTTAATATTACAAAAAAATTCTACAAAATGCGACAGTACAACGGACAGGGAATAACCTCACCGGATTTTTCGATAATGGTTTATCCTGTAGTTTACTATTATCCGGACAGTGCCTCAACAGCATCTGATTTATTTGTAATCAAGCTTGAAGAAGACGGCTCAAACTTGAGTAAAATTTTAAAAGCTAATGTTAAAAAAAGATTTCCGGATCCTATTATTTCAACCGAAAAGTCCATTGATAACAGCTATGCGTTTAGAACGCTTACTCCGATTGATTTTTCATCAGACGGAACAAAGCTTCTTGTTAAAGAAAAAATCGGCAGCTCCCAAGACGGCATCTGGAAGACAAATGCAATAGTCTATGATTTTGACACACAAATGTCTTACAACCTTGTTGAATTGCGCGACTCAATTATATATTATTGGAAAGAAAACAAAGGCTTAAATCTTGATGAGGCGCGTTGGGATATTTATCCTTTAGGCTTTTTAAAGGATGAACCGCATAGAATTGCAGCCTATGGATATGCTTATACAGGGAAAAAGCCTGTTTTCTTGGGGATTTGGAGTGTAGATTCTCATGGCGAACAATCCAGGCTAATGACTTTTGATCCGGAAAGTATTGAACTCAGTGTAAACGGATTCAAAATTGTTCAAGACGGTGTTGAAAAGCCTATTATATTAGAACAGGAAGAAAAAGCTCTTAAGAAAATGGAAGAGCAGACTGCAAAAGAAGCTAAAGAAAAAGAAAAAGCAGATTTCAAGCAGATGGAGCTTGAATATAAACAAAAAATAAAACAGATGGATGCCGAATTTAAAGAACAGCGTAAAGATTTTCTGAAACAGCAGAATATCGGCGGCACAACAACATTCAATGAAGCTCCGACGGAATTCAGGGAAATTAAAATTAAACAGCTGCAAAAAGATATTAAAAAAGGCGAAAAAGAACTTGAAAAACAGTTAAAATATATTCAAAAACTTGATGAAAAACTGCAAAAAATGCAAAATTTATAGTTATACTTGCCTAAAATGATTAAAATTGATATAATATACCAATGGAGCGATAAGTACATGTTGCATATAGAAAAATTATCGGAAATTTTGAGAAGAAAGCAGTCTTTTAACCTTAAAAAAAGCGGATTTACGCTTGCAGAGCTTTTGGTAGCGCTTGTGGCAATAGCCGTAGTAGTAGGTATAACGCTTCCGATAACATTAAACAAAATGGGTAAGGCAACTTACGCTTCATACTGGATGGGCT
>CALUQQ010000023.1 GCA_944322955.1 Candidatus Gastranaerophilales bacterium
ACAAAGCTTATATCAAGCTTGTCAAATTCATCCGTTCTGTTTTCTTCTTTATCTATTATTGTTATGTCGTGGTCTTCAAAAAATTCCGTTGCAAGAAGGCATCCGACTTCCGTTGCTCCAAAAATTATAATTTTCATTTCATACTACCTTAATATATTTAATAAAGCATAAATAATTATATTCTGTACAATTTGTAACACAATCAACGCGACAATCGGTGAAAAATCCAGCCCGGCAAGAGGCGGAATCCACCGTCTGAAAAGGTTAAGATACATATCCGTTACCTGCCTCAGTGTCTGCCACGGCTGAAGTTCCCAGCGTATGCTCGGTATCCAGCTTAAAAATATCCTCAATATTATCAGGAAAAAATATAAGTTGAATATGTTGTTTATACCGTGTGCTATGCCAAGCATATTTCCCCTTTCCTATAATTGTGAATGTTGTTTGGTTAATGCGCATTCGCAATTTTTGCGTTCCGTTGGAATATTTTCAATCATATTGAATAAAAGTGTTTTAAGATTTTGAACGTTATTGTTGAAAACTTCAATTACGGCATGGTGTGAAACCGGCGGTACATCTCCGACAAGCCCTGCATCATAATCTGTTATCAGTGAAATATTCAAAGGACACATATCGAGTTCTTTGACAAGGTATGCCTCCGGAAATGCTGACATGTTGATTACCTGCCAGCCCTGATTTGTAAAGAATTTTGATTCTGCCTTGGTCGAAAATCTCGGGCCGTTGATTACAACAACAGTTCCTGTTTCATGAATATTAATACCTAATTTTTTACCTTCTTCAATCGCCAGTTTTCTAAGCTCCGGACAATAAGGATCTGCAGCGGAAGGATGTGTTACAATCGGACCTTCGAAAAATGTTGATTTTCTGCCGTCGGTCCAGTCCACAAACTGATCGCAAATAACAAAATCTCCCGGCTTAACTTCTTTTTGTAAACTCCCAGCAGCGCAAGGAGAAATTACTCTTTCGCATCCTATTGATTTCATTGCCCATACGTTTGCTCTGTAATTTATTAAATGAGGCAATATGGTGTGATTTCTTCCGTGACGCGGCATAAATGCAACTTTATGTTTGCCGATTGTACCTAAAAATATGTTGTCACTCGGCATCCCGTACGGCGTCTCAACTTTTACTTCTTCTATGTCATCCAAAAATTTGTAAAATCCTGACCCGCCAAATACGCCGATTGTTGCTAATTTCTTTTGTTCCATTTTTTTACCTCATTAATTTATTACAAAATTTATTTTATCATAAACATAGTATATATGTATGAATTTATAAAGCACACTAAATGTTAAGCGTTTAAAACTGTTGATATGAGCGAATTACAGATGAATTTGAATTGGCGGATTTTTTATGCGGACTTGAAATTTAAAATTTTTGTATTACGATATTTATATAAAGTTTATTCCAAAAAGTTATAATTTAAAACATAACCGTTTAAATGAGGCTTGGAGGATTTCAATTTACAACCAGAGGATTAGATTTTGAAAAGATTATTATTATTCACTATTGCAATAGTGTTTATGTCCTGCACACAAGCTTTCGCATCAGATGTAAACACAATCAAAGCGACAATTGTAAAACATTCTATTGAAATGGGAGTTGATCCGGCAATCGCTTTAAGTATTGCAAGAGCGGAATCAGGTTTCAGGCATGAAGCAAGAAGCGCACACGGTGCTGTCGGTGTGTTTCAATTAATGCCTTCAACAGCAAAGAGAATGGGACTCAATGCATATTCTTTGAACGATAATATTAAAGGCGGTATTATGTATTACAAGAATATGTATAAAATGTTCGGATCAATGGAGTTGGCACTTGCAGCATATAACGCAGGACCCGGTAACGTAAAACGTTATAACAACAAGGTCCCTCCGTATGCTGAAACCAAAAGATTTATTGCAAAAATTATGACGGATTACAATAGATTAAAGGCTAATCCGGATCCTGCGATGACAAATGCAATGAATCCTCAGCCGGCTGCTGTTTCATCGCAATCTGTTCCTGCTCCTGTTGTGTCTAAGGTGGAAGAAAAACTTCAATTGGAAGTTGTTGATGAAGATACAATTGAGTTGGAAGTTAATCCCGAATTTTTTGCGATTTAGGTTGATTGTAAAATTAGTATGAAAAAGATGCTTGAAAAAGCATCTTTTTTTATAAATATAGCGGCGCCGGATTTTTAAAAAATGTTGTCTTAATTTTTCGGTAAATAATCCTGCCAGTGCTCATCAAGATTTTGTATGAATCTGTGAGCCTCTATAACATCGTCATAGCTGATTGCCTCAGGACCTGATATTACCTCAAGAGGTTCTTTTATGGCAGCTTGAGAATATCCCACAAATGCCAGACCGAAACTCTTGCCGCAATTTTTGCATACTACCTGCACTACAAGCATATCGTCTTCCATGCGTTTTATAAAAACGCAATCGTCGTCAAATCCTGTTTTACATTGCGAACAGCATAAATTTTCCAATAATTTTGTAAATTTTTTGTTCATACTTTCCTCTATTATACAATAAAAATATTTGATATTCAATTTAATATTTTATGTTAAATAAGTTTATTAACTGGGAATAATAAACATGTGACCAAAGGAGAGTGTCATGGAAGCAATTAATTTAATCTTATTCGGTTTTATCGTTTACACTGCGTTAATCGTAGTACCGAGCATCTGGGAAGAATTAACAACAGAAGGATAATCCGTCCAAAATTAAAGACGCTGAATTTTGTGCGTTGTTCCGGCGCCGATTAGGAGAGTTTAAAATGGGAAAAGTGTTTATTGTACGCTTAATAAAATAAGCGGATACTTTTGTGCGCTTTTGGGCAAATGAAAAAGTGCCGCGAATACGGCACTTTTGAAAAAATTTATTATTTTATATCGCGATAGGAACCTGCAAATCTGTCCGTGTATACCGTATGCAGTATTTCGTGTGCTTTATGTGAATTCGGATGTTCCAAAAATTCCTGATAAAGCTTTTGCACTGAAGGATTCATATGCGATTTACGAACTGGAAGTTGTTCGTCCTCTTTATATAACCCTTCTGCGCGTTCCTGTTTAATTTTGCTGTCATCAAAGCTTGCCGGCTGTCCGCCGCCGTTTATGCAGCCTCCGGGACATGCCATAACCTCCAGCATTTGGAATTGGGCTTTTCCTTCTTTGATTTCTTTAATTGATTTTTCAGCTTCTTTAAGCGTTGACACAACTCTTACGACAATTTTTGTGCCTTTAATGTCGATTTCAACATCTTTGCATCTGTTTGTTGTCCCTCGCATTTCTTTAATATCAACGTTTTGGAGAATTTCGCCGGTTGCAAATTCATAAGCTGTTCTGACCGCTGCTTCCGCAACCCCGCCTGACGCGCCGAATATTGTTCCAGCGCCTGTATATTCCCCGAACGGTGAATCAGGTGCCTCCTGCTCCAGCGAATTAAAGTCGATTCCGGCACTTTTTATCATTTTGCCGAGTTCTTTTGTGGTTAGTACAAAATCCGTATCCTGACGTCCGTTTTGACTTAATTCAGGGCGTAGAGCCTCATATTTTTTGGCTGTACATGGCATTATTGCCACCACCGTCAGATTTTCGCGCGGTATGTTGAGCATTTTCGGAATTAAATCGACCAGAACCGGCGACTGCATTGACATAGGTGATTTGCAGCTTGAAAGATGATTAAGCATATCAGGGTGCATCATCTCAAGATATTTAACCCACGCAGGGCAGCAGGATGTAAATAAAGGAAGGTTCTCGCCTGTTTTTAATCTATTGATAAATTCCGTTGCTTCTTCCATAATCGTTAAGTCAGCCCCGAAGTTGGTATCAAATACCATGTCAAATCCTATTCTTCTTAGTGCTGCATCAATTTTGCCAATAGTGTTTTCGCCCGGTTCAAGCCCGAACATTTCACCAAGTGCAACCCTGACTGACGGTGCCATATGTGCGATAACCTTTACATCAGGGTTTGTAATCCTTGCCCAGACATCATCCAGCGATGATTTAATCGTTAATGCGCCTGTCGGACAAACTGCAACGCATTGTCCGCAGTTTACGCAGTCAACCTGCCCGAGCGGTCTGCCGTTCATAGGTTCTACTACTGTTTTTGAGCCTCTGTTGGCAAACCCGAGTACCGAATGCCCCTGAAATTCAGAGCAGGCTCTTACACACGCGCCGCACAAAATACATTTGTTCGGATCTCTTACAATGGATGGGGAACTGTCGTCTATCGGCAGGTAATCCTCTTTTTCAGCGTATCTGATTTTTGTAATTCCGTATTCTTCAGCGTATTTTTGAAGTTCGCAGTCGCCTGATTTTTCGCAGGTCAAGCAGCTTCTGTCGTGGTTTGCCAGCAATAATTCCAGAACTGTTTTCCTTATTCTTCTGGTCTTTTCTGTATTAAGATGAATTTTTAAACCCGCTTCCGGCGGCATTGTGCAGGAGGATTGTATTCCTCTGCCTTCTACTTCCACAACACACATTCTGCATGCGCCGAATGAGGTTAAATCAGGGCGGTAGCAGAATGTCGGAACATTCATTCCCGCTTTTCGGATTACTTCCAATAAATTCGGTTCATCCGTGAATTCTACTT
>CALUQQ010000024.1 GCA_944322955.1 Candidatus Gastranaerophilales bacterium
CAAAAGCCGGAATCGGAATTGAAGATGTTCTGGAAGCGGTTGTTGATTTTATTCCGCCGCCTGTTGACACATCAGATAAACCGTTAAGAGCGCTTGTTTTTGACAGCGCGTATGATCAGTATCTCGGAACCCTTTGCTTTTTCAAAATTATTGACGGCAAAATGAAACTTAATGAAAAAGTCAAATTTATGGCATCCGGCAAAGAATACGAAATAGTAGAACTCGGCTACCTGACACCGACACGGGTACAGGTAAATGAACTTGTATGCGGTGATGTAGGATATTTTGCAGGTTCAATAAAAGAATTAACCCGATTTGTCGGTGACACAATCACGAGCGTTGAAAAACCTGCAAAAGAACCTTTACCGGGGTACAAAGAAGCACTGCCTATGGTCTTTTCCGGTATGTACCCGGTTGATAACGATGATTATCAGAATTTGAAAGAAGCACTTGAAAAATTAAAACTCAATGACAGCAGCATAACTTTTGAACCAGAAACTTCAAGTGCACTCGGATTTGGCTTCCGATGCGGATTTTTAGGAATGCTGCACATGGAAATCGCGCAGGAAAGACTTGAGCGCGAATACAATCTTTCGCTTGTAACAACTGCTCCATCCGTTGTTTATCATGTTTACAAAACAAACGGCGAAATAGTTGAAATAGACAACCCGGCAAATCTTCCGGCACCTCAATACAGAGATTATATTGAAGAACCTTATGTAAAAGTCCAGATAATTACGCCGAATGATTATGTCGGAACATTAATGGAGCTTGCTCAATCCAAACGCGGAATTTTTGTTAATATGTCTTATCTTGATAAAGTAAGAGCAAGTCTTGAATATGAAATTCCATTAAGCGAAGTCATTACAGACTTCTATGATCAGTTAAAATCCCGCTCAAAAGGCTATGCAAGTATGGACTATGAATTCAAAGATTACAAACGCTCAAAACTTGTAAAACTTGATATAATGCTTGCGGGAGAAGTAGTTGATGCTTTATCAGTAATCTGTCATGAGGATAATGCCTTTTATATAGGTCAAAAATTAACCGCAAAATTAAAAGAAATTATCCCGCGCCAGCTCTTTGAAGTCCCTGTACAGGCTGCCATCGGAGGCCGCGTAATTGCCAGAACAAATATTAAAGCAATGCGCAAAAATGTTCTTGATAAATGCTACGGCGGTGACATCTCCCGCAAACGTAAGCTTCTTGAAAAACAGAAAAAAGGTAAAAAACGCATGAAATCTATCGGAAAAGTTGAAGTCCCTCAAGAAGCTTTTATGGCTGTGCTCAGCCTCAATGACGAGTAAATAAATTGTCAAATAAATTATGCTGCATTGCATATAACGCGGCTTCTGTACGGTTTTTGCACTGTAATTTATATAAAATTGCACTTATATGAGCTTTAACCGTATGATGTGTAATATCTAAAATTGACGCTATTTCTTTATTTGTCAAACTCTTTGTAATATAAAACAAAACTTCTTGTTCTCTTTCGGTTAATTTTTTATTTTCTTCTGACATTTTATCTCCTTTATTCTTAATAATAAATCAGCATATTTTTATACTAGCAAATATTCCCCAATAATCTATTACCCATATGTATAACTATATCTTAAATTTTTTCAAATGCTTGATATATACGGCTTTTCAAATCTAATTAATTGTAAACAATTGTAAAGATATGTAAATAATATATAACATGCACGCAATTTTTAAATACAAAAATACTTTTTAAATGTATAAATGAAAATCTTGAAATAGGAAAAAGTATTATTAAGAGAATGTGAGTAAAAAAAGGAGAAATCGGATATGGCATTCGAGATTAACGGAAACGGAATTGTAAACAAGAATTTGTTTGTTACAGACAAAAAAACACAAAATTCTTCCGGAACAAAAAAAGTTGAAGGAAATATTCCTGATAACAAACATATCGGCGAATTCGGAGACAAATTATTAGAACAGGTTCAACCGGGATTTGTTCAAGCTTCAAGAATTCCCGAGACTGACCGAGCTGAATTATTAGAACTGTCTGCAATGGCAGGTTTAAAAAATCTAAAAATGCCAACAGCAGATCAATATGCAAGGATTGCATACGACGTCGAAGGTACGGTAAAAGCACTTGATGAGTTATCAACCACAACACATACTGAACAACTTTACAGCTCACGAGAATTCACTGCATTAAACAATATATTTGGCATTTCATAAAGACTTATAAACCACATTTACTCAGTGCCAAAGGCACGACAAATTAATCGCATTTACTCACAAAATTTGAAAGACCGGCATATCCGGTCTTTTTTTACTCTCTGAGGCACTTGTTTTTATATAAAAAATCAACTGTTTAAACGGTTGATTTTTGAAAAAAAATTATTAATATAAAAATGAGGTAGTATAAAGAGGATAAAATTATGTCAAATTATTCCGGAAATTCATTACTCACAGGCATTTATGCCGGATTAACAAATACATATTCCTATCTTGCACAGCTTAACCCCGACGGTGTAACCTTAGACAGCATTTCAAACGCAAGAACGGATTCAAAAAATTACCTAAACCTTAACCAGAGCTTCGCATCTTATCTGCAAACAAATTTTAACGCTATTGATAAAGACGGCGACGGTATTATCGGCTCTGATGAAATTACAAATTATACAAATATGCTGTCAAGTCAGGGACTGACACGTGCACAATTGACACAGCTTGCCGCATCTGGTGCTTCAGGGCTCTCATCAGATACCATAAACAATATTCTTGAACATTTTGACGAAATGGACACAAACCACGACGGAAAAATTACCAGTGCGGAAATCTCAGCATTTAGCCTTGACGCCTCCAGACAAGAAAAAATTGATGAATACAATTACAAACGGGCATCTAATATGTCAACATTTTACGGCGATGATTCTTCTTCATCCGATGTTGATTCATACAGCATGTTGAGTTATAGATATAAAAATTACACCAAATAAAATTTTACGTGTAAATTTGATGAAAAAACAGCTAAAAATTTAACGTTTTTAGCTGTTTTTATTGTTTTTTGTTTAAAAAATACAATTTTTATGCTAAATTTAACAAAAAGAAAGGAGTTTTTTATGTGTAAAAGACTAATTATTTTATTTTCGATTATTTTTCTCGGAATGCAAATGACCCAAGCCTATGAATTTGACAGCATAAAAGAAAATGAACAGGCTGTTTATTCCACACAAACAAAAATCTGGAATAAAGGCGGGATGACTGACGACAGAATAGTCTTGACGAAAAAAATGTCACCAGGTTCGGGTGGTTATTCTGAATATTATTACAGCGACGGAAAAATAGCAGTACCTTTAACCTCAAATTTTGAATTTATATTTAACGGCAGACTAATTGCTGTTAACAACGCTGATTTGGAAATCAACGAAATCGTATACGAAAACGGAGCTTTCTCAGAAAAATCTCTGCCGGTTGAAGAAATTCAAAAAATTTTCCCTGACACTGAAATTATAAAAATTTCCCAGTTCCAAAATGGAAAAATAACAATTAAAAAAGGCTGGTTCAAAGAAAAAACCGTTTTATTGTTAAATGATACTGATCTAACATTTTACAAATATTCCTACAGGCCGAATAACGACATTAAAAATCCGTACATCACAGGTTTAATCACACTGAAAAAACGCGGCAAAATAACTTTTTCACACTACGGTGATAAAGAAGATATGCTGACAATTTACGTAAAAAACTAAATCCGGAGTTCTCTCCGGATTTTTTATTATTTAACAGATTTAGCTATTTCGGATGTTATATCATCACCGCCAAAAAGAACAATATTTTTAGGTAAAACAAGGTTATAATTCAT
>CALUQQ010000025.1 GCA_944322955.1 Candidatus Gastranaerophilales bacterium
CTTTTGCTTCTTTTGTAATCTTATCGGCAAAAGCTTTTTCAGCTTCAGGCCCTGCAGCCTTGATATTTCTGTAACAATCTCTGTTCTTTTCAAGGAACGCATCGCCTGTTACAGATTTGATATAATCAGCTTGAATACGATCAGCCGTAAATTCTTTGTTATATTTTTCCACAGCTTCTCTATCAGCATTAGCCGGCAATTTAATTGGTTTACCGATAAGCAGATATTCAAGCTTAATATTTTTACAATCAGTATGGCCTGATGAAATTTCTTCGACAATATCCATATTAGCCGCAATCAAATCGTCAACATCAACGCCAAACCTGTCAGCAATAATCTGGAATGTATCACCGTTATTAATTAATACATCAGGTGCAGGCGGAGTTGGTCTTGGAGGAAGATCCTTTAATTTACCCGGCATAGTAATCGGTTGATTCAATTCGGGTTTCGGCGCCTCAATTTTGAATCTGGCGGCAGGATCAGGTGCATCCGGTAATGACTCATAAGCTTTTGCATAAGCTATTGCAAGTTCTTTTTTGCTTAAGATTTGTTGGCTGTCTTCACCTGCAGCGTCTGCCAAGAATTGAGTTTTCTGTTCATCCGTAAAATTCAATTCATCAATAGCACGCAACAAAGTTTTTACCTTTAATGTATCGTTTTTAGAGCCAAAACTCATATTTTCATAAGCTCTTTCACCGTTAGCATCATCTTTAAATACTGCCTCAATCGGTACATTGTGCAAAACATCTTCATCTTTTGTCTTACCAAACAATGCCGCACCGAGTACAGCACCAGCAGAGGCACCAATACCGATACCTTTCCAGTTGGTGTATGTAGTGCTTGCCTTATCGACATCAGATTTTAAAATTTCACCCGTAAACGGATTTTGAATTATAGCTATGGCAATTGCATTAAGTGTAGCCGATATAGCAGCTGTTCCGGCCTGTGTTAATGCTGCCGTTGAAACACCTGCCACCACATTTTTCCATGCATCACTTTTAACGTCAAAACCTGCACGTTTGAGTTCTCTTGCCATAGCGGCATCATAAGATTTTTCATTGTTTGATTTGGAAGAAGCATAGTTTACTTCGTTAGGTTCAAACGTATTATCACCGCTTATATCTTCTACCGATTCCATAAGGTGCTGGTGCGCGGATTTACGTTCTTCTTCCATTGCATAATGAAGGTTTACGTTTCCTGACTCCATATATCTTTTGGTGTGCCTTGTAAACCTTAAATTTTTTGCATCATCGCCAAGACCTTTTTTTGCGTCATGCATGTCTTCTCTAGTTTCAAACATTCTTGTGTGTTCCATTTTGTCTGCAATAACAAGGTCCTTCATTCTTATTCTTGCACTAGTTTCAGCCATTTGTTCATAAAATTCTTCAATCTTGCGTTTTTCCTCATCGGTTTCTGCTTGAGCAAGCTGAAGTTTATATTCCTTGCTGTTTTCATAAGCTTTTTTAATTTCTGCTTCAATAGCTTTTCTTAATTCTTTCCGGGCTTTCTGGTTTTTGTAAAGCGGTGCACCATCTTTACCTATAATGTCATCAATCATCTGCCGCTCGGCATCTGACATAACAGTGGGTTTGTAAAGATCTTCCGCAAGCTGTTTTTGTCTTGCGATTTCGGCTTCTTTTGCCGCTTTTCTTGCTGCACGCATTTGTTTTCGTGTTAATGACTCCTCCGGAGAAACCTCTTCCTGAGTTCCTGCTTCAACAGCAACACCTTTTTTGCCGTCCGACTTTGATGAATTAATTGCTTCCGCAATTTTTAAACGTGTTTCATAATCACCTTTTTGATACTCCTTCTGTACTTTAGGTGACAGCTGCCGAAATTGATCAATGGTTAAAGGCTGCTGATTGTTTTGCACATTGTCCACTGACATCGTTCACATCCTTTCTGCCCGTAAAGGCATGGTTATATTAGTACTCTATTTTCTCTCGATATAAAAATAAACGTTTTTTCATCTACAAAATTGCATGTTTTCAAGTTACTTTTACCATATTTATACACCTTAAATTCTTTCTATATCTGTGTTTTAGCCATTTCATATATAAGTTTACAATACTTAACATATAAAATTTATATACAGATATACTGCTACACAAATATGCATACGGCATAATCTGCGGCAAACTTTAATCATGTAACAAAATGTAACAAGATTATTCGTCTGTTTCACTATTCACTTATTCCCTTTTTAAATATATAATTAACTTATGGCAATATTAAAAGTAAAAGATTTAAACGCAGGATTTAATTTTGAAGACGGATTTCGACAGGCACTGTACAATGTAAATTTTTCACTTGAAAAAGGAAAAATGCATGCACTGGTAGGAGAATCCGGCTGCGGGAAAACAATGAGTGCAATGAGTATTCTGGGACTATTACCGAAAACTGCAGTTATAACGGGCGGAGAAATTTTATATAACGGAGAAAATTTATTTAAAAAAACTCAAAAGGAAATGCAAAAAATACGCGGTGCGAAAATTGCCTTAATACCGCAGGATCCTATGACATCACTAAACCCTTTATATACAGTAGGGGATCAGCTTCTGGAAGTTTTAAAAATCCATCAAAATTTAGAGGGTAAAAAGGCTTTTCAAAAAGCAGTTGAAGCATTCGAAATGGTACAAATCCCATGTCCAGAAATCAGACTAAAATCATATCCGCACGAATTTTCAGGCGGAATGAAGCAGCGAGCGATTATTGCAATGGCTTTATGCTGCAATGCGGAGATTTTAATTGCAGACGAACCCACAACAGCGCTGGATGTGACAATTCAGGCACAGATTATGAGATTGTTAAACGACATAAAAACACAAATTCAGACAGCTATTCTTTTGATAACTCATGATTTGGCGCTTGTAGGGGAAAATGCTGATGAAATTTCCGTAATGTATGCAGGAAGAATAGTAGAAAACTCACAATCAAATAATTTTTTCCAAACTCCGAATCATCCCTATTCCAACGCACTATTAAACGCACTTCCGTCAAACAAGGAAGAAAAACTCGAAACAATTAAAGGCCACCCGCCTTCAATACATCAAAATATTACAGGCTGCAAATTCCACCCGAGATGTAAATACTGTATGGATATCTGCAAAAAAGAAATTCCGCCGATGTACAAAGTCGGTGAAAATCACAATTCAGCATGTTTTTTAAACAATGGTATAATAAACTTATGAAAAAAATACTGGTAGTAGATGATTCACCCGGCTGGGTAAGACATCATATATTGAACATAAAATATCTTCTCAAAGAAGAAAATGTTGAGATAATTTCAGCGAACTCAGCACGTGAAGGGGATAAAATTTTATCACTAAATATTGACAGTCCGTTTGACATAATTTTTACAGATATGCAGATGGAGCCGGATTTTTTACCGTTGAATGCCGGCGAGTGGTTTATAAAACAGGTGCAGTTCTATCCTGAATATAAAAATTCAAAAATAGTAATCATCTCCGCATCCCCGCATATTGAAAAAATAGCTGCAAAATACGGAGTTGATTTTATCCCGAAAAAACTTTGCAGGACAACCGCTCCCTATGAAAAAATTCTAAAAAATTAATCACAGGAGTGCTTGCCGTCCCAAGAGAGTTCCTCGCGGCAGTGAAGATAATCCAAATTCTTATTATGGATTACCCATGCTGCACATGCACGCCCTTTACCCAGATCTGTAACCGAACCGTCTGTTCTACAGGACAAATCAAAAGTATTTGTACCATAGCTTACGTCGGGTAATCCCTCAGGAATAATACCCTTATCCGTCATCCAGAAAAAGAATCTCGTCTTTCCTAAAATATTTTTTGCACCCGGCAGTATTACGGCTATGTCAACTGTTTTTGTATAGTCCGCATACCAGCCGACATTTACAAATGTACCGTCTGCAAGCCAAAATCCCGGCTCACCATCAGCCTCTAAAGGAGCAGGATCAGAAATTTTTGTTCCTGCTAAATTATACTCGGCTCTATTATCACAAATTTTACCGACTTCACATTCTTTTTCCACGCGCAAATATTTTTTAAGTCTTTCAGCAACCAAATTCTGAGAATAACGGTCATACGTAATATTTCCATCGTCATCCACTACCTGAGTATTACGCAAACTCCAAGTTGAAACAGGTCCGTATTCTATCTGCATCATCTGATATGCATTAGATAATGTCTGAAATGCTTTGGACAACTGAGATACAATCTGTTTTTCCTGATAATTTGCAATCAATGTCGGAATTGTCATCGCAGCCACAACACCGATTATACCGAGTGTGATTAAGACTTCTGCCAATGTAAACGCAGCTTTTTTGAAGTGAATAAGGGAATAAGGGAATAAGTGTTTTCTGTGTGCTTCGTTCACATATTTGGCATCCTGAACTTTACAAATCGTACCAAAATTTTTGTCATGCTGAACTTGTTTCAGCTTCTCATTAACTTTTTGGGATCCTTCGGCTAACACATCACCATGACATGGCAAGCTCCACCAATATTTAGTGTGTTGTCGTGCCTCAGGCACCTCAGGTTGACATATAAGCTGTAGGCCGGGTTTTCTAACCCGACTGTTACTTCTTAGTGCCTTAGTATCATAGTATCTTAGTAACTTTTCCCAAATAATACCCCCAAAACCCGCACTACGAGCGGTTAAAAGGGTCCCCCCCCCCGAGATTTCTGATATTTCGTTTTTTCATTTTTTGCTCCTTTTTTTAGTGTTTTTATTAAATTTTATCATTTTTTTACGTTTTTGGCAAGTTTAATTTCATCATCAAAAGTCATTTCGGGATTTTCAAGTTTTGCTTTTAAAACACAATCAAAAATTTTCTGATATTCAGGAGACGGCTCAATGTCTAAATGTTTTAAATCCTCGCCGGTTATAGAAATTTTTATATGGCTAAGCACATCAAAATATCTTAATACAACACGCAGCTCCTTTGAAATCCCATAAAGCAAAATGCTTTCTGCAGCAAGTCCGTCAAAAGCCTTGTATATTTCAAAATCATTTTTTAAGTCACCGATTGCGCGAAAATCTTCGATAATTTTTCTTTCTTCTTTTGTAAACTCAAGCCGGGACAAATCCGGCAAAAGTCCGATATAAACAAGCCAGACATTATTTACGGGATATTTTTTTATAAGCTGTTCAATATTAACCTTTGGCAATTCAAAATTTTCAGGCGAAACAAGCCTATACATCCCTTCATTTACAAAAATTTCAAATGCACGCTGTGAATTAAGATTAAAAGTTTCAATAAGCTCTTTTTTAACACGCTTATAGGACATGTCATAATTTATATCCGCGAGATAATACTCTTGAAGATGTCTTGTATGTTCTTCCAACTCAAAGCCGAACCGTACGCGAAATTTCAAAGCACGGATAATTCTTGTCGGATCATCAATAAAACTTTCATCATGCAAAACTCTCAGGAGTTTATTTTTCAAATCTTCTTGCCCACCGACGTAATCAACAATTTCACCCGTAGAAATATTCATAGCAAGTGCATTAACGGTAAAATCACGCCGCATTACATCTTCTTTTAAAGAACAACCGATTTTAGTTACAACAGGCAAATGCCCCTTTTTCGCATAAACTTCCGCCCGTGTAGATGCAAAATCGACTGCATGCCCGCCGACATTTACACGCACCGTCCCGAAATCAGGATTTTCTTGAATAACTTCTCCAAATTTTGAACAATAATCAATCGCATTGCCGACATAAGTTATATCAACATCCAAACTTCGAACGCCAAGAAGCTTATCACGGACAATGCCCCCGATATAGTACAATTTATCTGAATTATCATTTATTTTGATGATGTCCATCTTCCATATTTTAGCGTAAAATGATATAATAAACAAGCAGGAGAAAGTATGTTACAAGAAGCAACAAAAGCCATAAATTCGGCTTTCAATAACAGTTTTATCAAAAAATTAAGCCAGTATCTTCACGATTGCGTAAGAGAAGAAGTCAAAAGTTCCACCTTTCGCAACCTTAAGGCTGATAAAGATAACAAATGGATATTTCTTCCAGGTGAAGAACAACTATTCACAACAGGCGAAGAATATCTTAAACTTGACGGTTCTGACAGCAAGCTGACGGAACTCATGATTCAAAGTGAATTAAGCACAAAGGACAAATATCTGATTTACGGCTATCTTTTTCTTGTTGGCAAAAACAACAAATCCAAAAAACAAAACGAATTTTTGACACCGCTTTTGTACGTCCCATGCCGGCTTGAAAGAAATGGCGTAAACATAAACTGCATACCGCAGGATGAAATACTTTCTTTGAACACCGGCGCCCTTGCAGCTTTAATGAAAAAAAATGATGACGAGGATGAAGTTGATTTACTTTTGGAAGGTATTTTGGATGTAGTACCGGATTTGCCAATTACACAGGAAAAATTAAATATATTCTTAACGACTTTGCAGTCTGTTGTCCCAGAAATTGAAATCAGTCAAACCTCAAGCGACAACGAAACTGAAGACAATATTTCCAAAGACGAAGCAAAAGATTTTTACAAAGAAAAAATAGATTCTGAAAATATTGACGAATTAATTGAAGAAGAAGAACGCGAAACAGCGCAAAAATCCTCAATAAAAGTTGATAAAGTTGTTGTAACCTATCAAAGCGCAATAATTCTGACCAAACGTCCGTCAGTAACGGCAGGTGTACTGCACGAATTAACTCAAATTGCGGAAAAACCAAGCGGAATTTACCGCGAAACAGCCCTAAGCATAATTAATGATGAATATGTACATGCAAAAGAAAAATCCGTTCCGATAAAAGATTTGAATGAAATTACTGATTTCTACCCAATAACTCCTTTATCCTTAAGCGATTCACAGGAAAAAGTTATAAAAAATATTGATAACAGCAAGTTCATAGCAGTTCAAGGTCCTCCGGGTACAGGAAAATCCCAGACAATCGTAAACCTTGTCGCACACTTAATTGCAAACGGAAAAACAGTTCTTGTAGCTTCCCGCATGGATAAAGCCGTAGATGTTGTTGCAGAACGCCTAAATGAGCTAGGAGCACCGTTTCTGGCTCTGCGTGCAGGACGTTTAAATTACCAAAAACAATTGAGTTACCAATTACAGGATTTGTTATCAGGCAAAATTGACATTGACAGTGACTATGAGGACAGCCTCCTCGTCGACACAAAAGATATGAAAGAGCATTTGAATTTGCTTGATGCAACCGAAAAAAAATGCGAACAAATTATAAAGCTTGAACGTGAATGGCATGACCTGTCTTTAGAAACAACAGAACACGAAAAATCAGTCGGACAAATGCAATTCATAACAACCCAGCTGAAAAAAAGCGAAATTGATATGGTGTCCGGAATCATAAAAATTTTGCATAACAATATTGAAAAAGCGGGATTTTTTGCCAATATAGCGAATTTTACCAGCCTCAGGCACCTTAAAAAAATTCTCAAACTAAACGAATTTGATGTAAATTACGAAAATCTTTCAAAACTGAATGCAGAGCTTGAAGTCGCACTTATGAACTGTAACTTAAGAAAAATAGAAGCTGATATTCAAAAAACAGGCAATCTCCATGTACTTATGGAACAAATCCGCCAGATGAAGAAAAAACAAAAAAATCTTGCGGTAAATATCTTGAAAAACAAACGCCGTGAAGCTTTGAAAGGACTTTTGCGCGACCAGATAAAATGCCAAAGATTAAAAGTTCATGCGAAATCACTTGTAGAACGCAAAAAAAATCTTCAAAACCGAATTCTGGAAGAAGAAGATTTCAGGCCGCTTCTGGAGGCATTCCCCTGCTGGTGTGTAACAACTTATGCAGTATCTGGGTCATTGCCGATGAAACCCGGAATGTTTGACGTTGCGATTATTGATGAAGCATCACAATGCGATATTGCAAGCTGTTTTCCGATAATGTTCCGCGCAAAACGCGCAGTAATCGTAGGCGACGACAAACAGCTTCCGCATTTATCGTTCCTTGAAAAAGCAAAAGAACAGTCGTTCTTAAATCAATACGGGATTCCCGACAAATATCAATTAATGTGGCGTTTCAGAACAAATTCCATGTTTGACCTTGCGGATTACTATTCAATGAATTCCGTGATGCTAGACGAACATTTCAGAAGCCTGCCGCCAATTATAGAATTTTCAAATCACGAATTTTACGGTGACAGAATAAGAGTTATGAAAAAAGACTTTGGCGGTCAAAAGGTTCTTGAGCTTGTTGAAGTTCCGGACGGGAAAGTGGACTTCGACGCAACACGCAACCTGCCGGAAGTCGAAGCCGTAATCAAAAAATTACACGAAATAATTATAGAAGATGAACGCAAAAACCCCGATAACCCTGTATCTATCGGCATAATTTCACCGTTCAGAGCACAGGTGGAACAGTTGAAAACCTCGGTTTCAAAAGTTCTATCAGACCATATGCTCAGAAAACATCAGGTAGAAATCGGTACAGCTCATACATTTCAGGGAGATGAACGTGACATAATCCTTATGTCATGGACTTTTGCAAACAACAGCCACACACAAAGCGCAACATTTTTACAAAAATCAAACCTCTTTAATGTTGCAATAACACGTGCAAGATATAAGGTTGTAAACTTTGTTTCGCGAGATATAACCAACCTTCCGGAAGGTCATTTCAGAAACTATATTTCATACATTAAAGAATACCAAAATAAACAAGCCGCGCTTGAGAATTTACAAATCGACGAGAACGAATACAAAAACAATCTTGAACGCGAAATCGCTGCCGAGATGCGCGAACTTGGACATGAAGTTCTTGCGGGAAGCGAAATTGCCGGTTTAAAAGCGGACTTATTGGTAGATAAAAAATTCATAGTAGAAATCGACGGCGTTGAAGATAACATAAAACAAACCTCGTCAAATATGAAAAAACAGGCAATCCTTGAACGCTGCGGTTTTAAAGTCAAACGTATAACCTACCGCGAATGGAAATACTCGCCGAAAGTCTGCCTTGACAGAGTTTTGATTGAAGAATAAAAATTTTAAAATAATGGTACGCCAAGTATTACAGACCCTGCATCTCTCACAGGATTGTATCTCGGACGTAATGACGGATTGTTACCTATTCTGTATTCAACCGTAATTTTGTCAGGCGTAAATCCTTCCGGAAATGCCGGCAAAACTATACTCTGCAATTTGTCAGTAACGTCTTTATCAAACTTTTTGCTGTTTGATGTTGCCGTTACCTTAATATTTTCAATATTTCCGTAACGCGTAATATCAAATTTAAAATATGACATCATTCTTCTCGGATAATCAGACAAGATAAGCGTATCACGCAATTCTTTTGTGACTAATTTTAAGTATTTTTTGCAGGCTTTTCTGTCTTGTTTGGTTTTTAATTTTTTATAAGTATAATTGCTTAACGAACGTTCCGTAAGCACGATAATAGTATCATTTGCTTTTATTGCAGGATGTCCCAAAATGTATCTGTTAAATACAACATTAAAACTCAAAGTCGGTTCGGTAATACTGTCAGAAAAAGGTTCATAGGGCGAATTTTCTTTTATCACCCCAAAAGCGCTTCTGTCAACATCCCGAAATCCGGATGTTCTTATAAGTTTCAAAGATTCTACATCACCGGCGCTGTTAATTGTTATATTCAAAACAACTCTCAAATCCTTATTGTGATTTGCCGGACTCCAGGTGTCCTTAAACTTTTCATTCAAACTGTTTAAATATTCTGTATAATCCGCCGGAACACCTTCCGGAACAACCACTGAAACTTCTTTACCAAATCTGAGCCGACCTTTTATATCCCAATCAATTGAATACACCGGAAGTGCAAAAATTAAAAGCGTCAATATAATTAATAACTTTTTCATTATAATCCTCCTATAACATCAATAACCTGTAGCGCCTGCGATTGCCCAGCCACATATTATCAAACTGATACTCAACAGAAACCGCAGAAATTCTCAATTTTTCAGGAATACTTTTGAACTTCATATTCTCTATCTGAGATAAAATAGCCTTATTAAATTCCTTGTTACCGTTGGATGTCGTTATCTTGACATTTTTAACAGTTCCTGTTTTATCAATAGAAAATCTTACCCTTAAAAGAGAATCCTTTGTGCGCGGGCTTTTAATAGTTTTGAGCCTATCTGTCACATAGTTAATATATTCCTTGAAAATCTTTTTCTGCTCTTTATTTTTAAATCCGTATAAAGTACGCTTTGATGGAGATTTGTCTGTCAAAGTGCAATTCAATACACTTTTTTGTAAAGGTTTAGAAATATCTCCAAATACATTATAATCAAATTTAAATATAATGTCTATATTATCATTATTAGATGTTTTCGGAAAAATTTCAAAAGGAGCTGCAAATTTTACGGCATCAAGCGCAGACTTATCTACGGCCTCATCTTTGGATGATACTAACACTTTACAAAATGTTACTTCACCTTGTTTATTAACTGAAAAAAATAAAACCGTTCTGCGGCCTTGAAACAAATTTTTGGGAAGTTTCCAATTTCTTTTAATGCTCTTTTGCAAATTTTTCATATAAGATTTGAAATCAGCTTGTTTGATTTTATTCTGTTCAAAGGCATTTTTTGACAGCACTGACGTAAAGGCAAACCATACAGGCAAATTATTAAATTTATATTCTTGCGGCATAGAGATGAAAGGCGCGGATTTTTGTACTGCATCAAGAACTGATTTATCAAAAATTTCATTGCCGGACGAACGAAAAATCTCATTGGAAAGCAATTTCCCGGAATTATCTATATTCATAAGCAGCATAACTTCACACGAATCAGCACAATCAACCGGCGACCAATTTTTTCTTACCGCATAACGGAAATCAAATACAAAAGGAGTAAAATCCGTATCCGCCACTATTTTTCTAAAATCATCCGGCGCAGTATCAAATTTACCTGAGTCACGATAATATTGGGTCTCTATATCAAGAAATATACCGGGTTCATCGTAAATTTGCGGCTCACTATCCTGATGCTGAATACCGTTTTCAACCAAAGATTTTATCGGAAATGATGGCAAGTTTCCGGGATCTTTTATACCGGTTCCGCCGGCGTAAACAGCAGCACCGAAAACAACAAATACAAAAAACGGTAAAACTAATATAGGACGAACTTTTTTCATCTTAACCCCAAAAAGCCCTCATAAGAGGGCTTTTCAAAAAATTTTAAACTTCTTTAAATATCAAAGAAGCGTTCTGTCCGCCAAATCCGAATGAATTCGAAAGGGCGGCATGCACCTCAGCTTTTTGGGCTTTGTGTGGAACATAATTCAAATCTCCGACATTTTCATCCTGATTATCAAGGTTAATTGTCGGCGGGACAATGTTTTCATTAATTGTTTTTATGCAGGCAATAGCCTCAATCGCACCAGTTGCCCCCAAAACATGTCCGTGCATTGATTTGGTTGAACTTACGCGAAGGTTCGGATTTTGCTGCTTGTCGCCGAACAATTTTGCGATAGCATTGGATTCCGCAACATCGCCAAGCCCCGTGCCTGTTCCGTGTGCGTTGATATATTGAATATCACCTGTTTTCAAGCCTGCATCCTGCAAGGCAAATTCCATAGATTTAGTTGCACCTTTACCGTCTGGGCAAGGGGCAACAACGTCATAAGCATCCGCTGTTTGACCATAACCTACGATTTCCGCGTAAATTTTTGCGCCGCGTTTTTTGGCATGCTCATATTCTTCCAAAACTAAAACGCCTGCGCCTTCTGACATCACAAAACCGTCTCTGTCTTTGTCAAACGGACGTGAAGCTTTTTCAGGCTCGTCGTTTCTGTGAGAAAGGGTTCTTGCGCTTGCAAATGCACCGATACCTACATCACAAATCGTTGCTTCCGTACCACCGGCAATTACTATATCAGCATCGCCATATTGAATTGTTCTGAACGCATCGCCGATTGTATGTGTACCTGTTGCACATGCGGAAACTACAACTTTATTTACGCCTTTGTAACCGTATTTTATGGAAATTCTACCTGATGGCATGTTTACAATCATCATCGGAATAGTAAACGGTGAACATTTGTTCGGTCCTTTTTCCAAAATACGTTTGTGGTTTTCTTCAAAAGTTCTGAAACCGCCCGCGGCAGAACTTACCATAACACCTATTCTATAAGGATCCACATCATGTACTTCTTCCAATTTTGCATCCGCAATAGCCTCATCAGCCGCTACCATCGCAAATTGAATAAATCTGTCCATTCTTTTGGATTCTTTGGGATCCAAATACTGTTCAGGGTCAAAGTCTTTGACTTCACCGGAAATTTTTACAACGTGTTTTGATATATCAAT
>CALUQQ010000026.1 GCA_944322955.1 Candidatus Gastranaerophilales bacterium
AATAAGTGTTTTCTGTGTGCTTCGCTCACATATTTCGCATCCTGAACTTTACAAATCCTACCAAAATTTTTGTCATGCTGAACTTGTTTCAGCTTCTCATTAACTTTTTGGGATCCTTCGGCTAACACATCACCATGACATGGCAAGCTCCACCAATATTTAGTGTGTTGTCGTGCCTTTGGCACATCACCATGACATGGCAAACTCCACCAATGTCTGGTGTGTTGGCGTGCCTCTGGCACCTCAGGTTGACATATAAGCTGTAGGCCGGGTTTTCTAACCCGACTGTTACTTCTTAGTGCCATAGTATCATAGTATCTTAGTAACTTTTCCCAAACAATACCCCCGAAATCCGCACTACGAGCGGTTAAAAGGGTAGCCCCCCCCCGAGATTTCTCAAACATATTTTCATAATAGATTCCTCCTTTAAATTATACTACTTAATTATATCAAAACCTGTGTATTTACGCAAGGCTTCAGGTATAATAACAGAGCCGTCAGCCTGCTGGTAATTTTCCAATATGGCAGCAAAAGTTCTGCCAACAGCGAGTCCGGACCCGTTAATTGTATGAACAAATCTTGTTTTTCCGGTTGCTTTGTCACGATATCTGATATTTGCACGTCTTGCCTGATAGTCACCGTAATTAGAACAGCTTGAAATTTCTTTATAAGTACCGTAAGACGGCATCCAAACTTCTAAATCCCAGCATTTATTTGCACTAAAGCCTATATCAGCCGTACACAAAGCTTCGCGTCGATACGGCAATTCCAATAATTGAAGCATTCTTTCAGCATCTTCTGTTAACTTTTCGTGTTCATCCTTGCTGGTTTCCGGCGTACAAAGTTTAACAAGTTCAACCTTATTAAACTGGTGGACGCGTATTAAGCCTCTCGTATCTTTACCAGCAGAACCGGCTTCACGTCTAAAACATGGAGTGTATGCCGTCATATACATCGGCAGTTGATCTTCCGACAAAATTTCACCTGCATAAATGTTTGTAACAGGAACTTCGGCTGTCGGAATTAAGTACAAATCTTCATCAACACATTTATACATATCTTCCGCAAACTTCGGTAATTGCCCCGTACCGGTCATAGTAGCGGCGTTTGCCATAAAGGCGGCAATATTTCTTCATAACCCTGTTGGCCGGTGTGATAATCTAAGAAAAAATTTATAATAGCACGTTCAAGTTTTGCACCGAGCCCGCGATAAAGTGTAAATCTGCTCTGTGAAAGCTTTACACCGCGTTCAAAATCTACAAGTTTTTTTTCTTCACAAATGTCCCAATGCGGTTTGAATTCAAAATCAAATTTTCTCGGTTCACCCCATTTGTATACTTCAACGTTATCATCCTCAGATGCCCCTATTGGAGTTGTTTCATCAGGAATATTCGGAATATGCAAAAGAAGATTCTTTTGTCTTTCGTCCAGAATTGACTGTTTTTCTTCAAGTTCCTTGATATCTTCCCCGATTTTTCTCACATCTTCCTGAATTGCATCAGTATTTTCGCCTTTTTTCTTCAATTCACCGATTTTTTGAGATTCAGCTTTTCTCTTAGCACGCAAATCATCCGCAAAAGTTTGAATTTTTCTGCGTTCTACATCGATTTCTATAACTTCATCTATAGTTAACTCAGGATTTCTACGTTTTAAAAGTTCGTTGATTTTTTCGGGATTCTCTCTGATTAATTTGATATCAAGCATCTCAAACCTCTTTCTTACTACAGACTTATTCTAGTTTAAATAAAAGTTATAATCAAGAGAAAATTAACAAAAACTCAATCTAAAGATTGATAGACATTTATAGAAAAATGCCCATAATATAACATGAAGGGATATGTTATGTTCAAAAAACTTGCACAACGTTTAAGAGAATACAGTTCAAAAACCAACACGGCTCCGGTAACCTTGCCATTCAAAGATGAATTTATTGAGCCTAAAAATGAATATTTAAAAAAACTTTCCAAAAAAGCTGTAGAACTTTACGAAAAACAAACAGACATTAACAACTTTTCAAAACTTGTGCTTTCAGACCCTGAAAACAAAACCCATAATGACTTGGTCAATAAACTCTTTAACGAAGGCGTAGCCGACCCGTTCATTGATGATAAGCTTGAACAACTTGCTGATAACAAACGCTTCCTAAAAGATTTAGGATTAATGTAAATATTAAAAAATATTACGACATTTAACCTGCCATAGCAATTATACAAAATAATTTTTGTTTATAAACATGTAGGTAGACATAAAAAGGTAGGTTAGTATGGGAATAGCAAGCATTGCTAAAACTGGGTTGAACTATGCCGGGAGATTAATTTTTGACGACAGATTTGCGACAAAAGTTACAAGCAGCCTTAAAAATTCAGCCAGTTATTACAAAAGAGCAGGGAAAGGCAGATTTTACCGCTTTGACGATCAAATCGGCAGAGCATTTAAAAATGCTGACAAATACACAGCAAACAAAAAAATATTCCAAAGCTTAAAAGATTCATTAACAAGCTATGGCAGAGATACAGCAAATCTCTGGAAAGGCAAAGGCAAATTATTATCAAAACTCAGCGGAACATTTAAGGGACTATTTAAAAGAGCACCGCTTATAGGTACCGTATTAATGCTTGCATTTGAATTGCCTAACATATTCAAGGCAACAAAAGACGGCGGAATTATTCAAGGCGCTGCTGAAACCGGCAAAAGTGCTGTCAGAATTGCAGCAGGTATTGCATGCGGTGCAATAGGTACGGCAATATTAGGGGTCGGAGGCAGTATCGCAGGTTTCATTATAGGTGACATGCTCGGCAAACTCGTTGTCGGAAAAAGTTACTCCGAAAAAAAAGCAGCAGAACAACAAAAAATTGCTGAGGCAAACAACGTGAACCCTTCAATAAATCAAACAGCGGAATCTCCCAAAATAACACTAACCCCTCAAGACTTGATGCTGATGCAGCAAATGCTCTATAATAATCCTAATGATGATTTTCTCTATAACGCAACAACTCCCTTTAAAAATCAACTCGATGTATCAGCATAACTTGTAAGTCCGGTATACATTTACCGGACTTTACATTTCTTTACAAAAAGGGCAATTTTAAACATTAAAAAAACTTTATATAAATATACGAGGGAAAAACGGGGAAAGTTATGAGCAGCAATATCAACGGAGTAAGCAGAAACGATTATTATATACTTAGCGCAGCAGCAACCGGTGCGGCTATAAATCAGACTGATAACGCAGAAGATTTAAAAAGCACATTGCTTTGGGGCGGTGCTTTTATGGGAGCGCCTGCAGTTATCTCAGGGGGTACTAAAGCTGCAAGCAAAACAGCAAAATGGGTTAAAGAAAATAAAAATGACCTTAAAACCGGACTTACAAATGTTTATAAAGACACAGTAGGAAAAACAAATATATTTGCCGAAAACAGAAAAGCTTTGAAAGGCAATCTCAGAGCTACAATTAACGATAATTACTATAGACAGCTGCTGAAAGAAATCAAACTTCCTGCAATGGATTTGACAAAAGCGCAAGGCATAAAAACAGCAGAAATTTATAAAGACGTAATAAGACTTTTGGAAGAAGCAAAAACATTAAAAGGTGATGCTCTTGTTGCGAAAGTAAAAGAAATTCAAACAGCAATTACAACAGCAAAAATAGCAATACAAAATGCAAAAGCAGCCGGAGAAATCACAAGGACTACGAGAGCAGGCAAACTTTTCTCTTGGCTTAAGACAAAAACAGGTGCAAGAAAAGTTCAGACCAAAATTCTTGAAGGCACTATGAGTAAAAATAAATTCATCAAAATACTTTCAAAAAGTGCAAAAGCCGGCGCCAGTATGTTTATATTATCTGCAGCAATGGAAACAGTTTGCAATATAATTCCGACATATAAAACTTTAGGCAAAGAACAGGGCAAAAAGCAGCTCGGTAAATCATTAACCAAAGTAGCAGCTGACACTGTAGGGTTTGCAATAGGTACAAAATTAGGCGGTATTGCAGGTGCAAAAGCAGGAGCTGCAATCGGTACCTGCATAGGCGGTCCGGTAGGAACATTAATCGGCGGTGTTGCAGGCACAATTATAGGTATTGGCTGCGGACTTCTGGGCAGCTGGTTAGCTCGCAAAGGTACTGAAAAACTCGTCGGCAAGGATGAACTTATAAAAGCTCAGGATGAACAAACCCAAGCTATAGCTGATGCCGCAGCAACTGATCCAGAACTTCAACTTGAACTTGCCGCACAGGCACAACAAAACATTCAAGACGGTTTGATAACCGATAAAGAAGATATTAAAACAGTTACGGAAAGCATTGACCGTGTTGCGACAGCAGCACAGACAACACAGGCTGAAACACCTGCAGACAGCACTCTGGCTGATACTGCAACACCTGCAACAGGCGTGATTACAAAAGATGCCGGTATGAACGCTTTGTATTCACTTGCACAAGGACAATTTACATCAAATTCTAATCCGATGTCATATATGAACACGTTCAATACTATGAACCCGTTTATGACAATGAATTATAATATGATGAATCCTTTTATGAACAACCCGTTTATGTTTAACGTAAATAACGCAATGAATTATAATATGATGAATTATAGCAACCCGTTCATGCCGTTCGGAATGATGGCAGCATAAAAGCCGGCTTTAAAGCCGGCTTTTTTTTATAAAGATGTTACGTTATAATCTCTTTCTGATACAGAAGATGTAGTGTCAAAAATCTTTGTAAAAAATCGCTCAATAGCGGCTTCCATACCCTTTATTTCCTCTTTTAAAGCGTCATAACCGGCCTTTTTAGCATCCGTAATCGCATTGGCAAAAATTTCTTCCTGATACATAAATATACTCCTCATATAACTTCACAAATAAATATACGTAATTTTATGCCGCAAACTTTAATTTTTTAAACATTATTGTAACAAAATTTATTATTAAGGGAAAATTTTAAAACTTTAAAGTAAAATAATAATATGTGAGGTAAAAATGAGAGATTTTCAATTAACAAGCTACGACTATTACTCCAGCAGGCGCGATATGGAAATCATTTCACAAATAGTTGATGCGCTGAAAAAGGTTCTGGAAGAAGATAAACACGCAGTCCAGCCGCTTTTTTTAAAGACCTCAGAAAATTTAATTCTCAACATAGCCAGAAAAGTTGTTCAAGAAAAGAAAAGAACATTTTTAATCGGGATTACGGGCGAAAGCGCTTCCGGCAAGACTGTATTTGTTGATAATACGATAAAAGCCTGTGTAAAAGACCGGAAAGAAGGAATTTATACGGTAATCCGCTGTGATGATTACTATAAAGATACCTCAAAAGAATTACAGGAAGCAGGAAGCTACGAAGAACTTTTCAAAACAGGTTTCAGCTTTGATACTCCGAATGCAATTGACTTGGAGTTAATGAAAGAACATCTTCTTGAATTAAAGGCCGGCAGAAGCGTAACCTCGCCAAAATATGATTTTGTAACGTGCGTTTCCGACCCTGACGGTGATTTTAAGACTCCGGCAAAAGTTGTTTTAACAGAAGGCTTGTATGTATTAAATAATGGACTTGCCGATATAATGGATGTAAAAGTTTATGTATTTACACCGCTTGAAGTTATAAAAGAGCGCTGGTACAAACGTGCGGCACTGAGAGGCAAAACAGGAACTGCCGCAGATATGCAGTTTCAGGATGTAAACAGAACTGCACAAGAATATATCAGGCCGAATTATCAGATAGCTGATGCCGTAATTAACGGAATGGTCAGCCAGGAATACATACAACAAATTACAGACAAAATATTTCAGGCTTTAAAAAATATTGATTATTAAAAAAGCGCTCAAATGAGCGCTTCATTGATAAAGAGTATTAAAAGCTTTTGTGCAGCTGTTACAGCGCGGTTTGACCTTAATTTTTTGGCACGGATCACACTTAGCTTTTTTAACCTCATGGCATTTTACTTTTTCACACTTATTGCAATTCCTAAATCCCGTAAACGGGTTTAAACTGCCAATGCCGTCATAAGTCCAGGCGAATGCTCCCTGCGCTGGCAAAAAGAAAAATGCAAATAACGCAAGTAATGCAATAGTTTTTTTCATAATTTACTCCTTTTTTAAAATAGCCGAATCATATCAGCCACATGACCATTTTAACTTTTGAGAATAATTTTTCCACACCTGATACGGCAATAGAAACCGAACAAAAGGAGTTGCCATAAAGTATTAAAAAAAAGCGAACCCGAAAGTCCGCTTTTTTTATAATTTTTGCAAACAAACTATTTTACAATACTTGCGTAATCCCAAAGGATAAAGTAAATTTGTTCGCCTGCTTTTGCATGGTATTTAAGACCCGGAGTAACAAGACCGAGAATCAAACCAACACCGGCACCAACAGGAGCACCAATTGCAATACCTGTACCGATTTCAGCAGGATTAGGAATAAATGCAAAACCTACACCGGCACCGGTACCAACAGCACCGAGACCTACAGTCCACAATGCAATTTTACCTGCAGTCATCCACGGGCCTTCTTTCAAAGCATAATCTCTGTAGAAAGGTTTAGCATTCAAATCAATTTTTTTGCCGTCAGGAGTGCAGACTTCTGTCAGCTGAATATAAACGCGAGCATTTTTGTTGAACCATTTTTGAGGAACAACTTCCAAAACCTTGCCTGAAAATACTGAATTTGCAGGGAACAATACAGTTCCTTCATCTGTACAGATATCTTGCGGAGCAATAAATTTAACATTATCGCCGGCAGATGCAATTTCTGATTTGAATTTATCTGAGAATGCAACTGCAAGAACATTACCGCTCAATACAATATTTCTTTTGTTGGTAATTTTTACAGAATGATTCGGAGCATTTTTCTTCATATTTAAATGCTCAATCGCAAGAACTTTTTCCAAATCAGGACCAACATATTCTTCTTTAACAAGACCGATTTTGTCTTTCAATCTTGCGAGAAGAACAGCAGCTTCAGCTCTTGTCAAGTCATCATTCGGACGCAATTCATCAGCATTCGGATAGTTTACATAGATGCCGTAAGCTAAAGATTTTGCATAAGGTCTTTTTGCCCATTGCGGAACCAGATTTGCATCAGTGAAATTATTTAGCACAGAAACATCAGCAGAACCGTCTTTTGTAATATGACTAATAACTGATTGTGTTTCAGCACGGCTCATAACCTTTTCAGGTTTAAAAGTTTTATCGGGATACCCGTAAACAAGTCCTAACTGCTGCGAACGTAAAAGATCCGCGTAATCCGGATTTGAAGTTGAAACATCCGTAAAAATATTTTGGATGTTAACATTGAGATTGTCATTAGATAAAAGTTTTAATAGAGCTTTAACAAACTCAACTCTTTGCACTGAATCTTCCGGATAAAAATTACCTGATTCATCAAGTGTCATAATGTTGTCGGAAACGACTTCAACGATTTCCTGTCTTGCCCAGTAATCTTTGCTGACGTCCATAATTTTTACATATTCAGACGCAAGTACAGGAAGCGCATTCCAAGCTAACAAACTGATAGCCATTAAACCAGCTAAAAATTTTTTCATCTTAATCTTCCTTCTCTTACCACTAGTAAACAATTTTTTTTTATAGTATAACGTAATTAACATGATTTGTAAAGTCTTAATTAAAATTTAAATATACATTGGAGGAGAAGCACATGGAAGATTATACAATGACCAAAATTGTTGCTACACTAGGCCCCGCAAGCAACACAAAAGAAAAAATACACGAACTTTTCAAAGCCGGCGTTACAATGTTCAGAATAAATTCATCACACGAAACACCGGAAGTTCATCAAAAAACTCTTGACTTGATACGTGAAATAGAAAAAGAAGAAAAACAGCTCATTCCGATACTTTTAGATCTGCAAGGCCCAAAAATCAGACTCGGTTTGCTTGAAAATACTATAGAAATCCAAAAGGGACAACTCTTAAAATTCAGACATCAGGATAAACAAACCCAAGACATAATACCTGTCGATTATGCCGGAATAGCAAAAGACGTCAAAAAAGGCGAAAAAATACTTATTGACGACGGAAAAATTCAACTTGAAGTCGAAAAAATAGAAGGTGATGTTATCTTCGCAAAAGTTTTGACAGACGGACTATTGAAACAGAGAAAAGGGATAAATATTCCGGGTTCCACAGGCAGTATTGACGTTTTAACGGAACGCGACAAAATATTCATTGACTTTGCCGTTCAAAATAATATTGACTACATCGGACTCTCTTTTGTAAGAACTCCCGATGATGTCGCAAAACTCAGAGAAATTCTGCGTTCAAAAAACAGTGATATAAGAATTATATCCAAAATTGAAAAACCTCAGGCTGTTGATAATATTGATGAAATCATTGAGCTTTCCGACGGAATTATGGTTGCCAGAGGCGATTTAGGGATTGAAATTTCAACGGAAAAAGTTCCTATTGTCCAGAAAACAATAATCAAAAAAGCAAACTTTAAAAGCAAGGCCGTAATTGTTGCGACCCAAATGCTTGAAAGTATGATAGAAAATCCGATTCCGACCCGCGCGGAAGCCTCAGATGTTGCAAATGCCATTTTGGACGGTACTGACGCAATTATGCTCTCCGGCGAAACAGCAGCCGGCAAATATCCGGTTGAAGCCGTTAAAATGATGAAATTAATTGCAGAAAATGCCGAAAACAGTCTGTTTTTACACCACAACTGCTTCCCGAAAAGAATGATTGACCAAAATAATACTCAAGCAATGGCAATCGGCATGGCTCTTTCCGATATGATTAAAAAAGTTCCTAATATAAAAGCCATTGTTGCTTTGACCGGCAGCGGATTTACACCAGTGTTTCTTTCAGAGAGTAAACCCTCCGTTCCTATTCTTGCCTGCTGTCCGGATTTAAAAATCTGCAGGGCAATTAAATTATACAGAGCAGTTTTCCCCATTACTTTCAAGTTTGAAAGAAAAATTGACCGCTCATCACTCGATAGAATGGATAAATTTCTGATGAAAAAACTTAATTTCAAATCACAAGATACTGTTATCATAACGGGTTCCGTCCCGAATGTCCTTGTCGGCGGAACAAATTTCATCAAAATTCACAAAATCGACGAATCAGCATAAAAAAAAAAGCCCCTTTTTCAGGGGCTTAAATTTTCTTCTAGGAAATAGGAATAGGAAGTAGTCTCTCTTTACTTAAACGGAAATAATCTCTTCTCTTAACATCTCTCATGTTAATTTAATGTTCTTATATATATAAAGTATATATTTTTTTATATAATTTCACAAGTTGTATTTTTTGTTACAAAAATTAATATTAAACATTTGCCACAAAATAGTGTTTGTATTACAATAAAAAAAATAGTTGGGGTTAAGAAAATGCTGGTATCAAAAATCGGAAAATTGAATACCGTAAAAGTTGTCAACTCACCCAAAAAAAGCACTTTTAACGGTGATAAAAATTCTTCAATGCCAGAGAATACTGTTTTAAAAGAAACCAAGAATTCAAAAAAAAGTGTGAATAAATCGGGTAAAAAACTTTTTCTGCTGGCCTAGATATCGTCAAATAAATATTTAACAAATACGGAAAACAATGCCGGAATAACAGAAACAACCAAAAGCACTTTAGGTATGCCAAAAGTTTGAGCTGCAAAACCTGTTAATGACATAATCAAGGCAACGATACCCCACGAAAACCCGTTAATAAAACCGCCAATAATGCTTTTATATTCAGGGATAATGTTTTGAGCCATATTCATTGTGACAGGCACGGCAAGCATGGTTGTGAACCCCATCAAAAAATACACCCCAAAAGCAAATACCGGACAGCATTTGTACGTCAGAACAAATAAAAACATCAAAGGCAAAGTTGAAATCATTGAAAAATAAAATACATTACGCGTTCCGACCAACTTTTCGAACTTATTGCTAAGAATTGACCCAAAACCACCGACAAAAATAAACACAAATAATGCCGCACCAATGAAAAACGGCGAATACCCCATATCTTTCCACAAAAAAGGTAAAAGTATGAAACATGAAGTCGAGATTAAGGATTTCAGCATGGAAATAATATTTAAAATATTCAATTTTCTGTTTAAAAGTATTGCTTTAAAAGCAGGTTTCAGCGCATAATGCGGCTTAACAAGTTTCAAATTTGACATTTTAGGTACAAATTTAAACATCAAAGCAGCCCAAAAAATTCCGATAAAGGAAAGCAAAGGCATTTTACCAAGCCCCCAGAATTGAGCTACATAAGCTGACATCAATGGACCAACGGAATAACCGAGAGTTCCCATTCCGAGAAAAATTCCCATATATTTAACTCTGTCATTGCCAGAAAATTTATTAGCCAGTCCGAGAGCCTGCGGGTGAAAAAGACTTGATCCAAGACTACCGAGAATAATAAAAACAATCATAACAGATAAAGTTTCAGAAGCCGGCGCAAAAGGAATAAAACAGGATGTAAAAAGCAGACCCCAAAAGATAAAGGCACGCTTGAGCATATTATCCGCGAAAAAACCGAAAATCGGCTGCAAAAGCGACGAAAAAATATGCGACATACTCAAAACAATTGTTGCTATTGCCATTGATATACCAATTTTTGCGGCAATAAAAGGCATGATGGGGTTGAGAAACCCTGTATAAATATCATTTACAAAATGGCCGCCCGCAAGCCAAATTCGTGCCATTTTTTTAGCTTTTTCATTCATAAAATTATTATTTTAAAAACATAATTAAAAATCAATTATAATACCTTGACAAAATATACGAAATAATGTTATAAAAAGAAAAAAGGAGATTAGATATGTTAAAAAGGTTGCACAAAGAGCGGTTCAGATAGTCGCCCCCCCCCGAGATTAGCGCAGGATAATGGTTTTAGTATAATAGATATAGGAGAATTATTTTCTCGACGACGCTCTCACCTCCGGTTTTGCTATAGTCTCGAAAATAATTCTCCTATATCTGCATTTACTCTAGCTGAGGTTTTGATTACACTTGGTATTATCGGAATTGTCGCAGCCATGACAATTCCGACGCTGATTAATAACTATAAGAAAAAACAAACGAGTGTAAAACTAAAACGCTTTTATAGCACTATAAATCAGGCCATACAATTATCGGAAATAGATAATGGTTCAGTATTCACATGGAATAAGGAAGATCAAGCGTTAGACGAGAATGGAGATAATATTAGTGAAGCGCAAAAAAATTCATCTGCACAGTTTTATAATACATATTTAGCTCCTTATATAAAAACTGTAAAATTAGACGATAGTGATTTACAAGAAGACATTGATTCACGAGATAAAGCATTGAGCAAGTGCGCCGATGATGGCAGATTTTGTACGGTACTGCTTGAAGTTTATGATAATCTGGAATTTAAAGATGATTACCCATATAAGTTGTAAATTTCTTAATATGTTTAGGAATTCGGGTGAGGGTTTCCGTCAATAACTTCTTAGTGCCTCACTGATATCTTAAGTAACTTTTTACTTGAGATCCCGTAATAAATGCGGGATGACATATAAATATTGACCAATGTCAAGTGTAGTGTCCTGCCTCAGGCAGTGCGGGAGACATACCAGTCTTATTTACAATTAACCGCTCTTAACCCGACAAGGCCTGCGATAATCAGCAATACGGAAACCACCTGCGCTATCGGGAATCCGCCGATATTTAAGACACTGTCAATTCTGAAATATTCAACGAAAATTCTGACCACAGAATACAAAATCAAATACCAAAAAAAAGTACAGCCTGCCCGTGTTCTTCTAAGAATAAGAATAAGCACCGCAAAAATAGCTAAGTCCAAAAAAGATTCGTACAAAAACGCAGGATGAAAAAGTTCATAATTCAAAAATTCAACAGGTCTTTGGGAAACAGGGATAAAAACTCCCCAATTACCGCCTGTCGGATACCCGAAAGCCTCCGAATTAAAAAAATTTCCCCAGCGTCCGGCAGATTGCGCAAGAATAACGGCACATGCCAGCACATCCAGAAGTCTTAACAAATTAACACGATATTTTTTAGCGAGAAAGTAAACCGTAACAATACCTGCAATAAGCATGCCATGGATTGACAATCCGCCCTGACGAATATCAAAAATTTCCAAAGGGTTATGTATATAGTAGGGATAATTTACAATACAATAATAAAGCCGTGCGCCAAGTATCCCGGCAATGATTACGACAGGCGAATTATCTACAAAAAAGTTTTCGGGTA
>CALUQQ010000027.1 GCA_944322955.1 Candidatus Gastranaerophilales bacterium
TTCATATATAACCATATACGTCTCCTTCATTGCATGTATTAATATAAAAACATACAGTAATTAATATTTTCCCACAACAGAAAAAATATTAACATAAAGTAATATTATTTTACACTTTTATTACAATAATTTACATCAACCGCTTGAACTAAAAAAAGCCCCTGCAAAAGCAGGGGTTCGAAGGATAAAAAAAATTAAGCCGGATAGTTTTCAACAGATTGGTGTCTGTTATTCCGACGAAAGGAGACATGAATCCATTTTCCGTTTTTACCCGACTCCAGAAGCAGCTGGTCATAAGGCAAAAAGTTTTTTATATAATCGAAGACTTCTTTCAATTTTCTGTCAGGAACAACAAAGTCAACCGCCTGACCCAGAATATGCTGGGAATTGCTAACTCCGCCGATTTTCCGGTTCAACTCATGGCATCTGTAGCCGCTTGTAATTATTACGGGACTTTTAAGATAATCTCTCAGGGGTTGTAAAACATTTTCACACAGCGCTTTTAAATTCGCAATTACTTCCACTGACGGACGATTATCAATATTATTTGTCACAGCGGTTTCAGAAAAAATTAATTCGTTTATTGTAAAATTTTCAGTAAGTTTCATTTTGCACCGCCTTTGCTTTTAATTCCGCAACCTCCAGCCTGATTTCGATTTGTTCCTGCCGGATTTTCTGCGTATTTTCTATCACACCCGCAAGCGTCGTACTTGTTGCTGACAGCGTATGAATTCCTATGCCGAGACTAATCAATCCCGTTACAATAAGGCCGCCGAATATACTTAAAAATGTATTGTAAAATTTGCGTGTGTTTTTCTGAGCTTCATACAAACTGTTAACCTTATCCACAAATGATATATGCCCGTCTGACTGGTTTATTCCGCCAAAGAAGAAACAATGCATATCTCGGCAGCTTTGGGTTAAATCGTCAAATTCTTTTTTAAAATTTTCAAGCTCAGCTTTCAACATCATGTGATGTTCAAAACATTTATCAGGTTGTACTGTCATTTTCTGATCCTTTTTATCAATTTTTTTGTGCAATTTATCATAATTTTCCGTGTCGTTTTTTCCCAAACAATCCGTATAATTTACCTCAATTATTCTCCTGAAATTTTTCAAGAAGTTTTTCAATTTCTTTTTTATCCTCATCTGAAAGCTTTTCAAAATATTGAAAAAATATGTTAAACATCTTTTCTGCGGCATTGACCGCCTTTTCCAGTTTTTTCAATTCTTTGATTATTTGTGTTGCTGATTGTTCTTCTTTATTTGTCCTTAACCAGTTGAAGAGGCTCGTTAAAGCCTCCCCTATTGATTTAATCGCATCCGCTATATCCATCAGCCCTCTACCTCGTCGATTTTATCAATCTGGATTGCAAGAAAATCATCCAGCACCTCAAATCCCATATTGATAATCGGCACGAACATATCGTCAACTTTGTTTACGGATGTTTCAATCGCTGTGTTTACCAAATCTTGCATAAATGCCACTACATCAGGGCTTAATACTTCGCAGTTTCTTTCGCAGCATTCCAATAATGCCTGTTTCATTTTGTCGTCCATTTTGTTACCTCACTTTCTTCATTGTCTGTTTCTGCATCTGTATCTGTGTCAGTGTCACTGTCACTATCTAAATCCATATCGCTGTCCGCGTCCGCAGGCTCAACCGGCTCAACGGGTTTTGGCGGGAAAGTTTTATTTTCAAACAAATAGTCCATTTCCTCCGTTGTATAGCCTAAAGCAAGCCCCAGAGCGTTCACGACCTCATCACCTCTATAGTATGAGCTTGCATAATCAAATTTAATCAATGCAGGTACGTTATCTTTTAGCATTGTTTTTATATCTTCAGGGGTTATTCCTTTATCCTCATACAATGCCAAAAGTACGTCCGCCTTTGTTAAATTGAGCATATCAAGGCGGGCGCGCTGCTGTTGAGTTTTTTCTTCATCTGTATAGCCCCAAGCTTCAAGAGCTGTTTCGGTTTCTTTGATTTTGTAGCCTTTTTCGTGATTTTGTTTCACGATAAAATCTAATCGTTCCTGTTCCGTATAAGGTTTTATTAATTGTTTTTTTAATTCCATAAATTTCTCCTATATAAATCCGTGTGCTTCCCAGGTAGCAATGCCGCTGCCGCCGGCTGTTGCATATGTATCAGCTTGAGACAGTTGTTTGTCATAAAAAGATACGACTCGGTAACTTACCCCATCACTATTATTAGCAGCAACATTCTTAAATATATTGTAGTTAGTGTTGGAGAAAGTTTTTAAAAAAGTAACAGTAACCTTTTGCGCTGAAGAAGCAGAGGGTAATAGTCCTCCCTGTTCGCACCAGCCGTCCGACCATACTCGATACCACGAGGCACCGTTTTTGTAGGTTTCCGTAACATAAGGTTTTGTGCAGTTGGATAAATCTTTGTCGGCTTTGTTTGTTTCCAGCAGATTTATATCAGACAACACATTTGCAACATCAATTGAGCCGCTGTTTGTCACGGTATGTCCGACTTTATAATAAAGCAGCTTATTGCTTGACGGCGGCTGAACAGTTTCTGATTTGCCATAGATATCATTTGATAATGATGCGTCAAATGAGACGTAACAATCTCCAGTTCCGGTTCCTGCTCCATTACGTTGCGTAGTGTCTTTAATAGTAAAAGCCCCGCTTGTGTAGAACTTTGCTCCTTCAAGTCCGCCGTGGCTGCCTTCTATATTCGGCAAACCTGCTTCGTTATAATTATTCAACAGGGTTGTGCTGTCGGTTAGCTGCATAAAATACTTATTCCGCGGCAGGTAAAATTGATTGTTTGTGCTGTCCAAAATATAAAAATCAGCTATACCTGTTTCGGAATAAAGAGTATCTATGGCTGTTTTTTGTGAAATATCCGCAATCAAATGACCGTTTACAGCCGTTTTATATTCAAACAAAATATTATCAACGTCAAAACTTATTTGAGACAGTTCACCGTTGCCGCCGGAAGTTTCTTCACCGTCGCTAAACACTATACGATATTGCCTGTAGGAAGTTTCCGAGTTTACGGGATATGTTTTTTGTTGATTTTTTGTAAAAGTTTGGGCGGTTTGGGTGTCGAGGGTTACCCAATCCGTGTCGCCGCCGTTATTAGCCTGCAAAGTCCAGGCTGACGGATATTCAGCCTCGCCGCTGTTGTCAGCTTTCAAAGAATAAGTTTTTATATATGTCTGTTCGTCATAATCAATATTAAACCAGTAGCTTGACCACGGTCCTGTAGTATACATGGTGCTGACACCGTTAATAAGCGAGTAGGCATCATCGTGTCCGCCCGAATCCGATACGGTTATACCGTTAGTTGTATTTGACGTAAATTCAGGCAGGGGCAAATTCTGTTTTATGTAAGCGACAGTACCTTCTGCATATTCTTCTTTTATTCTGTTAACCGCATCTGGATACGTCATTGTAACAAGCGAACCTTGAAGCGCCCAGCCTAATGCTTCATCCCCTGTCAATATTCTGTCCGTAAGCTTTGTGTCAAACAGCGAAAAACCGTCGCCGCCGTTTTCAGTATAGGGAATTAAATATTCGCCGTCTTTATTTTTGAGTATAACTTTTTTTGCTGTAACTTCAGTCATTTTTCCTCCTTAAGCCAGTTCTTCATAAGTTATGTAATTAAGTCCGGCTATCTTGTTATCGACCTCGGTTTTTGTGTAAGCGTCTGTAATCCCGTAGCCTGCGAGAGTTGCAGCTT
>CALUQQ010000028.1 GCA_944322955.1 Candidatus Gastranaerophilales bacterium
GCGTGCCTCTGGCACCTCAGGTTGACATATAAGCTGTAGGCCGGGTTTTCTAACCCGACTGTTGCTTCTTAGTGCCTTAGTATCATAGTATCTTAGTAACTTTTCCCAAACAGCACCCCCGAAACCCGCACTACGAGCGGTTAAAAGGGTCGCCCCCCCCCCGAGATTTCTGTGTTCATACTTTTTCATATAATTTTCCTCTTTTTTATTATAATAGCACGATTTTTAACTTTTGACAAGATTAAAATAAAAAGCACTTCTTTTTGGAGAAGTGCAACAATTACTTTGTCAGAAAAATGGAAAAAAGGAGTATTAAGCCAGTCGGGGTCGACCTGTAAGACTTATCAATGCGTCTATAACTTTTGGCATTTGGCAGACGAACGAGTAGTTACCATGTGCTAAAGAACATTTTTTGCAATCGCAATGAATTCTGTAGCATTCAAGTGCTTGTTCCGTCCAATTTTGTGTAATAGATCCGGAAATCTCTCCCTTAGTCTGAGGATAAAAATCTTCTTCAACATCCTGATACTCTCTCATTACAAACCCCACAGATTACCTACCCATGTTTATTTTACCAGATCAAACTCCTTTTTTAATCCTCTGTTTAATGGATTTTTATGTAAAACAGCACTACCAATGTCAATATGGTATAGTGCCTATGATAACGGTTTTTAGGAAAAAACTTTATCCGAGCAATTTTGCTAAAACCTGCTCATTATACCGGTTATCAATCGCACTAAATGGATAAACTTCCCCGCCAAACTGCTTTTCAACATTTTTTATCACACTTTGAATTTTCGGCTTGGGTACATAATCTATTTTCGTCACTATTGTAAATATAGGCAAATTATAAACCTCTACCCATTCTCGCATTTGAAAATCATTCTTTTGAATTTCATGTCTGCCGTCTACAAGCTGGATTAACGATTTTATTTGCGTACGATTTAATAAATATTCTTCCAGATACTTTTGCCAACGGTTCTGAGCCTCCTTTGAAACTTTTGCATAACCGTATCCCGGCAAATCCGCTATTATAAATTTGTCTGAAAAATTAAAAAAGTTTATCAATCTTGTTTTACCTGGTGTATTAGAAGTTTTTGCAAGCTTTTTATTATTTGCTAATGCATTAATAAATGAAGATTTACCGACATTAGAACGCCCCAAAAGCGGATACTCATTAAGTTGAAAATCAGGACACTGACTCAATTTTTCCGCGCTGACTATAAACTTTGCCTGCATGTAAGGTATCATTTATGTAAAGCCTTTTCTTTCTGTTCTTTTAAACGCCGTTTATATAAAACTGTTTGAAATAAATTATACATATTGTCGCTGTTTATAACAGTTATTTGTGTTTTTTTATTTACTATATCAATATTTACAGACGGTTTATTAGTAAAAATATTATTTGTATTAATGTTTACAATCTGAAAAAGCCCCTCAGTTAAGATACTTAGAGGCTCTCTCAAAAATATTTCAAATGTTTTTCGTATATCAAATTTTTGCATTTATTATTTGATTTTTTTCTTGTATTTATTAATTTTTCTGGTTACAGTTCCTTTATCTGCAGCATTCGGGCTGTACGACAGATACTGGTTATAATATTTAACCGCACCTTGATAATTCTTTTCCGCTTCATAAGCCATTGCTTTCAATTTAGCAATATCGGCAGAATTGTGGAAGAAATCAATTGCACGGTTACAATATTCAATTGTTGAGGCATAATTTTTTTCATTAAATTGTCTTCTTGCAACATCCAAAAACTCATTTGATTTAATTTCGCAAAGATTAATATAGTCTATACCATTTTTAGCAACAACATTGTTCGGATCCTGCTGAAGCACTTTTTCCAAAGCAGTTCTTGCTGTTTTAAACTGTTTATTGTGCAACAAAATTTCTGACAAATACAAATAATCATCGGTTGTTTTTGAGAAATTAATTGCATTTTCAAAAGTATAAACAGCATCCTTTTCTCTGCCGAGTGCCAAATAAGCTTCGCCTTTAATTACGGTATCCATTAAGCTGTCACTTGCGGATTGAATAATATAATTCAAACTGTCTTTTGACATCGGAACCTGATGCATAATTCTTGCGAGCTTAATTTTAGCAAGATGAAGTTTCAAATCTTCAGGAGTTTTTTCAATAGCTTTATTTACATAATCATAAGCCAGATAAACATCTTTATTTGTTGTATAAGCTTCACTGTCACCGGCATCTTTTGCCATTTCATAGTATGTATTTGCAATACCAACAATCGCATCGTCATTATATGTTTCATCACCAAGCAATTTAGAATAATAATCAATTGCCTGATCGTATTTTTTAGTATCCAAAGACATATTTGCAACTCTATATATACCGTCTTTGTAATTAGGATTAATAACAATCGCAGTTTTTAACTGTTCCATGGCAAATTCTGAATCTGCTCTGCGTTCGTAAACACCTGCAAGATTAATATAAGGACGGGAATTTTCAGGTTTTACGGCAACTGCCTTTTTAAATGAATTAATTGCAGCAGCCTGATTACCTTGTCTTAAATACAATTCTCCCTGCAAATTCAAAGCGGGAGATGAATTCGGATTAATATGTATTGAATGGTTAATCCATGTCAACGCTTCTGAATAATTTTTTCTTTTAGCTTCAACCTGTGCCATATGATACATTGATGTCGGGTTATGTGAATTGTATTTCAATGACTGCTGGAAATATTTTTCCGCATCTTCAAGCTTATTATCCATCATAGCAAGTGTACCTAAATTGTCGTAAGCAGGTGCAAAATCAGGTTTAATTTGTAAAGCTACCTTGAACAATTCTTCAGCATCCTGTTTATTGCCCAACTTCAAAGTTGCAACGCCCATAGCATTGTATGCTTCAAAATGATTATTATTTAAATTAACTGCGTTAACAAATTCTTTGATTGCGTTTGTTGTAAGATTTCTTGCATTTTTAATATATTCAATATCAGAAGAAGTTTGTCTGAGCATGTAAATCAACCCTTGAGCGTAATGCAAATCCGCATTTTTAGGATTCTTTTTCAATAACTTATCGAGTTCAGCCTGAGCGGGAGCAAGTTTATATTGTTTAGCCATAGAAATAATCTGCAAAGCCTGAGCATCAATATTGGCCGGATTTTGCTTCAAAAGATTGTTCAAGGCCGCATCAGCTTGTGAATAATTGTTATATTCAATCATTTTGCTGATTTCCGGATATTTTTGAGAAACCTTATTTTTCTCTACTTTTGCTTCCAAATTTGCGGCAAAAACACTAGATGTGCACATAATGCCTGTAAGAACCATTGCTGACACTAATAACTTTTTACAACTCATATTATCTCCTGATTTTTTACTATTCTAAATATTATAAATATATTGTATAATATATATTATAAAAAAGCAATACGGTGAATGATGGGTTTAAATTCAAATTCAAGGCAAGATCTGGAAGATTTCAAATCATATATTTTAGTTGAAAAAAACTTTTCCGAACATACGGCAAAAGCTTACTGTTCAGATGTTTTAAGCTTTTTGTTATGGCTGGATGAAACATCGTGTGAAAAGGTTAACTTTTCCAAAGTCAGGGATTACCTTCATTTTATCCAAAAATTCAACTACAAAAAAACGACAATCGCCAGAAAAATTGCATCCTTAAGGACATTCTACAAATTTCTTTACAGAGAGCGAAAAGTAAATTCAAATCCGGCAATGAATTTAAATTCCCCCAAGCGTCCGAAATCTCTGCCCAAATTTTTAACACCGGCTGAAATCGAAAAAATTCTTAACAATGTCAAAATTGACACACCTGCAGGATTTAGAAACAGAGCTATTCTGGAACTTTTGTGGGCAACCGGAA
>CALUQQ010000029.1 GCA_944322955.1 Candidatus Gastranaerophilales bacterium
TTAATTCTTCAAGGATTTCTTTTTCTTCCTGCTCGAGTTTTTCCTGATTTTGTCTGAAAAATCTCGTGACCCCGAGTTCGGAATACTGTTTTAATTCAGCGGCTTTTTCTTCTTCTATATAGATTTCTCTGTGCCGCTCTTTGTGTTTTTCAAGAACTTTGACCGCCTGTTCAAGCTTTACCAGCTTTTCTTTTTCAATATCAAGCTGTTCCTGCGCCTGTATGCGGATTTGTTCAAGTTCTTCGGCTTTTTCCCAGAGGTGGTTGAGGTATTTGTCATAAGCCTCAAACATCATGGGATCAGCTTTCCTCAGACCGTCTTTTGTTGCCTGTATTTCCGCCTCGTTTTTTCTGATGTTTTCTTCTGCTATGTACACTGCCTGCTGTGCTTTCTGTACTACAAGCAATTGTTCTTCTTTTTTACGGATACGGAAATCCAGAATTTTTTTTTTTTTTTATCTTAATGGCATATTACACTTTCTTGCATTCATTATGAATGATTAAGTCAGGGTAATAAACATCTGTTTGTATGAGATTTAATGATTTTACAAAAAAAGTCAAACTTATAAAAAAATTCGGGCACATTATTACGGCAGAATATGCACACCTGCGCCGGTATCGCCGAAACGGCGTCCCCAGCTTTGTCTGTAGGATCCGTTTACTCTCTGCGTACTGCGGGGACTGTAACCCTTATAAGGATTTCCGTAATAGCCGTGATAACCGTTCACGTAAGGCGAATAAACCTGCGGAGAAAATCCCGTGGGCATCCCGACAAACTGCCTGTTCATAAAATCCGTGAAAGAACCAGCAAGGCTTCTTATACCGCCGGATGCAGGCGGAAGAGAAAAATACGGATCATCAGGAATTGAATAAGAATAACCTCCGCTATAGTGCGGAACCGCCTTTGATAACATTGCTATACGGCTGTTCAAGTCTCCGCTTTGAATTGTACCGAATACCTCTTCCTCAAGCCTTGAAATCCTGTTTTCGGGAAAATCTCTTTCAAACGTGCTTTTGAAAACTTTTTTTTCCATTTTATTAAGCTTTTTGGAAAGCTCTTTATCCGCAGAAATATTATTGTTTTTGTAATTTACGATAATATTATTCATTCTCTGCTCGTATGACATTTTGGGATAAGTCCGATTAAAAACCGTACGTTCAAGCCTGTTAAGCCTGACATCTATATGCTGGTTTTCATAAGTTTCTCCGAGAATACTCTGCTCTGCCTGCGTAATTTTATTGTAATTTAATTTGTTATAGCTGTTTTTTTCAAGAGCTTTAACCTCTTTTTTAAGCGGCGGAAATCCGTCTTTTGCATAATCAATCACCTGTGCGTACGCACAAACCTGAATGAACAATAAACCCAGTATTAAACAAAATTTCTTCATATGTAACCCTCACTACAATGCGAAATTAATATAAAAATTCACCGACCGCATTACACACAAGGGGAATACAATAAGGTAAAAATTTAATGGATCGAAGTTTATTATAAATCTACAAAATTTAATTGTATATTAGAGGCTTCTTTAGCTTGATATTTTTTACAAACATCATCCATAAATTCAGATACTGCACTTTTATGGTTGTTTAAAAACCATTTTATATGTTTTTGTATATATTCAAGACGTACATTATCATCATTTAAATCATTAGGACACCTTTTCATTCTTGTGTCAATAGAATCAAAACCATAAAATGGCTCTGCAAGCCGTTTTTTTACTAATTCTACATAATTTTCGTTAATTTCAATACCAATACCTTGTCGATTTATCTGCTGGCATACTCTTAACAAGGTTCCGCTGCCCACAAAAGGATCTAAAACGACATCATTTACATTTGAACTTGCCAGAATCATCCTTTCATAAAGTCCTTCCGGCTTTTGGGTAGGATGTTTATATCTGTTATTATTACAATAATGTACATGACTAAATTCCCAAACATTTCCGGGATTGGCACCACGCATATTATTTACACTTCTGTAATATTTTTGCGGAATTCTTACACTATCTAAATTAAATGTATATTTTTTCTCATCCTTTGTAAACATAAGAATATCATCATGTCTTGGAGAGAATCCCCTTGTTTTTCCAATTCCTTGAGTATAATACCAGGTTATCCAACTATTGAAATACAATCCTAATTCTTGTTCTAAAATTGTATAAATATAAGAAATATATCTCATCCCCATAAAAATATACATGGTTCCTGTTTTAGACAAAACTCTCTTACATTCTTTTAGCCATTGCCGACTAAAATCTAAATATTCGTTAAATTGCAAAGAATCTTTTGTTTTTTCATAATCTTTTTTTAAATTATAAGGTGGGTCTGTTACAATTAAATCAACAGATTCATCAGGAATATCTTTTAATTTTGTGATAGCATCACCACAAATTAATGTTTGATTATCTATTTTATCCATTTATTCTTTACCGCCTCACGATAATAATCTTCAAAAGTTCTCCTGCTGCTATGTAAATATTTATAATCCAATAACTTACACATATCCCAGGTTGTCCTGTATTGATAAGCAACATAATGAATATCCTTTATTTGAATTTGACCCGTGCCTAATGCAGGATTATAATTAATATCCTCGTCACTTATAAATTTTAAATCATAAGCATTGTAATCTACAATTTGCATAATACCGTCCATTAAACAGGTTTTGGGATTACGTTGGACATAAACTCTATGCTTAATTGACAAAATAATAAACATAAAATCAGGATCTTCCACATAAGCAGTTCTAATTCTGGAAAAACTGGTTATATTTGGTCCTTTTCCACTATTCGGAATATCATTTGCAGTTGCTTTTACATCAATATTACCGGTTAATATTTGTTTATCTTTTTTAAATTGTAAAACAATATCCGCAATTCCAAGCCGTTCCTGCGCTTCCACATTAATTAAATTATATTTATTATCAGTATCATCTCTTATTTCTGAAAAGACTTCCACTGCCCATGCCTCTATCATAGGTCCGGCAATTTTATTAATATTTTCTAACGGAAGCCCCATCCTTAAATTTGTATTAATTATTATTTTATCATCATTTACTTTTTTTCTACAATCTAATATACTGATTATTTTGTCAATAACATATTTTGAATCTTCTTTATACGATTCAGATTCTATAGGGACTTTAAACGTTAAATCTTCGTATTTCATTCATATTCTCCTATAAAATAATATTACCACAGATATATCTGTTTGTTGATTTTGTTACATTTTTACAATTTTCAAATAGATATAAACAACTATATAAGTCTCCACCCCTGCCACTTGAAAGTTTTTAGGATTTGATATATAATTTATAGCATAGGAAGAGATAGGAGAAAAAATGTTTGAACGTTTTACTGAAAAAGCTATCAAGGTCATAATGCTTGCCCAGGAAGAGGCAAGGAGACTCGGTCATAACTTTGTAGGTACGGAACAGGTACTGCTCGGACTTATAGGTGAAGGAACAGGCGTTGCTGCAAAAACGCTCAAATCAATGGGCGTAACTCTAAAAGACGCAAGAGCCGAAGTCGAAAAAATAATCGGACGCGGCTCAGGATTTGTAGCCGTTGAAATACCTTTTACCCCGAGAGCAAAACGTGTTCTGGAACTTTCATGGGATGAAGCCAGACAATTAGGTCATAATTATATAGGCACGGAACACCTTTTATTAGGCTTGATAAGAGAAGGGGAAGGCGTTGCCGCAAGAGTCCTTGAAAACCTTGGAGTTGACTTAAATAAAATCAGAAGCAATGTTATAAAAATGCTTGGAGAGACCAAACCGCAGGTTTCAAGCGGTTCATCATCAAGCTCATCTTCAAGTTCGTCTTCGTCCGGCAAAACAAAAACCCCGAGTCTGGATGAATTCGGACGTGACTTAACCCTTGCCGCACAGGAATTGAGACTTGACCCTGTTGTCGGCAGAGAAAAAGAAATTGAACGTGTTATACAAATTCTTGCGAGAAGAACAAAAAACAATCCTGTATTAATAGGTGAACCCGGTGTCGGTAAAACAGCCGTTGCAGAGGGGCTTGCAATAAGAATTGTTAATGCGGAAGTGCCTGATATTCTTGACGGCAAAAAGGTAATCCAGCTTGATATGGGACTTTTGGTCGCAGGTACAAAATACAGAGGCGAGTTTGAAGAACGTCTTAAAAAGATTATGGACGAAATCAGACAGGCCGGTAATATTATCCTTGTAATCGACGAAATGCACACACTTATCGGCGCAGGTGCAGCTGAAGGTGCGATTGACGCCGCAAATATCCTTAAACCCGCGCTCTCAAGAGGCGAAATTCAGGTAATCGGCGCCACAACGCTTGATGAATACAGAAAATACGTTGAAAAAGATTCAGCACTCGAAAGACGCTTCCAGCCGGTTATGATAGACGAGCCGACGGAAGATGAATCTATTGAGATTATCAAAGGGATTAAAGGTAAATACGAAGAACACCACAACCTTATTATCTCTGATGAGGCTGTAGTTGCGGCGGTTAAATTATCCAATAAATACATTACCGACAGATTTTTGCCGGATAAAGCAATTGACGTTCTTGATGAAGCAAGCTCTAAAGTCAGATTGAAGGTTTCAACGCTTTCTCCTGAAGGCAAAGAAATGGAAAAAGAACTCCGAGCTTTGATAAAAGAGAAAGAAGACGCAATCCGCAATCAGGAATTTGAAAAAGCTTCTCAATTAAGAGACGATGAAGCAGATATGCGTGACAGAATCCGCGAAATGTCAGCAAAATGGAAGGAAGAGCACGAAGCTAACAAACCGACCGTAACTGCGGAAAATGTTGCGGAAGTTATCGCGACAATGACAGGCGTTCCCGTTACTAAACTGACGGAAGGCGAAAGCGAAAGACTTCTTAAACTTGAAGAAACACTTCACGCACGTGTTATCGGTCAAAATGACGCGGTTGTGGCTATTTCAAAAGCAATCAGACGTGCGCGTGTAGGCTTGAAATCACCCAACAGACCCATCGGAAGCTTTATCTTCTGCGGTCCGACGGGCGTCGGTAAAACAGAACTCGCAAAAGCGCTGGCTGAAGCTGTTTTCGGCTCTGAAGATAACATGATAAGGGTTGATATGTCAGAATTTATGGAAAAACATTCAACCGCAAAACTTATCGGCTCTCCTCCGGGCTACGTGGGCTATGATGACGGCGGGCATTTAACCGAATTAATCCGTAAAAAGCCTTATTCAGTTGTGCTTTTTGACGAAATTGAAAAAGCTCATCCGGATGTGTTTAATATTATGCTTCAAATCCTTGATGACGGCCGCCTGACGGATTCCAAAGGACGCCATATCAATTTCAAAAATACAATTATTATCATGACGTCAAACGTCGGCGCAAGCATGATTACAAATACGGCTAAACTCGGCTTTACAACAGGCGAGGACGAATCTAAAGATAAATACGAAAAACTCAAAGAAACCGTTACCGAAGAAATGAAAAAAGCCTTCAGACCGGAATTCTTGAACCGTATTGATGAAACAATAGTCTTCTCTCACCTCAGCAAAGAGGAAATCAGACAGATTGTTGATTTAATGCTTAAAGATTTGTTCAAACGCTTGCAGGAACGCGAATTGTCGGTTGAGGTTACTGATGAAGTTAAAGACCACCTTGCTGAAAACGGTTACTCCGAAGCTTACGGCGCAAGACCGTTGAGAAGATTGATTCAGCGTAAAATTGAAGATGAGCT
>CALUQQ010000030.1 GCA_944322955.1 Candidatus Gastranaerophilales bacterium
CTTCTTCAAGGTGGTTATATTTATCCTGCAGTTTTTCCAATCGTGATTTATAAACTTCCAGCGCGTTTTCGGCAGTTACGTCCGTCATAAAAATAACCGTGTATTTCTTTTTTTTGATTGCTGTCAGATAAAAATACAATATATTATTTGTTGAGATTTCGTAGGAAACAAAAGCAAAAAAATCCTCTTTTGAATTCAGTGCATGATAGATGGGAGAATAGATTTCAACATTTTCGCTATTAAGAGGGCAGATGTCAAAATTCATGTTGTGGGAGAATTTTTTCAAGTTGGAAAAATTTGGAAATCTGCGTTTAAATGCATTGTTTTGAAAAACAACATCCCCTAACTTATTCGTTACAATAACCGCGTCCGGAAACTGATTTAAAAAACTGAATTTTTTCATAATTTTATTATATTGTATAAAGTTTTTTCGGGCAATTATTTAACCATGTTTGACATTGCCTGAAAATGAGTTATAATGTATATATAGGGAAATGGTTCCAAGAACCGACATTCCTGAAACCATTCTTAACTCCCTATACAATTTAGCGAGAATTTGAATTGAAAGTCCTAGTGTAGCTAGGACTTTCAATTATGTCCCGTTTTTCCGCTTTAGTCCCTTAACAAGTCTGTGTCGGAGGAGGTATGGAGCTTACCCTCTGTATTTATTTTACGGTATTGCGGGGGAAATGTCAAAAAAACAGGAAATATTATTAATTATTTCAGAACCATATCGAAAGCAAGATTTTCAATAATAGTTTGGATATTCATGTTTAATTTGAGTTCTTTTTTTGCTTTTTCAATAGCTTTAATATCAGATATGAGCTTTAATTTAAGCCGCGGATTTTTAAGATTTGATTTTAAAAGATTAACCATATAATTTTGCATTTGAATAAAAATCTCAGAGGGGTCGTTTTCTTTTGTGAGTGACAGAATTGTGTCATTAAAATCCAATACATTATTCCGTGTTATCGTAAGATAGTTATCCATAAGGTTTTTGACAAGTTCAAAGTTTTGCGGTTCGTCTTTTTTAGACGGAACAAAAAAGCACTGTGAACGCGAAACAACTGTTGATATCATATCAGATATATCATTTGTTAAAAAGAAAAAAGTTGTGTTGGCAGGCGGTTCTTCAAAAGTTTTCAACAAAGCATTAGCAGCATCGGTTGAGAAGTTGGTGAAATTAAGTCCGCAGGGTTTGCCGTTTGAATCTTTATCGCAGAAGATTAAGACTCTTTGATAATCTGATGTTATTGCAAGATCATTTTTAATCATTCTCGCCTGTGCGATTGAAAACATTGTTTTGGAATCATCATCAGTAGGTTTGTTGTCAACTTTTGAATAGGTTAAGACAGCCGGATGCGAGTTATTTCTTATCCATGTGCAATTCAGACAATTGCAGTCAGGTGCGGTGTCAAGTTTGCAGTTTAAAATTCGTGCGACCTCAAGCGCAAGTTCATACTGCGCCTCAACATCGTTTCCCCAGAATAAAATACAGTGAGAAATATTTTTATCTGGATTTTTGATTCCTTTTATAAAATAATCAAGTAAGAACGGGTAGTCTTTATCTAAATAGGACATCTTCGACCTCCTTTTCAGGCACTAAAGATTGTCCTGATTTTATTTTGTATTCAGCTTCCGTAAGATTCTGTTTTAATTTGACTAAATCCTTTAGACTTGTATTTTTAAGTTTTTGTAGATTCAATTTTACAACATATTCATGTTGCCCTGTCAGTTTGGAAAGTTCAAACGAGGAGCATTCAGAAGATTTTGCTTTTAGTAGAATCCATTTTCTTATCATTGTTTGCAGGGCGGCGACTATTTCAAGACAGAATTTTTTTTCTAAGAGTTTTCTGTATTCCAAAAGTGCCAGATCTTTTTCCCCTTTCATAAGAAAATCCGAAAAAGCAAATAAATCTTCGTTTGAAATGCATAGTTCTTTCACCATATTGGTTGTAATTTGTTTCGCCGGATAGATAAACAGTTTGAGTTTATTAAGTTCAGCATCAATTTCCCTGAGGTTGTTTCCGATTTGTATAATCATTCTTGAGGCTGCGTCTGAGGATATTTCCAAATCCTTTGATTTGGCTTGTTTTTTTATCCAGCTTTCAAGCTCTGCTGTTTTATAGGTTGGAATTGACTGGAATTCTTTTGCATTATATTTTGAAAGCAGTTTGAAAAATTTTTTACGGCTGTCGAGTTTTTTGCCTTCGTTTCTAGGAAGTTCAGCAACAAAAACTATATCAAGATTCTCGTTATTATCTTCAAGTGCTTCTTGAATTTGTTTAAGTTCTTTGTCTTCAAAAGCTTTGTTAAAATAGTCGTTTGCCTTTATAATAACAAGCATTTTACCGAACATCATAGGCTGCGTTCTCAGTATTGAGATTAAATCGGCAAATTTCGGGTTGTCATAAGTTTTCAGGCTCATTTCAAGAAAGTTTTCATCAAGACCTTTTTTGAGTTTGTTGATTTCTAGTTCTATATTAAATTCTTCGTCGCCGTAATAAAAATATATTGCCATAATTATATTATATTATAAAATATTTCTGTCATAGAGTTTTATGCTAAAATAAAGTGGTAGATTTATGAAAACTTTAAAATCAAACAGGCTTCATATAGGAATTTTCGGCCGGACAAATGTCGGGAAATCTTCTCTTTTGAATAAGGTCGCAAATCAAAGTATATCAATAGTTTCGGATGTCGCAGGAACGACGACTGATGTGGTTGAAAAATCTATGGAGCTTTTGCCGCTCGGCCCCGTAACTTTTTTGGATACGGCAGGATTAGATGATAATACTCTTTTGGCGAAAAAACGTATTGAAAAAACATTTAAAATAATTAATCGCTGTGATATTGCCGTTGTTGTATGTGATTATAACGGTATCGGAAAATATGAAACAGAATTGATCAAAAAGTTTGATGAGCTTGATATCCCGTATTTTATAGCCGTTAATAAGTGTGATGTTAAAAGAGTTGAGATTCAAGATTATAAAAATGTTTTGTATACTTCTGTTATTTCGGATGAAGATATTGTATTTAGGTTTAAAGAAGCTTTGGTAAAGCTTTTGCCGGAAGATTTTGTTAATCCGCCGAAAATAGTCGGTGATTTGGTGCCTGAAAACAGTACTGTCATTCTCGTTGTACCTATTGATAAAGAAGCCCCGAAAGGCCGGCTTATTCTGCCGCAAGTGCAGACTATACGTGATTTGTTGGATAGTAATTGTATGCCCTATGTCGTTAAAGAAACTGAATTACAATATGCGCTGAATAATTTAAAAATCCTCCCGTCGCTTGTTATTACTGATTCTCAGGCGTTTAAAAAAGTCGCTGAAATTGTGCCTGACAATATTCCGTTGACATCTTTTTCTATACTTTTTGCAAGGCTTAAAGGCGATTTGGCGGAATTTGTTAAAGGCGCTGAGACCCTTGAAAATTTGAAAGACGGCGACAGGGTGCTTATCCTCGAAAGCTGTGCTCACCATGCAATTGAGGATGATATAGGCAGAGTTAAAATACCGGCTCTTTTGAGAAAAAAAACTGGTAAAAACCTTGTTATAGAGCATTATTCAGGCCACGATTTTCCGGATATTACGCCTTATAAGCTTATAATACACTGCGGTGCCTGTATGACCAACAGGCGCGAGGTTTTATCCAGAATTTTAATCGCAAATAATTTCAAAATTCCTATAACAAATTACGGAGTGGTAATATCGTATTGTCTGGGCATTTTGGCACGTGCAATCAGGATATTTACACCAGAAATATGATAAAAAATGCCGGCATTTCGGGTAAAATTGTCATATGTATGAATCGGAAGATAAAGAGCTTAAAAAAGTAGGCCTGGAGCTTATGTTTATGACACCTGAAAAAGGCGCTACAGCGGATGGTATTACCTCTGTTGAATTGGCTAAACTTGTTGAGCTACCGCTTGAGGTGGTTAAAAAGAAATTGAATATACTCAAAGATGCCGGAATTGTACGTGTTAAGGGCATTAACCCCAAGTTCTGGAAGTTTGATGAGTATAACTTTCAGAGGATGGATGAGCATGACGATGTTTTTAAATTGTTATGCAGTTTTGATGATGTGGATTTTGACAGATATTTTAGATATTAACCTGAAGAGCCGCTCATAACAAGCATTTCAGCCAAATTTATAAAAAATTCAAAAAACGTTCATTTTTGTTCAATTTTGATCAAAAAACGCAAAATTTCGTTAAAAAACATCAAAAAAACGTTAAAAAATGAACAAAAAAATTAGCGTCAAAAAACAGCATTAAAATTTTTTTGAAAAATTTATTTTCCTATACAAAAATGATCAAAGATATTATTCAAAATTTCATCCGTGATAACTTCGCCTGTTATTTCATCTAAAAATAAGAGCGCGGATTTGAGGTCAATAGAAATTAAATCCTGGAGTTCACGGTGTTTAGCTGCATCAAGGGCATTCAAAAGACTTTCTCTGCATTTAATAAGGCATTCCTGTTGTCTTTTGTTTGTTATGAATTCTGTATCTTCGAGAGAAAAGGAGCAGACGGTATTTTGAATTTTTATTCGGAGTTTTTCAAGGCCTTCACCTGTAAGCGTTGAGATATAAACAGCGTTATCCTGTCTGTTGGCCGTAAGGTCACATTTGTTTGCTATAATAAGGTGTTTTTTGTTTTTTATAAGATTATAAATTTGTCTGTCATCGTTGTCCTGACCGGTTTGTGCGTTATAGAGGAAAAGAATCAGATCGGCTTCTTCTATGGATTGTTTTGAGAATTCAACGCCGATTTCTTCAACTTTATTATCGGTATCATGGATGCCGGCTGTGTCGATTAAAGTTACTGCTGTGCCCATGTCAAGAGTTTCTTTTAAGACATCTCGGGTTGTACCTGCAATATCAGTTACAATAGCGCGGTTAAGGTTCAGAAGTTTATTAAAAAGCGACGATTTGCCAACATTAGGTTTCCCTGCGATAGCGACTTTTACTCCCTGCCGCAGTATATCGGAGGTGTTGGCACAGGCAAGTATTTTGTCGATTTCAACGAGTGCTTTTTCAAATTCAGTTATCAAGTCATGGTATTCAGGTTCGTTAACATCTTCCGGAAAATCAATTCCTGCGATGATTTTAGAAAGAGAATCAAACAAAATTTTTTTAATTTCGCGTATTTTATCTGCGAGGACACCTGAGAGATTTTTGGCGGATTGTACGGCAAATTTTTGTGTTTTTGCGTGAATCAGGTCGGCAACGGCTTCTGCTTGTGAGAGGTCGAGTTTTTTATTTAAAAAAGCGCGTTTGGTAAATTCCCCGCGTTCTGCCATCCTTGCCCCGTTTTTCAAAACGAGGTTGAGGATGTTTCTCACAACGTTAATACCTCCGTGACACTGGATTTCTATGACATCTTCACCTGTGTAGCTGTTAGGATTTTTAAATGCAAGAAGTATGACTTCATCTATTTTTTGGTTATTATCTTCAATCCATCCGTGAGATATTTTACCCGATACAGGGGTTTTTCCATTAAAGATTTTGGCCGCAATATCAAAACTTTTGCTGCCGGAAATTCTTATAACGCCTACACCGCCTGTACCAAGCGGTGTTGCGATTGCGGCTATTGTATCAAATTCCTGCATTATATTCATATTTAAATTATACATTAAAATGTTTTTAATGTATAATATCAATTATGGATAAGATAAATAAACTTATAGCGGAACGTAAATTTCAAGAGGCTTTGTCGATACTTGAAGAACTTTTGAAAAAGGATAAAAAAAATATTGAGGCCCTAAAACTTCTCGGGCTTTGTTATGTAAATCTGGAAAAGTATAAGGAAGGCAAAAGTGTTTTTGAAACTGTTGTAAAATATCTGCCAGAGGATGCCTCAAGCTGGTTTTATCTCGCAAACTGCTATGACAATCTGAATGATTTTCTTCATGCTAAAACTGCTTACCTTGAAGTTATAAAATTAAGGCCGGAATTCCTTGATGCATATAAAAATCTTTGTGTTGTTTTTGTAAAATCTAATGAAGCGGAAAAAGCCGTTGAATACGCAAAAAAAGCACTTGAATTTGTAAAAGATGACGATTATTCACTTTATTATATTATTGGTACTGCGAATATGACATTGAGAAAGTTTGAGGAAAGTGTTCATTATCTTGAAAAAGCGCTTGCTTTAAAACCAGAACATTCTCAATTATACAATAATCTTGGAACATGCTATGTAACAATCGGGCAGCTTGATAAGGCTTATGAAAATTTTTTAAAGGCAAGTGAATATGATCCTGAAAATTCTGTAACTTATTTCAATATAGGGTCTGTTTTACAAATACAAAACAAACATAAAGAGGCGTGTGAATATTTTAAAAAAGCTTATGAAGTTGAGCCTTTAGACAGTTATCTTGTGGCACTTGCGCTGTCGGAAGTTAAATCGGGTGACATTCATTCCGCTATTGAACATTATAAGCATCTTATTGTTCAGTTCCCGGCAAAACATAATTTTCAATATAATCTTGTGTGCTGCTATGAATTGATTGGTGAATATCAGCTTGCTGTTAATATTTTGCAAAATCTTGTCGTTTTAAATCCAAAATCTGTTAATATGGCTCATAAGCTGGCTAATCTTTATTTGAAATTGAAGCAGCCTCAATATGCCAAACAGATTTTTGAAAAGATTTTGCTGCAGGGAAATGTTTCATTTGAACTTTATTATGAATTTGCGCATGTTTGTATCATAACGGACGATACGGATAAGGCGGAAAAAATTCTTAAAAAAGTCATTGAGCTTAAACCTGATTATGCTCCGGCGCATAAGGATTTGGGTGTTATTTATCTTTCCAAAAGATTGTTTGATTATGCAAAAGATGAATTTGAAAAGGCTTATCAATTGAAACCGGAAAGCTTTTCGATTGTCTTTGAATATGCAAACTATCTGCATGCCACAACTGATTTTAAAAAGGCTGATGAAATGTATGCTAAAGCTCTGGAAATCGACCCTGAAAATCCAAATGCGCTTGGCTTTTCAGCGTTAAATAAAATCCAGCTGAATGACCTTGTAAGAGCCAAAGAACAGATTGATGCCGCGCTTAAATCCGCAAATGATCAGCCTTTCCTCTTATTTATTGCCGGTAAAATCAGATTTTTACTTAAAGATTATGAAGATGCAAAGGCATTTTTAGTTAAATCTTATGAGGGTGATAAAACAAATGATTGCGAAAATTTGCTGGGTCTTTGCTATTATGAGCTTGGAAATTACGGTCAGGCCAATGGAATCTTCGCCAATCTTCTGGAAAAAAGTCCTATGAATGTAAATATTCTTCTCAACAGTGCAAAATGTCTTGCTAAATTGAATGACAAAAACTCTGCGCTTCAACAGCTTGAAAAAGCAGTAGAAATTTTCCCTGACTGTGAACAAGCCCATGAGCTTATCCGTGAATTGTCTTGATACTAAAAAATCGGCTTTCGATGACAGCCGACTTTTAAGTAATCTTTCTATTTAATTGTTTAAGCGAGTCCTAAAACTTTTTTGTACCATGAGAATGTTTCTAATTCTAAACCATTAAAAGTTGTCTTTAGACATTGAGCTTTTAAATAGTCTTCGAACTCGTCATTGAATTTAGATTTGACCTTTTTTTCTTCGGTCTTTGATGCGAGCTTTGTCATAGAATCTTACTCCTTTTTAGTTATTTTTATAACTTCGTGTATATTATAGCACGTTGTTAAAAATTTTTCTAGTGGTATAAAAGGCGTAAAAATAAAAACTTGCGCTGTAAGCGAAATTAAATTGTAAATTTTTGTTAAGATTTTGACAGAGAATTAGTTTAATAAAAAATCCTAATTCTTAGGTATTAATTTTTTAGAAGTATATTTTAATATTTTTGAATAAATTAAAAATGAGGGTAAATTTCTTTACACGGAGTGAATTTTTTGGTAAAATGTTAATTGACTGAGGAGTAGAAAAATTAAAAAATATTTTTTAACAGCATTAATAATTGTTTCAGCGCTTGTTTCTTGTCCGGCATATAGTGCGATGACGGCTGAGGTAAATTCTTTGTATCAGCAGGCATGTTCTGCTGAATATCAGAATAATTTGCCTGAGGCTATTGAAAAATTAAAACAAGCTATTTCAATTGCCGGTAATGACAGCATGCTTTATACCAAGCTTGCAGGGATTTATTCTGATCTCGGTGAATACGAGCTTGCGCTTCAAGCTTATGCAAAAGTTATAGAATTAAAGCCGGATGATGCTTTTTTGTATATAAGTGTTGGCAGTATTTATGAAACTCAGGGCAAATATAAAGAGGCTTTCGCAGCATATGACAAAGCACTGGGAATTTTTCCGGAATATAAATATAATTATTTGAATATAGCAAATGTGCAGTATAAAATGCAGGATTACAAGGCGGCAATTGCAAGTTATAACAGATTTTTGGAAATTTATCCGCAGCACAGGGAAGCAAGAGAAAATTTGGCGTCTGCTTATCTTGTTCTTGATATGCCCGAAAAAGCTGTTAAGGAATATACAAATTTGTATAATAAAAATTCATCCGCGTTTAAGGATTATGCAAACTATGGTATTGCGCTCGTGAAAACGGGAGATTATTCCAAAGGGTCCGAAATTTTGGAAAAAGCTGTTGAATTAGACCCGCAGAATACTTCTTGTCATATAAATCTTGCACTTGCTTATCAGGAATTGGGTAATAATGAGCTTGCACTTGAACAATATCAGACTGTTTTTAAACAATTACCGAATTTGCATTCAATAAGACTTGATTATGCAAATCTTCTCGCCGATATGAAAAAAAATGAGGAAGCGATTGAACAGTATAAAATTTATACCGTGAATTATCCGTCGGATTTTCGTGCTTTCAAAAACATGGCTATCGTTTTTAAAAGAATGAATAATCTTGAGCCGGCTATAGCTAATTTTGAAAAAGCTTTAGTTATTAAACCAGAAGATATTGAGATTAAAAAAGATTTGGCAGCCTGTTATCATGCACAGAAAAATTATATATTCGCACTTAAATACTACGATGAAGTTTTAAAAATTAAGCCTGATGATATTGATGTTAAAACCAATAAGGCTTTTGCCCTGCACGCGCTTGATCAATATCAGGATGCAATTAAATTGTACGAAGAAATTCTCGCTGTAAAAGATAATCCCACTGTTAGTGCTAATCTTACTAAAGCAATTGTGTCGGAAGGTTTTTTGATGCTTAATGCAAATAATTATTCAAAAGCTTCTGAATACTTCCAAAAAGCTGTCGCACGTAATTCCGCTGATGATTATGCCTATTTTGGTCTTGCAAAAGCATACAGAGGCCTTGAATTGAATGAAAAAGCAGCTGAAATGTATGAAAAAGCCATTGCGCTGAATCCGGATAAAAAATTATACAGCAGTGAATACGGCGATTTTATTTCGGCTCTTTACAGTCAAAGTGCACCTGCTGTTGAGGGAACTGATCTGCCTGAAATCTCTTTGAATGATGACGGCGATATCCGGCAGAAACCGTTTGACTTGAAAAAAAATAAAGATTTGATAACACTTGGTGATGAAAATTACAGAAAAAAAGATTTTGATATCGCAATCCAAAATTATCAGCAGGCACTTGAAATAAAACCTGACGATGAGGTAACTTTATTAAAAATCGGGAATATTTACGGCTTGAAAAATGATAACAAAACCGCTGCCGAATTTTATAAACGCGCTATTGTTGTTAAACCTGATTATGCGGACGGCTGGTTCAACTTGGGGCTTGCCTGTGCTAACGAAAAAAATTATGAAGATTCCAAAAAAGCTTTTTTAAAAGTAATTGAGCTTGATGCAAATTATGCATATGCCTATTATGCTCTTGCAATAGCTTATGAAACCGAAAATAACAAGCCCGAAGCTTTGAAGTATTATAAATGTTTTCTTCAGTATAATAAAGATGCAAACCTGGTCGGACAGGTTCAAGATAAGATAAGAAGTCTTGAAAAATGAAAAAAGCAGTAGTTTTTTTAATATTAAGCCTAATAATTTTAACGGGCTGTTCGCGTGATAAAGCAGCCATTTTATTTAATCACGACAAAATAACTCCCGAAAACGTAATGAATTACAGTTTTAAATTTCAACCGAATGAGCGGATATATTATCTTGTAATTATTCCGAAAAAGATTAAGACGCAGTCAATAAACATTCAGGTTATAAAGCTTGACAACAAATACATGCGTCACGGTTATAATTTATATTGGAGTTATACTGCTCCGTTAAAGGATGATGAGATGTATTATTATGATGATTATGTTGTAATATCTCAAACCGGTGCGTATATTATGAAAGTTTATTCGGGCGACAACCCGACCAAAACACTTTGTGAAACACAGTTTTTTGTAGAATAGAGGGAAGATATGAATTTCAGGGAGTCTGTAATAATAAGTTGTCTTGTAATATTTTTAGTAATCGGTGGATTTATAGGCTACGGAATCTATCAGGATAATATAAAGATGCACCAAAATTACATACAGGCTAAGGATGCATTTAGAAACGGTAAGTTTAAAGAAGCAGAAAAACTTCTGGAAGGTAATCCTCCCCGCGATATTTTAAAAGAGTTTTATCTTTTGAAATTTAAGGTACTTTTAAATCAAAATAAGCTTTCTGAGGCTGAGCAAACAGGTTTGAAGCTTTCGGAAAAATATCCTGATGATGCCTTTATTAATTATCTGTTAAGTCTTATATACTACAATACCGGTGACAGTGAAAATACAGAGAGTTATCTTAAATCTGCTGTTAAAAACAGTCCTGAAACTCCGGATTACAAATACGCACTGGCAAATTTTTATAATAACTCCGGCGATTACGAAAGATCAATAAAACTATACGAAGAACTTGCGGCGGAACTTCCTGACTACGAAGTTATTCAAATGACTTTAATTTCGGCTTATAAAGATATAGGTGACATAAATAAGGCGTTTGAATGTGCGCAAAAAGCTTTTCAAATTTTTAACAAAAGCCCGTATTTTGCATATGTTCTTGCGGATTTATATAATCAATTTGGCCAAAAGGATTTTGCGGCCGAATATTTTGCTAAAGCTGCTGAACTTGACGTAACAGGCAGCACTTCGGCTAAAACAAGATATTTTGAAATAACCGGCAAACCCTATCTGGCGGCAGCTCAATTCAAAACTGAAAAAATACCTTATTCCGGTAAAGACGGTTTAATAATCATAAACGCTTCATTCAACGGCATTAAGGGCAGATTTCTGGTTGATACAGGGGCCGTAACAAGCGTTGTTTACGGCAATTTTATAAAAAATAGTAATATAAAATTAAAGACTAATATATTTGGTCTGGCACAATCAGCAAATGGCGAGACTACGGTTGTACCGGTTGTGAGTGGATTTTTTAAACTCGGGAATTCCGAATTTAAAAATGTAAGAACTTTTGTAATGCTTAATGACAATATGCCGTTTGACGGAATTATCGGCAATAATATTATACAAAACACCGATTATTTCGTAGATAGGCAACGCCGCACAATTACTATTAAAAGTGTTCAGTAAAATTTTTATACTTGGTTGTCATCCAGTAAACTTGTCTGCTGCAGCGTTGGCTGCGCGGGAGTTTCGGGTTTAATTGTTACGTCATCTTCGTCCGGATTAATAATTTTGTTTACGGAAACAACAGCGTCGTTGTCAACAAGGTTTTGAGCTCTTACACCGGTTGCCGGACGGCCTTGCTGCGAGATTGAGCCTGCGTTAATCCTTGTTACAATTCCGTTTGCCGTAACAAGCATTATATCGTCGCTGTCTTTTACAATTGTCAGGGCAACAAGTCT